>CANQUB010000005.1 GCA_947626955.1 uncultured Clostridia bacterium | reverse complement strand
TATACATATAAATTCGACAACTGGGGAACACCAACTGGAAAAGTTGAGGGAGCTGTTAGCATTAATGTAAACTTTACCCGTACACTTAATGAGTATGATGTTACCTTTGTAATTAAAGAAGTTGGCTACGGAACGGTGGATGCTGCGGATAACAAGATAACCGTACCTTATGGTACAACCTGGACTAACTCAACAAACAAGTTAACTTTCACAAAACCAAGTAATGGTGGAACGGTTACAGTTACTGCTAATCCTCATGACACCACTAGCGAATTTAGTTACGCTTTCACCAGTTGGACTAGTGCAACTGGAACAGTGCAAGACGCAACTAGCATAACGGTAACATTTACCCGTACTAGAAGAAGTTATGACGTAACATTCGTAATAAGTGAGTCAGGTTGGGGAAGTGTTAATAATGTAAATGCTCAAAACAAGATAAGCCTTCCTTATGGCACAACCTGGACAACAAAAAGTAATGTTTTGACATTTACCAAGCCTGAAAATGGTGGCACAGTAGCCATTACCGCCACTCCACAAGCAGCAGGGGCACAGTATAAATATTCGTTCACCTCATGGGGTGCGGATACTGGTACAGTACAGGCTAATACCACTATACAGGTAAACTTTAAGAGAGATTTGGTAACATATACCATAACTGTTGCAGTAAATGACGCTACAAGAGGAACTGTTAGCCAAACCTCAGTAGAAGATGTTCCATACGGTGCAACTATAAAGGTTGGAACCTCTAGCAACAAGGTAGACATCAACGGTACAGTGGTAACTGCAAATACCAAGACCCAAACTGCACAATATACCTATAGCTTTGGCAGCTGGACAATACCAAACAATGGTTCGGTCAATGGGGCATTAACGGTAACAGCCAACTTCAATGCCACGGTAAGAAATTATACCGTTACCTTTACTACAAACAATACAGCATACGGTAATGTAAATACCACCGAGATTACCTCGGTACCATACGGTACCACCTGGAGCACCAGCGGGGCAGTGTTCACCCTCAACCTCTCAACCGCGAAGACTGTGGGAGTAACCCTTGTTACAAATAACCCTCAATATTCGTTTAAATTTACCAAGTGGTACAATGTAACCGAGGCAAAAGACCTAGGAGCCTCGGGCAGCATAGGTGGGAATATTACCATCCGTGCCACTTTCGATATTGAGGCAACCAAGACCTATACAGTCTCAATAACTGTAGATAATGGTACATACGGAAGTGTGGATAAGACCAGCGTGGCGGATGTACCATACGGAACCAGCATAACCTATAGCGGGGCAGTACTGACGGTGGGTACAACCAAGGTCACTGCCACAGCCACAACGGCTACAGCGCAATACAACTATGCATTCTCAAGCTGGTACAATGTAACTGCCAGCAAGGCCTTTGTCAATGGAACTGAGCTTACTGGCGATCTTACAGTACAGGCCAAATTCACTTGTTCAACTAGAAGCTACACCATTACCATAACTGCAAGCTCATATGGAACAGTGAGCAGTGACAGCGTTACAGCACTTTATGGAACAAGCATAACCTATAGCGGAACAACACTGAGCGTTGGATCGACTTCTATAACCGCCACTCCAACCACCGATACAGCGCAGTATGACTACTCGTTCTCAAGCTGGTATAACGTTACTGCTGGCAAGGCCTTTGAGAACACTACAGTAAGTGGAGCTATGACCATCCGTGCCGACTTTAGCCGTGATACGCAAAAGTATACGGTGACCATTAACGCCGGGGCTAATGGTAGTGTAAACCCAACAAGCGTTTCAAGTGTTCCATATGGGACTGAAATAACAATGAATGGTTCAAAGTTGACTATTGGATCAACCACAGTTACCGCCACAGCAAACCAAGCTACGCCACAATACAACTATACATTTTCTAAGTGGTACAATGTTACAGCCAACTCCAATTTGGCAAGCGGAACGACGGTTAATGGAAACCTTACCATTCGTGCCGACTTTACCCAATCTACAAGAAGTTATACGGTGACGATAACTGTCAACAGCAGCACATATGGTAGTGTTTCAAGATCTAGCATAAGTGTGCCTTATGGAACGGCCTACTCGACAAGTGGAAGTACTCTTACCATTGGTTCAACTGACATTATAGCCACACCAAAAGACCCTTCAGATACCCAGGTATTTTCATTCACCAGCTGGAGCTGCTCGGACAGTGGGACAATTACAGGGGCTACCACAATTACTGCTACTTTCTCTGCATCTACCAGGTACTATACGGTAAGCATTTCGGCTTCACCAAGCTCATATGGTAGCGTTAGCCGAAGCTCAATTTCAGTAACTTATAACACTTCATATTCAACCAGTGGAAGCAAACTAACCATCGGTACAACCGATATAACGGCTTCGGCAAATACTTCGTCTCCATCAACAACATACTCATTCAGTTATTGGAGTTGTTCTTCTAGTGGAACTATTACAAGTAATATGAGCATAATCGCATATTTTACGTCGAGCACGAGATCGTATTATGTTTATTTTAGTGTATCCACTTCATCTTCATATGCATATGGAAGTGTAAACTCAACAGCGGGTATAAGTTGTTCATATGGAACGAGCATTTCGCTATCATCCTCAAGTGTATCAGTTGGAGGCTATACAAGAATGGCAACAGCAGATAGTGATGACGACGATTATACATATAGCTTTAAGGGATGGTCAACATCATCGACCTCAAATACTACAACGACATCAGTAACGGTTACGGGAACGACATACATTTATGCCGTATTTACAAGGAGCAGTCGATCTACGTATACAATATCATTTAGTTTGGCAAATTCTTCTTCATGGGGTACTTGGGCAACCACATCCACTCTTTCGGTAAAATATGGGACGACATACAAGACATTAGTTGGTTTAACAAGTGGATCAATTTCTTTCTATGAACCAGTCAGTGGAACATTAATTGCTACAAGAACTGTCAATACAGCCACTGCTACAGCAAGTGGATACTATTATTTGGCTAGCTTCTCTTCATCGTCGGGCACCGTAAGAGGGAATGTTGATATAACTGCAAATATATTAAGGACTAATTCGATAAAACTAACTATAAGCGTGGGGCCACAGTCAAATATGGGAGAAGTAAGTCTAAATAATAAAGATTACTCTTCACAAATAATCAAATATGTGCCTAGTGGAACGAAGCTAAGTTATCAGGGATTTTGGTACGCTATATGGGCTGGTGATACTGTTTTTTCCCATCTTTATGTTAGAGCCAATACAGGTTATGTGTTTTCTAGTTACGGCAGTGCTGGTACTAGTAGTAAAACTTTAACATCAGACTCTACCTTGCCAGTTTATTTCACAAGTGCACCAGTAGTATCGTTTGCTACTTCAATAACTAGAATGACATCTTTGGGTGGTGTTGAAATTATGCCAATAGTAGATGTTGGTCAACCTGCTATTTCGCCAGGCTTTTCAGCTTCTCAAATTACAGTTGTGTCAGGAACCACATACTCAATCACCAATGGGGCTTCTACTTTAGCATTGCAATTTACAGAAACTTACACTATAAAATTTAGCGATGGTCAAACGGTAAGACTTACATGGACAAATGGGACAGGAACAAATGCAGTCACATACACATTGAGCAGCTGGAGTACTAGCACTTCAGGTACGATAACAAGTAGTATTACAATTACCGCCCATATTATTCAAAGAGGAACAGGTGGATTAGTAATAGGCGATCCAAGTAATCCAGAGCAGCCAGGGATAGAAGATATAAGTAATATAAATAGCACAAGCGCCGAGACCGCCTATATAGACAAGAGGCGGTGGGGGTATGTGATGGACGTAAGGGATCAGCCTGTGAGAGAATATAGAAGCTATGATATTTGCTATCCAATATAGAAGTGAAAAGTGAAGAGTGAAAAGTGAAAAGTTAGGGCGTCGCACTTCGTGCGAGAAATGAAGTAGCGAACAGTTATGCTCGCTACTTTTTATCCTCATCAGCCGCGACAAGGAGCAGTGTGCCAGCTCCTCCGTCTACATAGGGCAGGAGAATTAACTTCATTTTTATTTTAATGGCGTTAGCCTTGCACTACAAGTTCAAAAAGAGCGGTTGGCAATTTGGCCAACCGCTCTTTTTAAAATGGGAGCGCGAGGGGCGATGGCCCCTCGCAAAAAAACAAAAAATTTCAAAAAGCATTTGCTATTAACTTGGTGGCTATTGTATAATAAAAAGCGTGAAAACACTATAACAATAAGGAGAAACATATGGCAAAAAAATACGTCTATAAGTTTGCTGAAGGTAGAGCCGATATGCGTGAACTCCTTGGCGGTAAGGGTGCTAACCTTGCAGAAATGACCAACATTGGTCTTCCTGTCCCTCAAGGCTTCACCGTGACTACCGAGGCTTGCACACAATATTATGCTGATAACCGTAAAATTGCAGACAATATCCAAAAGGAGATCTTTAAAAACCTTGCTGACCTTGAAAAACAAACCGGCAAGAAGTTTGGGGACAAGAAAAACCCTCTACTTGTATCGGTTCGTTCGGGTGCGCGTGCGTCAATGCCTGGCATGATGGACACCATCCTAAACCTTGGTCTCAACAGCGAAACAGTTGAAGGACTGGCCGCACTTACCGGCAATCCTCGCTTCGCTTACGACAGCTATCGCAGGTTTATTCAAATGTTTGCCGACGTCGTTATGGAAGTTCCAAAGCCACTTTTTGAGGACATCCTTGACCATGCAAAGCACAACAAAGGTGTTAAGCTAGACACCGAGCTCGACGAGCATGATATGCGCGAGATTGTTAAAAAGTTCAAAGCTCTTTACAAAAAGCAGCTCAAAACCGACTTCCCAGAAGATGTTAAAGTGCAGCTGATACTTGCAGTTGAGGCTGTGTTCAGGAGCTGGGAGAACCCACGCGCTATCGTTTATCGCCGCATGAACGACATCCCATCGTCGTGGGGAACAGCGGTAAACATTCAATCCATGGTATTTGGTAACATGGGTCAAGACTGCGGAACAGGCGTTGCCTTCACTCGTAACCCTGCAACCGGCGAAAACAAGCTTTACGGCGAGTATCTTATGAACGCCCAGGGTGAGGACGTCGTTGCTGGTATCCGTACCCCAAGCCCAATCGCCGAGCTTAAAAAGCAAAACAAGGCCGTTTATGAGCAGTTTGAGCACATCTGCAAGACTCTTGAAGAGCACTACAAAGATATGCAAGACATGGAGTTCACCATCGAGCATGGCAAGCTCTATATGCTTCAAACACGTAATGGTAAGCGTACCGCACACGCAGCTTTGAAGATTGCTGTAGACATGGTTAAGGCTGGAATGTGGACCGAGCAAGACGCTCTTATGCACCTTGAGCCAAAGCAGCTAGATAGTTTGCTTCACCCAACATTTGAGCCTGCCGCATTGAAAAATGCAAAGCCTATCGCGCAAGGCCTTCCAGCATCGCCTGGTGCAGCTTCGGGAAAGGTTTGCTTTTCTTCAGCTGAGGCCATTGAGCGTGCCGCAGCAGGTGAGAAGGTTGTGCTTGTCCGCCTAGAGACCTCTCCTGAGGATATCGAAGGTATGGCTAAAGCTCAGGGCATCCTGACCGTCCGCGGCGGTATGACCTCGCACGCAGCCGTTGTGGCTCGTGGTATGGGTGCTTGCTGCGTTTCGGGCTGCTCAGCTGTACATGTAGACGAAGAAAAGAGATACATCGAAGTAAACGGAAAGAAATACACCGACAAAGACTACATCTCCATCGATGGCCTTACCGGTAACGTTTACGGCGAACAACTTCCAAGCGTGCCTGCATCGCTTTCGGGCGACTTCGGCAAGATCATGGCTTGGGCCGACAAGTATCGTGCACTTGGCGTTAGAACAAATGCCGACAACCCACGTGACGCTAAACAAGCCTATGAATTCGGTGCTGAGGGCGTTGGACTTTGCCGCACCGAGCATATGTTCTTCGAGGCTGACCGTATCATGGCCGTTCGTGAAATGATCGTGTCTAAGACTGTAGAAGAGCGAAAGAAAGCCCTTGAAAAGATTCTTCCTATGCAGCGTAAAGACTTTGAGGGTATCTACAAAGAGATGAAAGGCAACCCTGTAACCATCCGCTTGCTCGACCCACCTCTTCACGAGTTCCTGCCTCACACCGACGCCGAGATTCGTGAGCTTGCAAAGGAAATGGGCCTCAAGTTCAGCGAGCTTAAGGCCACTGTTGAATATCTTCACGAGTTCAACCCAATGCTTGGTCACCGTGGCTGCCGTCTGTGCGTGACTTACCCTGAAATTGCTGAGATGCAAACCCGTGCAATAATAGAGGCTGCCATCAAGGTTAAGAAGGAAAAAGGCTACAACATCACTCCTGAAATCATGGTTCCACTTGTTGGCGAAAAGAAAGAGCTTGACTATGTGCGTGACTACATCGTCAAGACTGCCGACGAGGTTATCAAGAAAGCCAAGGTTGATATGCACTACAAAGTGGGAACAATGATCGAGATCCCTCGTGCAGCTCTAACTGCCGACAAGATCGCCGAAACTGCTGAGTTCTTCAGCTTTGGTACTAACGACCTTACTCAAATGACCTACGGCTTCAGCCGTGACGACGCCGGCAAGTTCCTCAAAGACTACTACGCAAAGAAGATCTTTGAGCAAGACCCATTTGCTCGTATCGACGAAAATGGCGTTGGAAAGCTTGTTGACATGGCTGTTAAGCTAGGACGTTCGACTCGCAAAGATCTTAAATGTGGTATTTGCGGCGAGCATGGTGGTGACCCTGCGACAATCGAATTTTGTCACCGTGTCGGCCTGACCTACGTTTCTTGCTCACCATTTAGAGTACCTATTGCGAGGTTGGCGGCTGCCCAAGCCAACATTCGCTACCCTAGGGGCTAACTTCATACCTAGAACTTTGTTATCCTAAAAAAACCAGACAGGGAGTCGTATGTCTATATACGACCCTGCCTGGTTTTTTTATGCTGCCTCGTTCTAGGCATAAATTTAGCCCCTAGGGTAGCGAATGTAAGTGAAAAGTGATGAGTGAAAAGTGAAAAGTTAGGGCGTCGCACTCCGTGCGAGGATTTTGTGGCTCCCTCCGTCGAGGGGGAGCCACGCAGTAACAAACGATGTTAACAAAAAGACTGCGGTGCTTGTAAAGTAGCAAATGATTATAGGTTTACATCGTAAAAGTTGGAACGCATCGCAAGCGATGCGGAACAAAAAGAGCGTTAGCCTTGCATTACATGTTCAAAAAGAGCGGTTAGCTTGCTAACCGCTCTTTTTAAAATGGGAGCGCGAGGGGAAATGGGTCCTCGCAAAAAAAAATTACATATGCTTTAACGCGTACTCAATGCATTCGAGGACGACTTTGTTGAAAGAGGTATGGTTTTCGGAGCTGAGTTTCATCAGCTTGTCGAAGGTTTCCTCTTTCATCCTTATTGTGCGATTAACACTTTTTGCATTGACTTTGCTTTGTTCAATTCTAAATTTTGCCATAATTTTCCTCACTATTTTTTGATTACAATTATTATGCTAAATAAAACTTAGTTTGTCAAATAAAAAGAAGGTAATAGTTGAAATTTTAAAATAATTACAAAAACTATTACATTGCTTGATACCAGCGCATGAAAAAAATAAAAAATTTACAAACAAAAAAAAGACAATTTGCAATTTGTGTCGTATTATCTATTGTATAAGCACATTTTTTGGATAATATTAACGAAAGAGTAGGTAGCAAGTGGACAACAATAACATGGTAAAGTTCCTTGAGGAACTTAAAGCTAAGAACGACATTGTGTCGGTTGTTTCTAGATATGTGCCGCTAGAAAGGCGGGGTAGAGCCTTTTGGGGGCGTTGCCCTTTTCATCATGAAAAAACTCCTTCTTTTGTGGTAAACGATGAGGGCCAATTCTATCATTGCTTTGGCTGCGGCGTTGGTGGCGACGTAATTAAGTTCGTTCGCGAGATCGAAAGCCTAGATTTTATGGGGGCTGTGCATATGCTGGCCGACATGGCGCACATGGAAGTTCCGTCATTTTCGGGCTACACCGACGAGGGTAATATCCAGGCAAGAAAGAAGGAAAAAGACAGGCTGCTTGCCCTTTTGAAAGACACCGCCTACCACTATGTCGAGAACCTAAAAAGTCCCGAGGCAAAAAACGGAATTTTGTACTTTGAAAAACGCAAAATTTCTCCGCAAATTGCCCGCCGTTTTGGTCTTGGTTTTTCGCTAAATTTTACCGAAATTATTACCTTTTTAAAAAGCAAAGGCTACACCCTTGACGAAATGCAAAAAGCTGGGGTCATCAAATTTAAGGACGACCGCCCATACGACGCCATTGGTGGACGAGTGGTCTTTCCAATCATAGACACGGCCAACAACGTCATTGCTTTTTGCGGACGAACGCTAGAAAGCCATCCCGACCGCGCCAAATACATAAACACAGCCGACACGCCAGTCTTTTCTAAGAGCAAAAACCTCTATGCGCTCAACCTTGTGAAGAAAGAAAAGATGCAAAGCGGCAATAAAATTGACCCGCTGATTGTGGTCGAAGGTCAAATGGACGTTGTAAGTTTGCATAAAGCAGGCTTTACAACGGCGGTTGCCAGCATGGGAACGTCGCTGACCAGTGAACAGGCCAAGCTTTTAAAGCGCTTCACCGACAAAGTCTACATTTGTTACGACGGCGACACGGCGGGGCAAAAAGCCACATTGCGTGGGCTTGACATTTTGAAAGACCACGGCCTGGACGTATATGTCATGACCATGCCCGAAGGGCTCGACCCTGACGATGTCATCAACACTTATGGGGCAGACGGCTATCGCAAACTCATGCAAAAAGCCCTGCCTCTGGCCGACTTCAAGTTCGAATTTTTGAAGAAAGGCCACGACCTGACCACGTCCGAGGGCCGCAGCAAATATCTAAACGAAGCCATTGCTGTTTTGAAGACTCTAAGCGAAGTTGAGCAAGAAGTATACATCGACAAGGTCAGCGAAATTGCCTCGGTCATGAAGGATTTTGTACGCAGGCAGCTCACTACCGAGCAGGCCGAAACGCCCGAAAAACCTAAGGTTGCGGGGGTGTTGACCGCCGAGACAAAGCCGACTCGGCAAAGAGTCCCAGTAGACGGAAGCCGGGTTCAGGCCGAGAAGTTCATACTTTCGAGTATGCTCTACAAAAAACCATACGCGTTTTTTAGAACCGACATCTCAAAATATTTCACAAACGAGCGTGTGGAGTTTTATAAGACAATAACCGAGCTGGACAAGACTGTGCCCGAAGGGCAGCTGCCGCAAGCATTTTATGAAAAATACGCTGTTTACGATGAGGGCGAAAATGACGAGAGCACTGACCAGCCACGGCTAGACGAAGAGGCCAGCGAGATTATCAATTATATATATAAGAATCGCAACAGCGAAAACGACGAAAATTATTTCAAAGACTGCGTGTATCTTATATATAAGGCCCATGCCGAAAGGGAAATTGAAGAAATTACCCGTCAGCTTGAGACCGAGCCTGACAAAGAGCACAGGCAACAGCTTTTAATGCAAATGAAGCAGCTAATTTCAAATATCAAAAGTAAAAAGGTGGATTTATAATGGCAATTAACGCAAAAATTGAAGCAGAAATTAACAAGATCATCGAAGAAGGCCGTCGCAGCGGCAGCATCAACATGGAAGATGTGGTTGACCGCTTCTCAAAACGCGTCGACCCTGAGGAAATTGATGAAATTTTCAACCGCATCCAAAGCAGCGGCGTAAAGATGATCGAAAACGTCATTGTTCAAAGCGACGACGAGATTGAAGAGCTCATGAACAAGGCCAATATCGACGACCCTGTCAAGATGTACCTTAAAGACATTGGAAAAGTGCCTTTGCTTTCGCCCGACGAGGAAGTTGAACTGGCTGTCGAGATGCAAAATGGTGACGAGGCCGCCAAACGCCGACTTTCGGAGGCCAACCTAAGGCTGGTTGTGTCCATTGCAAAAAGATACGTTGGCCGCGGGCTGCTTTTCTTGGACCTTATCCAAGAAGGTAACTTCGGGTTGATGAAGGCCGTTGAAAAATTCGATTACACCAAGGGGTTTAGGTTCTCGACCTACGCCACCTGGTGGATTCGCCAATCGATAACTCGTGCCATTGCTGACCAGGCCAGGACCATTCGTATTCCTGTGCACATGGTCGAAACCATCAACAAGCAGGTACGTGTTTCGCGAAACCTCACTCAGACCCTCGGCCGTGAGCCAACCACCGAGGAAATTGCCAAAGAAATGGGCATCAGCGAAGACAAGGTTCGCGACATTCAAAAAATTGCTCAGGAAACTGTCTCGCTCGACACGCCTGTTGGCGAAGAGGAAGACAGCAACCTTGGAACCTTCCTGCAAGACGAAACAGCGGCCAATCCTGCTGAAAGTGCAACCAACCTTATGTTGAAAGAGCAGCTTCTGGACGTTTTAAACACCTTGACCCCTCGTGAGCAAAAGGTCATCATGCTGCGTTACGGCATTGACGACGGTCATCCTCGAACCCTTGAGGAAGTCGGCAAAGAATTCAACGTCACTCGTGAGCGTATTCGTCAGATTGAGGCCAAGGCACTTAAAAAGCTTCGCCAGCCTTCAAGGTCTAAAAAATTGAAGGACTTTTTGGATAACTGATGCGAGCGGTCAAAAGACTAAAGGCCATTGCCGAGCTTATAAACCTACCAAGCGGCGTGGTGGCCGACATCGGTGCCGACCACGGCTATCTTGCCAAACTTTTGATTGAAGAAAAACGTGCAAAAAAAGTATTAGCCACCGATATCAGCAGCCTGTCCATCGAAAAAACGCGAAATTTGTCAAAAAGGTACAACTTGGAAAAACAAATTGAGTGTAGGGTCGGTGACGGACTGGCGGTTTTAAAAAGTGGCGAGGTCGACCTGGCCGTTGTGGCTGGCATGGGCGGATACGAGATTATAAAAATTTTGGAAAAAGGCTCGCCTAAGGTTGACCACTACATTTTGCAGCCCGCCCAAAACGTAATCGAACTTAGAAAATATCTAGTCAGCCATAAATTTAAAATAACCAAAGATTTTATTGTAAAAGACAAAAATAAGTTTTATAATACCATAGAAGCAAAAAAGTCAAACCGTGTGCAAAAACTCACTCCGATGGAAATAGAGTATGGTTTGACTAACTTTGACCTTCGCTCGGAGGATTTTAGGCAATACCTGCTACATGACATTGAGACCCGAAAAGGAATTTTGAAAGAAAAGAAGAGTGTGCCGCTAGAAGAGAGGTTGGCGCGTTCGGAGAAAATTTTATTTAAGCTTTATGAAGGAGAGAGCCATGCAAGAAATAATTAGATACCAAGAGATTGATTTCACACTAAGGAAAATGGAGAGGGAACTAAATAACAGTGCAAGCTACAGGGGGCGAGCTCAAATGCAGCAACTGATTAAGGCCGATCAGGCCACACTTCTAAAACTTGAGAACACTGCTGCCAACCTGACCAATCAATACAACAAGGCCACCCAGCTTTACAACGAATTTGTTAGTGCGCTTGAGACACTACAAAAAAAGTTGGCTGAGGTCAAGAATGAAGACCTAGCAAGTTTGGCAAACGAAGTTAAGAGCCTGGCACAAAAAGGCGAGACCCTCGAAAACAACATTTCAGCCATGGCCGGAAGAATCAATGCAACCAATCGTGAGATTGATTCAATACTTAGAAACATCAAGGTCAACAGTGAAAAGCTCAAAGCCTACAGGGAGGCCTGCGCCGGAGAGATTGCCAAAATTGAACCCGAGGTCAAGAGGCTTAAGGAAGAGCTTATCAAGCAAAAGGCCAAGGTGGATCCAAAACTTCTTGCAAAGTATGCTGCCAAAAAAGAGAACAACATTTTCCCAGTGTTCGTAAAAGAGAATCGTGGAAGCTGCGGTGGGTGCAGGATGGGAATACCTGCGGGCAGACTCTCCGAACTTAAAAACAATGGCATGGTTGAGTGCGAGAACTGCGGAAGAATCATCTATGTTGACGAAGCAAAATAACAAAAATAACTAAAGAGGCGAGTTGCCTCTTTTTTTTTGTCGTCATTTGTCGAAGGCTCATATGCAACTTGGAAGTTTTCATAAGGTTTAGTATGACCAAAAAGGCTTGTATGCTGGGCCTGTCGATAACGGGGGCTATCATTGGGGTGGGTTTTTCTAGCGGTAGAGAGATTACCACCTTTTTCTTGTCGCATGGAAAATTGTCGGTCTTATTCTGCCTTTTGGTAGGGTTCTTGTTTACACTTTTTTCTTATATTATTTTTAAATTGACTGATAAAAAACGCAAAATTGAAAGTTTTAATGTGAAAAACGGCTTCAAAACGGCCAAAACAAGCAAAATTAATGATTTTGAGAAAATATACACTGTTGTAATTTTCATATGCCAAATTGCCATATGCTCGGCCATGTTTGCCGGTCTTGGGGTGGCGATAAGATCGGTTTTTCCGTCACTTAAAATGGACCTATTAATTAAGGTTGTGGCTTTGCTACTTTGCACTCTCTATTTGCTTTACTTTAAATCGGGTGTGTATGTGGCAAACTTTGTCTTGTCTCTTGTTATGATAGTTGCAATGTTTGTTATGTTTATTGTGCTAACCATGAAAGGCAATGTGACGAATGTTGGTGGAAAGCTTTTTGATATGGGGCTTGTTTATATGCCACTATTGTATGTTGGAATGAACATTCTTACAGCCGAACCTCTTCTTGCTGAGATCGGAGAGGGGCTAAATAGCAAAAAAGAAAGAATTTCTACCAGCTTCTTTATTGGTTTGTTTATTTCAGTTACCCTTTTAGTAGCTCTGCTGGCTCTCATGCTGTTTGGTCAAGGTGGTGAAATGCCAATGCTCACCTTGGCTTCCAAGGTGGGAGACTGGTTTGCCTATCTTTATGGCTTTGTCATGGTGGCCTGCATTCTAACCACTCTTATTTCTACTGGTTATGGGGCTAGCAAAATTTTAAGCACCAATATTAAATATAAGGCCTCGGTGGTTGTGTCTATGGCTCTTGGCTTTACACTAAGCTTTCTTGGTTTTGGTAAAATTATTGACATAGTCTATCCAATTATTGGTGGAATGTGCCTTGTATTTATAATTATTAAATATTTTATATATAGGTAAAAAAGAATTTTTTGTCGAAAAATGGAGAAACTAAAAGTGGCTATTTTTCGCATTTTTACTTGTTTTTAAAGAAAATGAGCTGTTTTTTCAATGTTTAAGATGCCAATTTTGCGTTTTTTAGTGGGGTAAAATAGTGCTGCAAACCGGCTTTGAATTTTATTAAAAACTTTTTCTAGAGGGCCTAAATTGTTTGTGCTTTTATTTGTAATTTGATAAACTTATATATGTATTAATATATTGGAGAAAAATTTATGGTTACTACTGCGAAGAAAAAAAGAGTGATTAATATTACGCTGATAGCACTGCTCATTACAGTCATTGTCATCGGCATGGGCGTTGGCATTTATTTTATCATAACCTCTCAAAGCAAAGGGCTTACTCGTTCGCAGATAAGATTCGGGCAATACGTAAATAACCAGACTGTTTCTCCTCAAAGTGAAAGTCTAGACATTGATGAATTGCCAAGTGATATGCAGCCTGGTGAAGTTCAGCTTTACACCGATAACTACATTGTTTCGTTTAACCAATTAAGCCAAGGCTACAAAATTTATTCAAGACTCAATCACGCCTATGTAAATATTACAAGTCCGTTTGTAAAAATACTCAAAATTCAAGGGCACGTGGCTCTTTTGGAAGGGGACGACGGCAATCTACTATTTAACCTTAAGGACGGAAGTTTATTGTGCTTGTTGAGAAACGCAACTGTAAATTTCTCGGATAACCATGTTATGGTAAAGTCCAATGGTGACGGGGTGCTGGCCTTAACAAACAACCTAAGTCAAGCCTTGGTTTTGGCCGTATATGACTGCGAAAGCCTTGAAAGAGTGGTTGAAGTCAGTGTTGAAAGTGACCTTATAGACGGCACTTTGTGCGGCAAGTATTTGTCGCTGACATATAGCCAAAAATTAGATATCTTTTCGCTGAAAGATGGCAAGGTCATAAAGACTTTTGCCAATGTCAGTGAGCAGTCTGCAAACAAAAATGTGGTGAGTGTGGTCACCAAGGTCGAGTATTTCTTGACCGAATATTATCGTGCATTTAACATTGACAATACCAAGTTTTTGATTGAAAGATGCACCCTTACAAATAATGACTATACCATTGAAAATGCCGGCAATAAATATCTTTTGTCATACTTTGTCTACGACACCAAGACCGGGGTAGAACTGACGGTTGAAAGTGAGGGTGTGCTAAGACCAGTTGCCACCAATTTGGAAGATTATTTTGCCCTTGTCGACACCAAGATTGACCAAAAGGCCACCATCAATGAAGACAAGCAGACTATTACATACTATTCCATTGACACTGTAAAAAAGCAGACCACGCTAGTAAAAGTGGTAAGTTATGACTATGTTCAGCAAGGAGTCATCGTCGGGTTTGACGGCAAGCAGCTTGTGACAAGCGGTGGTCAAAGTTCGTCTAAAGTGTCATTTTCGGGTGACGTCAACAGCACCTACATAAAGACCAGCCTCGGCGAAAAGGTGACCTCGGGAAGTGAAGACGGGGCAGTTCTGACCACTGTCATGGGCCAAAAGACCGTGTTAAACATGAAGGGTGAAGCCGTAACCGACAAGTGGTTCACAAGAATTTCTCCTTTTGCCGAAAAGGCGGCTGTGGGCTTTGACGGCAGCGATTATTACCTCATAAAGACCTCGGGCGAAGTGCAAAAAATAGATAACTTTGCCACCGAATATGCCGACTATGTCTTTATGGGCCTTGGCCTGTACTTTACAAAGGATAATGGGCAGTACAACGTTTACAATTTTAGAGGGGAAAAACTGGCCGAAAATGCCAAAGTCGACCTTTGCCTTGACAGCGACCAAAGAACTGTTCTTGTAAAAATTGACGGGCAAGACAAGCGAATTTTGAAAATTGTCGCTCAGACAAAAATGGCTCAATCGACTTTAACTAATGTTCCTGAGCTAGGTGAAGAAAGAAGAGTGCAAAGTACTTCACGTGTGGACGCCACCACAGGAATCACCAAAGATGCCGACCTTGCCGAGCCGACAATAGAGGTTGACGAGTTTGGCGTGGGAACAAGCACATTTAAGCTTGATGTCAACTTAGACAGCCTTTCGTTTAGAGACTATGATTCATTAAACGATGCCGAAAAGGCAATGATTCCTCAGCTGGATGTCCTCACTGGTAATGTGCATTACATTGATAGACATTACACCGATTATGTTTATCCCGAACAATCTGTAACTAACACACATTACTATTTCTTTGGTCTGTATACCTATTCGTATAAAAACATTTCCATTGCTTTTGTTAAACTTCGAAATGGTTTTTATACTCAATTTAGATATTTTTACCTTGCTATAGTCCTTATTAAAGACGCTTATTTGTGTAAGGTCGATGGTCATACCAGCCAAACTTATGACAGCGAACATCCAGCCAGCTCACCACTTATTAGTTATGAAAGCGGTCACCGAGAAACTGCCCCAATTGATTACTCCGGCAGTGTTCTCCCTGCAAAGTCCTTGACAGGTAGAAATGGCTTTTACACCTATGCAGACCAATTAGACACGACTGACAATGTGTCTAGAACAGTAACAAAACCTGCGGCATTTGATGGCGAATATATTTTATCCACTTATAATCTTGCAAATTCAATCAGTCTTGAAGTGACTCTTCGTAACACCTTTGTTGCAAGCAATGTTTCAACCGACTGGATTGAGTTTCTTCCTGTCGAAGATGTTCCTTTTGCAGATATAAAAAGGTCAGCCAATGGTTACGAACTCAACATAACTGAGGAAGCAGGAGGTTATAAAGTTGACCTGACCGCTCCAAAAGGTTACCTCTTTACTCAAGCATCGCTAGTGCTGGGAAAGAAAGGCGAAGATAGTGCTTATGAAGACATTGTCGAAAGTGAAGTCTTAAAAGGTGAAGAGGGGATCACCACCTCGTACAGCTTTACAGTCTCAAAAGAATATTGTGCCATAAAACTCAAAGACCTTTGTATCACCGAGTTGTACTACAAGATTGAACTATACGACGAAGATGGAAAAACGTCGCTTGGCAATTTCTATCATTTCTATGGCTATGGCTATGATATTGATACCTTCAACCGCAATCCTGCCGGCCTTGGCTTTGAAAACTTCTACCATAAAGAGCAAATTTCTTTGCCAACCAAGACAGGTTACACTTGCCAGGGCTACAAAATGGAAGATGGCAGCGACCTAGTCATTCAAAATGTCGACCCTACAGACTTGGAAGGCGAGCCTGTTGGTAAATATGTAGGAAACTCAAACAGTTATGAGTCCACCATTACAACATATAAATATGTGGCCGTTTATAAAGCTAACGAGTACACAATCTTCTTTGTTCACTATATAATGGACGACGAAGTAAAACTTCAACCTATAGAAGATGAAAATGGACATCGACCAGCAACATATGATCAACCTATCAGCAATTTGCTTGATCCAAATAAACTTCAAAGTTACAGGATTAAGGGATATGAATTCAAGGGCTGGTTTTTGGGCGAAAACACGGGAAGTGGAATTGAGTTGACCGAGCAAATTGAAGAAGGTCAAAAAACTTTTAACTTTACCCAAAACATAATAGTTTACTTAAAGTGGGAACCACACATAACCAAGATCAATCTTCATGGAAATATTGATAAATATACCGATAAAGAGGTTCAAGGTTTTACCTACAACATAACCACAATCACCTATGCCCAAGACTACAACAATGCTGCTGTCGGCGCAAGTTTTAATGACATTACGCTTGAAGTGGCATATAACAAGAGTTATGGTGAACTTCCTGTATTAAACGCCGAAGGCAATAGCGGAGAAAAGTACATCTTCGACGGCTGGTGGACGGCGGCAGATTTCACAGTCGACACCTATGGCGACTTCCATATAGATGGCGAGAAGAGAGACGCCGGGCACATCAACCAAGATGAAGAGGATGTTGATCTGTACGCTCACTATCATCGTGAAGTCTATGCTGTGCAAATTAACTCAACAACATCAGACGAAAGAGACCTGCCACTGTATGATCATATTTCATACACCGGTTCAAATGTAAGCGGAAAATACGGCGAATATTCCACCGCTGGGCAGCCTACGTGGAACTACAATCCACCAGACGTGTATGCATATACGGCCTACACTCTGCAAAACGAAGAGTTGACATTTAAGGTATTTACCAATGCTGGGTTCTTCGTTGGAGTCATCACAATTACTCTTTACGACGACGATGGCCAAAGCCATGAAATAACCCTGACTGGGCAGATTGAAAATGGGGTATTGACACTTTCGGGCGAAACAAATGGGGACAGATATCAAATTACCCAAGAGGATAACAATCTAACCATTGCCTTGACATTGAGTCAGGCAATAAGCCAAGGTTTAAGCCAGAAAAAGCTTTCGGCCACCATTTCTTTACAGCTCAACCCAATGCCATATACCCACAGCCTAACTTTGTCTCAAGACGGCGAGGCAATAAGCGGGCAGATTGAGGGCGAGGGCCTTGTCGACGGCGAAAATGGAGCAAAAATTAACCCTAATGCCATCTATGGCATGACCTATGAATATAGATATATTCCAAATAAGGGCAGCCACAATAACAATGTCTTAAAGACCTTCAAGGTGGGTGAAACCACTTTGTCGTTTACCATGGCATATAACACCCAAGGTAGCCAACCATACTATAAACTCAGCGGCAACACTGCGTGCGTCACCGACCAAAATACCGACAAATATACCATTGAAAAAGATGGACAATATACAATTGTCCTTAGTCTTACATACAATTTCGACTTGCAAGATTATGAGTATGTTATAAGCATAACAAGCTACACCAATGTGGCTGTCGAAATTACCGAAACGGCCATAAACACCACGGCCAGTTTGACCCTTACAAATGCAAGCAGTGAAGCTGCTGAGGGCGAAACCAGGCTTACAGCAAGCGCAGAACTTGATAATCAAGGTGCTACTTATGGTGATACATTTGACCTCACTCCTAGCTCGGTATTAAGTTATACTGTTCGTCCATCGCAAGATGATGTCATGATATTCAGCATAATTATTAAAATTGGTGAAACCGACTATACAATTGTTTCTCCAAGGCTTATGGTTGATGTCAATCAAATTAGCCCTAACTTTGTGGCTCTAGCTAATATCTTTAACACTAGCAACACGCAGGCAAGTCTTAAAAATACCGGCCTTGTTGTTGAGTGGCAAAGCGATACGAAGGGCTTTAAGATAACAATAGCAAACGTCTTAGAAAATGTTGAAGTCAAGGTTGCAAGTATCAGTTATAGAATATTGAAAATAAACTTCGATGTCGATCCTGACGCTTATTATGACATCGAGGTCTTAGATGGCACCAAGCAGGGTAAAATAGAAGATATAAATTCGTCGAGCTCTGAAAGTTTAGCACCAGGAACGGGGAAGATATATAAATATTCCACAAACCTCGCCCATTACTATGCTATCTTTGGTAATGAAAAATCCATTGTTACATATAAAATAGTCGTCACCAACACTGCTAGCATGAGTTATAGGTTTGATGGGTGCTCGGCCACACCTTCAGGAACAGCCGAGGTCGATGAGACTGCTACCGTGCTAACCAGTCATGAAGGCGACTACTATTTGGAAGCTTCCATGAACCGAGCGGCAACAAGTCTTAGCATAGAGAGCTGGATTGGTGGAAAACCGGAGGAATATACCCGAGAACCCATTGTTGATATAGGCGTTTTAGGTGAATATACAATTAATTATTCTAATGTCAATGGACAATCTAGCGACTTTACATGGTCGGCACAAAACGCCAATCAAGGCATTGAATTTGTGGGCAACACGCTGACTATAACTTTTTCCAATATTTCAGGCTACAAGTTCAATCGTGTCGAGCTTGTGTATGGAGAGGATAATAAACAGGTGACGCCATCATCGTCTAGCGATGGCAGTGGCTATTCATATACCTACACTTTCACTGACTTTAGCATTAAGTCATATGTGTTTAAAGCCTATTGGGACGCCAACTCCTTCACGGTTGAATATAAATATGCCGAGCAACTAAACGGCAAAATTACTGGCCAAATGGAGTCCAGTACTCAATACTCATTTGTCAAATTTAATCTTGCTCCTAACCAGTTCAAACTAGATGGCTACGATTTTCTAGGCTGGTCACTCGAACCAAAACATGGTGCTGATCTAACGAGCGCTGATGCTGAATATACAGAAGGACAAGAGATTTTTATGTCATACAACGAAGGCGAGACTTGGACTTTATATGCTGTCTTTGGAGCAAGGGAATACACTGTGAGCTATCAGTTGATGCAAGAGATTGGCTCTTCGCCTGTGGTGCTAGTTAGCGAGAGTGAGGCAAAGCTCAAAGTTGATCACAATATAGAAGAGCTCGACATTTACAGCCGTGTTGGATATAACTTTAAAGGGTGGACCAAGTCTAGAGGTGGAGAAGACGCTATAAATATTGGTAGCGATGTCTTGACAGCTGAATTTTTAAAAACTCTCGAAGTTGAAGGAACCGAAATAACTCTTTATGCTTCTTGGGAAGCGAGGACTTATACAATAACAGTAAATGCAAATGATTCCAGAAATAGCAATGGTTCTTCTACAATCACACAAGACACGTTTGACGATATTGTTAAAAATTCCTATTCATTGGTTTTTGATGGCACTACCGATCTAAGAATTGAGGGTCTTGAGCGTCCTGGATATAATTTCCTCGGCTACAAGGCAAAACAACTATCAAACAATTTAAGCAACTCTGATATTGAAAGCGATACCTCTTTATACTACTTTAATGGCTCAAGATGTGTAACAAGGCTGAGTTATGCTAATTATCCTGAGATAGACTTCTCTTTGGACACTATAACTATCTATGCAGTCTACACCGCAAAGGAATATACTGTTTATGTAAACTTGAATAATAGTTCATTGCTTACATATGGAAAAGAAGATGGAAAATTTGAAGTTGGAATTGGTAATTTCGACAATGCAAAATCATCTAATATAGAATGGGTAGATGTCTCATTTACCGTATTGTTTGACAAACAATTTCCTTCACTCCCTCAAGTTCGTGCACTTGGATATGTTCCAAGCTATTACTGCAATTGGTTCAGCATAAGATCGGGTTCGGCCTTATATGAACCATCAAGTATATATAAAATAGAAGCAGGGAAAATCTTCAATTATAGTCTATACAATGAAGCTACATTCTTTGATAGCAACAAAATTATTACAAAAACTTCTGAGCTGGACAACAAAAACCAACGCAGGTTGTCTATCTACGCATGCTATACTATCAACCAAGACATAAAAATTACAGCCGATTATACTTATTCATATATGACGCAAACAAATTCTTACAGTGGATTAACCGAAGATTCATTTAATAAGCAAAGTGTTCAAACATCGGCCACTTGTGAATATGGTAAAGACTTTGGTGTGCTTTTGGGAGCTTTAGCAAAGGAAAAGTTTATTTCGAGTGTTACTATCACATATGATGATGAAACAGGGCAAAAGAAAAGTTTTTCATTAAAATTCGCTTTCATTAACAATGTAATATATTTAGACGAAACTAATAAAGCTGTTACAAACTTTATATCGGTATTTGATAAGAAGCTATACGTAGCCGATGGAATATATGTAAAGTCATATTATAGACCAGGCATGGCCATGAGTAATAGTCTTATTATAGGTTTTGATTTTGTTAAGACCAATTTCCAAATTTCTGCCGGGACGGGTGAAGTACAATATAAAGTAGATTATTACACATATACTTCTCGAGCTTCACAAATTAAAACAGACTATGTCCCAGCAGGCCACCAGCTGACAAGTCAAGATCTAAGTCATCAATTTATCAAATACTTTAAGTTTGAAAACTATTACGCTATTGAAAGTTCATATAGTAATGGCGACCCCGCACGCTTAGGAACGGTCGCAAATATTGGAGATGAAGTAACATGCGATATAGCACTTGTGGCAAAATATGTCAGTCCAACAGGCGACCAACAAGCAGCCAATTTCTACTTGTATAACCCAGATACGGGAGGATACGAGTTGTTCTTCGAAAATGATTATCGCTTGACATATAAGTCGGGCTCGGTATGGAGAGATAATCAATTATACAACAAGGATAGATATTCACTTGACAGTGGTATGTTATTAGAACTGCCTTCAACTGAAGTTATTGCATGGCCGACAAATACCTACTTTGCTGGGTTTATTGTGGCGGAAGAAGCTCCTCAAAGTGGGTACTTCTCGTGGAAGGGTGCAACAAGCGACGAAAACGATGCGTCTTACCATGCTGTGTTTGACACCACATATGTTGTTGATGACGACATAAACGTCTATGCTGTGTATGATCAAATATATTTTAACTTGGCAATAGAAGGAAATAATATAAAAATAAACTTGTCTCTATACGACAGGAATCAATTTGGTGCAATAAGGCCACTGGATTATAATGACATTTACTATATTACCTTAACTAATGAACAATATAATAATTATGTTAGCTATAAAAGCTCATACAACAAGGAAATTGCATTAAGAATGGCCATCGGCAACAGCTGGGGGGCTGTGGGATGGTTTGCAGATCAAAATGATTTTGACGACGGCCTTTCACCAGGCGGAACCCAGGGTTACCTCTTTGTGTTTGCTGATGGACAAGATTCTTCGGGATACAATATAATTACCCGTGTGGCGGACAACTGCATACAAATAACTGGAAGCGGAAGCAGACCTACCTTAACTTTACGTGCTACGTAGGCGGTAATTCATTGACAAAGGTTTTATTTATGTGTAACATATATTTTAGGAGAAAAAAATGAAAAAATTTGTAAAAACATTAACTACAATTTGCCTTGTGCTTTTGCTTGCAATGCCACTCATGTTGGTCGGTTGCAACAAAAAAGTGACCATAAAAATTAGTGTGGCCAGCGGAAAGGGAAGTGTCTACCGCTTCAACTCAGGTATTTCCTCGGAGTCAACGACCCCTGTATCGGTTGTCGGGTCAAACAAGTATGGCGAAAGTGGGACTTTTGAGTTTTATGTTAAACCCGACTATAGTAACGGATATATCATTAAGGAAGTCGTCATCGACGGGCAAAGTGACGGAACCGAATATCCAACTACCGGTAAAAGTTATAGGTTTTCGGATGGTAAAAGCCACAATGTCAAGGTGTATTTCACCCTAAGACAACTTACAATAACCCTGCAGTGTGTTGATGGTGTGTACGGCACTGTCACTGCTGAATATGGGCAAGATGTCAACTTCAGCGAGGCTCGTTTCGGTGGACCAAACAGTGGAGCAAATTGGTATATAATAGATCTCAACGGCTTTCCAGTTTATCTAAAAAATGGTCAAAACGATCTTGAAGCCGAAGTGAAAACCGGGGTTACTCCAAATGTTTATAAGGCATTAAAAAACGATTTGGTTGTTCACACAACTTTAACAAGAGATATTCTTCACAATTTTATAGCCACAGCCGAACAAAATTGACAAATAAAAACCGCAACGCTGTTGCGGTTTTTCTATGCCTAAATTAGCAGCATTACAAGCTCAATTACATATCCAACAACCAGGCCTATAGAGTAGAGCCCACCAAGAATGGCAAAATTTTGCTTTAGGTTTTTGTTTTGCTTAAACAGCACCACAATGGCAATTCCGGCATTTATAATCAGCCCGGCCATTAGTGCACCAAAGCCAATTCCTCCATGCACATAAAACGAGGTTAGAACCACCGAGGCTGCACAATTTGGAATGAGTCCAACCAACGAGGCAAGCAGTGGGGCAAACCACTTTGACGAGGACAAGAAAGCCATTAGCCTCTCTTCGGTCACAAGCTCAATCAGCCCGCCAAAAAGGATATTCACAGCCAAGATAAAGGCGAATATTTTTAGAGTGTGGATAAGTGGGTGCAAGACAAATACCTTGAAAAGATTTTTCTTGTCGCCCTCAATGTCGTGCCCACAGCAACCGGTGTGATGCTCGTGCTTGTCATGCTTTTCGCCTTGTTCATGTTCGTGCTCTTCGCCATGTTCATCTTGTTTAACTGCCGATGAGTCGGCTGGCTTTACGGCGGCGAGGTGGGCGGCATTGGCCTTTTTAAATATGGCGTTTATAAGGTAGCCAAAGATTATGGCCACAATAAATTTAATTAGCAGCAGTGGCAAAAGTGAGAGCATTTTGTCCGGGTACAAGAGCAGGGTGGGAACTGCTTCGTCGCTGGTGGCGATGTATATGGCAATGAGTGCCCCAATGCTTAGCTTGTGCGAAGAAAACAGGTCGGTGGCAACCACCGAAAAACCGCACTGAGGAATAAGGCCAAAGCTTGACCCGATAAGAACTCCATATTTGCCCAAGAGCAGGCGATTGTGCTCCATTTTTGACGCGCAAAAATACTCTATAACCTCAATGATGATGTACGAGATCAAGAGGAAGGGTAAGAGCTTTAGCGAATCTAAAATAGCTTCCCATAAAAAGTCCATGCAGATAATATACCACAAAGAATGGAAAATTCACAAGATATTGCAATCAAAATTTTGATATTTTTATATTTTTATGAGTAGTTTTAATATTTGGCCATAATTAAATTGCCTAGACTATATATTTATGATATAATAACTATAAAAATATAGGAAAAAGTATGGAAAACGAAAAACCACAAAAATATTCTCTTGTGACTGGCCAAAAGATCAAGAAAAAAAGCGTTAGAAAGCTCAAAAAAGAGCATAAGGTCGAGTTTAAAAAAGAGAAGAAAGAAGGCAAAAAAGTAAAAAGGCAAATAAAGCGTTTCAATAAAAAGAACAAAGAGTCGGCACTAAATGTGGCTAGCGAGGGGCAAGCTCCTCAATCGCAAACTCCGCAAACCAAGGTGCTTATTGTCCGCAAGGCTGACGAGCCGGTTTCACTAAAGCGAAGGTTTTTAAACTTTATAAGCTATGCCTTGGTGGGCATAATTGCTGTTGTTTTTGGCTACATTTCAGGCAACTTATATATAGCCAATGTGCTAAACAAGGTAGACTATTCGGCCTTTAGCGAAGAGGTTCTAATGGCCAACGGACTTGCAACCTACAATGCCGTTATGGAGCAAATAAACAAGGGCGTGGCCATCGATAGGCTAGACGATGTGGGCTTTACTGCTGCCGACGTCTTTGTGGCTGCTGAGTATATTTTAAACAGCAAAGAATACTACCATGCCGAGGTTTCGGGTGAGATCCAGCCATCAATTGGTAAAAAGCAAATTATTTGGGGCTACAAAGAGAAAAACGGCACCATCTATACTGGCGAAAATGTTTCAAAGGGTATGCTGTCGGTTGGTGAAAAGAGCTACTACGATTCAAGTAGTGACCCGCAGCAAATTGCCATTAGTAAGGTTACAAAGGTGGGCGACCACACTGCCACCTTCGAGGATCAGCCTTCGACCTTCTATGACTATGATGGCTACCGCAATGAATATGGCATAAGGCCAGATAGCCCAATTGTGGCATACATTGTCAGCAACAAGACCATGGTTGAGGGCTCGGGCACAATAACTGCCCAAGGGCTTGGAAGATACCAAATAAGCTTTAACCTGACCAAGGACTCGTCGGTCATAAACTACATAAAGCAGGTTAAGCATATGTCAGGGCTTCCAGACTTTCCAGCCTTCGAAACCATAAGAGCCACCGTTGTGGTGAACTCAAAACTTGAATTTATTTCCCTTCGTTTTGACGAATCATACAGGGTTATGTACTATGGTGTAATGGCCACTTGCTCGGGCTACACTCAAAATGTGATGTCATATTAAAAAACGCAAAATTAAACTAAAAAAGGTGCAAAAATGGCTAAAAAACCATGGTTTTACGGAAAAAATGTGCTAATCAGCGGCGCATCTAGCGGCATTGGATTTAACATTGCAACCCTTCTTGCTGTAAATTATAATGCTCATGTTATAGGGTTGGCAAGAAGAGAAGATAAGCTAATTAGTGCCAAAAAACTGATTGACGAAAAAATAAAAAATTCGCCAAGTGGCGGGTCGTTTGACTATGAAGTTTTTGATGTGACTGGCAACTGGCAAGAGCTCAAAGCCAAACTAGATAATAGGGGCTTTAAGGTAGACCTTGTTATAAACAACGCTGGAACCATCCTGCCATTTTCCAAGGTCGAAGACCAAAGCGAAGAAGACGTTCGAAAAGTTTTTGAAACTAACTTCTTTTCTCAACTAAATAGCTACAAAACCTTTGTGACCGATTTGAAAGAGGCTAAAGGGGGGCTTGTCAACATTTCAAGCTCGTCAGCTCTTTGCCCAGTCATTGGTCAAGCCATCTACTCGGCCAGCAAGGCGGCCTCTCTTAGGCTGAGCGAGGTTTTGAGGCTAGAGAATAAAAACGACTTCTATGTCGGGGTGGTTTGTCCGGGCTACACAAAGACTGAACTTGTAAAAGTTCAGGGGGACAGCCAAAAGTTTGACAAAATTTCCATGCCGGCCGACAAGATGTCAAAGAAGATTGTCAAGGGGATTGCAAAAAAGAAGCCTCGCATGATCTTTGGCAAGGACGCCCACGCCATGAGCGGAATGTATCGAATGTTCCCAAAGAGCACGCCAAAAATGATGTCTAACATTTTGCTAAAGAGCGGGCAGGCCATGTTTGATAGTTTAAAATAGCAAGCGAGGGGGGCCTCGCTTTTTTGTTTACGGTTAAAAATGGTTTATTTGCTTGCGAGCAATTTGTTAGTATGATAATATATTTATAAGTTAAAACTTATATTTGGAGGAATTATGGCCAATATAGATAACGAAAAAGCACAAGAATATGAAAAGGTGCTAGACCGCCTGGAGGACACCTTCGGCAATTGGTTTGTAGAAGGCGAGGGTCCAAAGATGACCGCCAATCTCTACCCATACGAAAAGATGTTTTCGCCAATAAAGGTCAATAGGCTGGAGATTAAAAACCGCATTGTTATGGGTCCAATGGGCAATGTGAATATGGCCGACGAGACCGGCCGCCCAAGCCAAAAGATGATTGATTATTTCGAGGCCCGTGCCAAAGGTGGCGTGGGGCTCATCACAACCGGGCTGGTTCCAACCAGTTTTGGAGTGGACCCAACCATAATCGAGAGAGACAAACTTTCATATTTTCCTCGAATAGACCGCAGCCGCACCAACCTTGTGGGCTGGCGAAATTTGGCCTACGCCGTTCATAGCTACGGCACAAAAATTTTCATTCAGTTAACTCCGGGGCTTGGACGAGTGGGCAATCCCGAGTGCTTGGTAAATGCCTTAAAGCTTCCAATTTCGGCCTCGTGGAACCCTAACTACTATATTCCAGCCATCCCTTGCAAAAGGGTTTCGGGCCGCAAACTTAAAAAGATAATAAAGCAGACCGGACAGGCCGCCATCGATGCAAAAGTGGCTGGTTTTGACGGGGTCTACCTTCATGGGCATGAGGGCTACCTACTAGAGCAACTATCCAACCCAGCCTTCAACCGCAGGCTGCTTGGCAGGTACTCGGATGTTCAGCGCTTCGGCCTGGATATGGTGGAGAAGATTCGTGAGCGATGTGGGGACAAGTTCCCAATCATGTATCGCATCGACCTGTCGCTCATGCTAAACGCCACTTATGGCGACAAGATGAAAAAGGTTAAGAGCCTCAAAAAGTTCAGGGATGAGCGCCTTATTGCCGAGACCCTTGAGTATATGACAAACCTGGTTAAAGCCGGGGTGGATATGTTCGACGTCGATCTTGGCTGCTACGACAACTGGTGGCTGCCGCATCCACCTGCAACCATGCCAGCCGGCTGCTTTGTTGAGATTGCTGAGATTGTAAAAAAATACTTCAAAGACAACAACATCTTGTCTAACGCCGGCCAAGAAGTGCCCGTTGTTGCTGTTGGTAAGCTTGGCTATCCTGACCTTGCTGAGCAGGCGCTAAGGGACGACAAATGCGACATGGTTATGCTTGCAAGGCCGTTACTTGCTGACCCTGAATGGCCAAACAAGGCTTTTGCCGGCAAGAGCCAAGACATAAGGCCATGCATCGGCTGCCACGAAGCCTGCATAAAAGAGTTCGTCGAGGGTGGGCATCCGCAATGTGCAGTCTGTCCAACCACCAGTTTTGAAACCGGCCTGCTTTCAGGAATAAAAAAGGCCGATGTAAAGAAAAAAGTGGCTGTTGTGGGGGCTGGCCCTGCTGGAGTGGTAGCCGCTAAAACCCTTCTTTTAAGAGGTCACGATGTCACTTTGTACGAGCAGAGCGACAGCGTTGGCGGAACACTCAAAATTGCCTCCATTCCAAAGTTTAAGTATGAACTTGCCAATTATGTTAGCTACCTCGAGCACGTGGTTGAAGAGGCTAAAAAGGACTATGGCCTAAAGGTGGTGCCGGGCAAGGCAGCAGATGAGCAAGAGCTTAAGGACAAGGGCTACGATGCCATCATAATTGCCACTGGCTCTAAGCAGGTAGGACTACCAATCAATGGAGCAGTGCAAAAGCACGTGGTCAGCGTGGTTGAGGCCTACGAGGATCTTGACAGGCTCAAAAACGCCAAGAACGTTGTCATTGTGGGCGGCGGAGATTCGGGCTGCGAGCTGGCATACTACTTAAAGTATGAGCTAAACAAAAACGTGACCATTGTCGAGATGTCGCCAACCTTGATGACCAACACCTGCACGGCCAACCGTGGGCATATTTTGCACTACCTAGAAAAGGGCAAAGTTAAATGTTACAATTGTGCCACTGTGTCGGCCATAAACCAAGACAATGTCGAGATTTTGATAAACGCCAGCAAGACCGTGCCATCGCCATACACCACTTGGGAGCCTGTTTTGCCTGTGAATGTGCACAATCCTTTGGCTAAAAAGATAAAGAGCTTGCCAAAGATGGTGCAAGAAGAGGCCGACCTTGTCGTGCTTGCGGCTGGAACTGTGCCAAACAACGAGCTTTATAGAAAGTGTCAAGAGACCACGGCCAGCCCACTCATCTATTGCGTGGGAGACAGTAACCAATGTGGAAAGGTCTTCACCGCCGTTAAGTCGGCATTCAACGTTGCGAAAAACATTTAATGGAGAAAAGATATGGCATTAAAAATTTATAACAGCCTAACCAAACAAAAAGACACCTTCGAGCCACTTCACAAAGGCTATGTGGGCATGTATGTGTGCGGCCCAACCGTCTACGGGCCTCCGCACCTTGGCCACGCCCGCAGCTATGTCAACTTTGACACCATCTACAGATACCTGATGTTCTCGGGCTATAAGGTCAAGTATGTGCAAAACATCACCGACGTTGGCCACCTTGTTGGCGACGGGGATGACGGAGAAGACAAGATTATGCGTCAGGCTCAAAAAGAGCAGGTCGATCCCTACGAGATTGCCTATAAATATGAAAACCTCTACTTTGACGCCATGGGCAAGCTAAATGTGCTAAAACCTAGCATAAGTGCCCGCGCAACCGGCAACATTCCCGAAATTATAGATATGATTCAAAAGATTTTGGACAAGGGCTATGGTTATGTCACCAGCCGCGGAAATGTGTATTTCTCGGTACGTAAGTTCGCCGGCTACGGCAAGCTTTCTAACCGCACCCTAGATAACAACCTTTCGGGCGAAAGAATTTCGGTGGCTGACGACAAGAGAGAAAAAGAGGACTTTGCACTTTGGAAGAGTTCCGAGGGCGGACACCTTATGAAGTGGAATTCACCATGGGGTGTGGGTTATCCCGGCTGGCACATTGAATGCTCAACCCTTTGCAAAAAGTTCCTTGGCGACACTGTGGACATCCACGGTGGCGGCATAGACAATATCTTCCCGCACCACGACTGCGAGATTGCCCAAAGCGAAATTGCCAACGGCAAGCCTTTTGTAAGGTACTTTATCCATAACAACCTCATCACCATAAACGGCACCAAGATGGGTAAGAGCCTTGGAAACTTTGTCACCCTTGAAGAACTGTTTAACCAGTTCGATCCAATGTATGTTAGATATTTCATCTTGCAATTTTCCTATCGCAGTCCCGTCGACTTTACAAACAAGGCCATAGCTGACGCTGGCGCTCAGTATGAAAAGATAAAGGAAGTGTATTTAAAACTTAAAGAGGCAACTGGCTCAAACAGCAAAAAAGCCACCGACAAGACCTTACTTGATATTCGCGAAAAATTTATAAATAGCATGGACGAGGACTTTAACACTCCGCTTGCCATTGCCGAGCTTTTGAAGCTAACAAAATTTGCAGGCAGCCTAACCGATCAAGAAACCTTAAGAGAGGCGCTTGGCTTGTTTGATGAAATGGCCTATGTGCTTGGCCTTAAGTTTGAAACGCTTACCCCTAAGAGTGACGACAAAGAGGATAAACTTCTAGACATCATCTCTTCGGTAAGAGCCAAACTTAGGCAAGAAAAACAGTATGCACTAAGCGACTATATCCGCGACGAACTTGCAAAAAATGGCATAGAAGTAAAAGACAAGAAAATTTAATATTTTTTGCCAAAAATGCTATTTTGATAGCATTTTTGCATATTTACATACATAATTTTGCGTTTTTTATAATACAAATTCCAAAACAAAAAAACTGCCAGCGTGGGCTGGCAGTTTAATTTTTTAATCAGTAGGAGTGGTGAAAGTACCATAAATTCTAACCACTGTGCTGTTGTCTTGGTCAGGAGTGTTTGCCAAAACGTTGATGGCCGTGCCACTTTCGTTTGGTAGAGTGAGAATATTCTCGGGGCTGACAGTGTATTCGGTTGAATCGTAGTCATGCACGACATTTTCGTTTTCAACTCGAATGCTGGTGACTGCAAATCCAACTGGCAGCTGGTCGGTGATAGTCACATTGTTGGCAGTGCTCAGGCCGGTGTTGGTGATGGTTAGCATATACTCAAGTGTATCGCTAGACATGATGCTGGCCTTGTTTGCCGTCTTTGTGATGGTCAAATTAGCCGAGTTGCCACGGGTGATGGTTGCACTGTTAGAAGCCGAATATCTAGAAATTCCGCCTTCGGCATTTACGGTGGCAGTGTTGGTTATGCTCATTGTGGTGTTATCAAGGCTAGACGAAATGGTGGCAACATAGGTAATAGTCATGGTTTGGCCGGTGGTAAGAGTTGCAGGAATGGTGAAGCTAAGTGGGTCAGTGCTAGTTGGGGTGATGCTGATAAAGTCACCATTGATGCTCAGGCGTCCTGAATATGGCATATAGGTCATTGGAAGGGTTTCTTCCACTTTTCCAAGGTTGTCACTAACCGAGAACTCAGAAAGAGCTCTTGACCCGGTGTTGGTCACACGGATAACAAATGTAACATTTTCTCCAGGAACGAAGTTTTGCTGAAGTGATTGTTTACTAACTTCAAGGCTGTACTCATCAAGCACGATGGTGTTTGTAACGTTTGACTGAGCATTTTTAACTTCGGTCGAGCCATCGAAAGTGTACGATGCATTGGCACGGTTGGTAATGATTGTGGCCATAAAGTTTCCTCCTTTATAATACTTGGTGCAAAGCACCTAATATATTTTATGCAAAGGAGGGTCTAGGTGTTAAAAAAGGAGGGGAAGAGCAAGAAAAAAGCCACGGCTTTTGCCATAGCTAAAATTTACAGCTGTATCCAGTATCTTTCAAGCACCACGCCGTTATCTTTATTTTGTGGGTCGCTGAGCTGCCTTTTGTCTTCAAACTTTCCGCCGCAAGCCAAAATACATTTGCGAGAGGCCACATTGTCGTCTTTGCAGGTTATCAAAACTTTTTTCATGCCCATATTTTTGCATTTTTGCAGGCCAAGTCTTAAAATTTGCTTGCCATATCCTTTACCTCGTTCATCCACTGCAATGCTGTCACCAATATGCCCACCAAAATTGAGTAAAAAATCATTGAGTTTGTGCCTAATTTGAAGCATACCAACCAGTTTGTCGTCGGCTTTTCTAATGCATACATATTGCGTGGCAGGGACAAATCCTTCGGGTAAATTAAAGCCATGTCTATGGTCATTGCATCTCTTGAGCCAGGTATCGATATCGTCGGTCTTTAGCGTGTTTGTTCCGTCAAAACTAGAATTTGCGCGCAAAAAATCCTGCTTATATTTTTCAATTTGAGCACTATATTTTTTTGTCGGTAGAATTAATTTTAAATCCATTTGTTTTTCCTCAATTTTTCACTATTTATATTTTCTCGAGGCTCCGCCTCGACGCCCTAACTTTTCACTTTTCACTCTTCACTTTTCACTTTAAGAAATAAATGCAAACATAAAGTTTGCATTTATTTCTTTATGGTGCTGGTGGTGGGACTTGAACCCACATGATGTTGCCATCACCGGATTTTGAGTCCGGCGCGTCTGCCAATTCCACCACACCAGCAGGGTACTTTGTCATATTAGCATACTTTTCAAATTTTGGCAAGAGTTTTAAATAAAGTTTTAGCTAGCTTCAAAGGCGTGGCCAAAAGGTTTGCGCTGGAGCCCAAAAATATTTATAATAAGGAATATAAAGGACTGCGTTATAGCTTGCGGCCGTGCGAGGGAATATGCAAAAAGAAATTAGGATAAAAGATAATAGATATGATGTTTGCGTAAACTACCACGTTGAGTGTTTGGGAGTGCTTTTGACTCTTGGTAATTTTTCGCTAAATAAGCCAAGGAGCAACGGCCAATATCTCGAAAAAGTTTGGAAGTGGTTTGGGAAATTTAAGGACCACGACGCTGTGAAAAAGCTTTTGGAGCTTACGCAAAACCAATATTTTAGATACAATGGCCCGGTGGAGATGTTTTTAAAAATTTCTCTTGGCCAGCCTCTAAATGAGGAGTTTTGCCAGCGTTTCGGCCTTTCGGTGGGGGCGGTAAAAGAATTTTTGGCAAAACTTGAGAACTTTATAAAGGTGACAAATTTCGACAAATTTTTTGCCGAAAACCAAGAGACCTATGCTCATGAGGCCGAAAAGTTTATAGCTGAGCTTAAAGATTATTCGCCCACCGAATTCTTGATGAAATTTTTAAAGATGAAGGCAAAAAAACTCAACGTCCTTTTGATGTTTTCGGTCTCCACGTCCAACTATGGCATTGAGGTGGGTGGACAGGCTTATTGCTGCGTGAGGCCATACAAGCAAAGCCGCGATCAGGGCATAGATTTTACCTATGACAAGCCGTATGTGACCACGCTCATTTTGCATGAGTGGGCACACACCGTCATCAATCCGCTGACACATAAGTTTTTGGACAAGGTCAATCAAATTGACAAAACCAAGTTCGCTTTATGCTTTGAGCAAAACAGCTACGGCGACGACATAGAGACGGTGGTAAATGAGCACGTCATACGCGCCATCGAGTGCTTGTATGTAAAGAAGGTCTTTGCCAGTAGCTACGAAGAGTTTTTGCTTTCTTATCAGAAGGATGGGTTTGAGTGTTTGCCGCAGCTTGTTTTGCTTTACGAAAAATATTTGCAGCAGGGCGGGAAATACCCAACCTTTGCCGATTATTATGCAAAAGTGTTAGATTTTTTTGCTAAGGAGAAAAAATTATGTTTGGTGCAATGATAGGGGACATCGCCGGCTCGATATATGAGTTTGACAACATTAAAACAAAAAATTTCACGCCTCTTTCGCCCTCTTGCCACTTCACTGACGACACCGTGATGACCTTCGCTGTGGCCGAGGCACTTAGAAAGAGCAAGGAAGTTGGTTTTGTCAACCTTGAAAGCTTGGTCGTGCATGAAATGCAAAAATTTGGCAGGCTGTATCCAGGTGCGGGCTATGGCGGGTCGTTTGGGATGTGGATTCATAGCTCTAGCCCAAAACCCTACAACTCATTTGGCAACGGGGCGGCCATGCGGGTGAGCCCGGTGGCATACTTTGCGTCTAGCCTAGAAGAGGTCAAGGAACTTTCGGGAAAGGTGACTGCGGTCACGCACAACCATGCCGAGGGCATAAAGGGAGCTGAGGCGACGGCGGTTGCCATTTGGATGGCTCTTAACAAGTTCTCCAAAGAGGAAATTAGGCGAGAGATGGAAAAGTACTACGACCTTGACTTCACCTACGAAGGGCTCAACAAAAACTATGTGTACGATGTGACCTGCCAAGGCACAGTGCCGCAGGCTATATTTTGTTTTTTGGTTAGCACTAACTTTGAGGACTGCCTGAAGACCAGTGTTTCGATAGGTGGCGACACCGACACGCTTTGTGCCATTTCGTGTGCCATTGCCGAAGCCTACTACGGGATTGAAAAAGAATTGCACGACCAGGCAGTAAAATTTCTAGACCATGGGCTGCTAAGTCTCTACAAAAAATATTATAAGGCCAGCACAAAAATTGTTTAAAAGGGTTTAAATAGACATTTTGAGGCAATTGTGTTTAGCAAATTTTGCCTTTACCTCGCTATAATAAGGGCAGTTAAAGGAGGTAAGACTATGGACACAGACAAAATTTTCGCTGAGCAAATAGCCAACGAATATTCAAAAAAGGAGACAACCAAGGTAAAGCAACTAAAGAAGCTGGACAACAAAGCCAAATTGCCAGCCATCATATTTGCCTACACCTTTGGCATCATCAGTGCACTGGTGCTTGGCGTTGGTATGTGCCTTGCAATGAAAGTCATTGGCGGGGGCGACGTCTATTCACTAGTGGCCGGAATTATTGTTGGCATACTCGGCATTGTGGGTTGCGCAGTGAACTATCCAATCTATGCAAAGCTACTGGCAAGAGGCAAGAACAAGTACGGTTCGGATATTTTAAAGCTGGCAAAAGAAATTACTGACCAAGAGTAGGAGAGACATGAATAAAGCTGAAAGCAAATATTTTAACACTAGCCTGCTTATGAATCAGGCACTCATTGAACTTTTGAATAAAAAGAGCTATGAGTTCATCACCATAAAGGAAATATGCCAAAAAGCTGGTGTAAACCGCTCGACCTTTTACTTGCACTACGACAATGTCGACGACCTTTTGTGTGAGACCATCGAAAACGTAAACAAAGAGTTTTATAACTGCTTTGAGCAGGGCGATAAGGTTTTGGAAAATATCAAAAACCGCAACAAGCAAGAGCTTGTCTTCATAACGCCGCAATATCTTTTGCCATACCTTGAGCACGTGAAGAAGCACAAGACGCTATATAAGGTGTCTGCCAAATATCCAACGCTTATGAAGTCGGAAGAGAAGTATAAATACCTGCAAGAAAAAATACTTTTTCCAATTTTCAATAATTTTGAGATTGATAAAAACGAGGGTAAGTATATTTCGGCCTACTACATAAGCGGGGTTTACGCCATTGTTGACGAGTGGATAAAGGGTGGATGCCAAGACGATGAAAATAAAATTTGTGATCTGATCATAAAGTGCGTGCGCCCATACTTTCAGTAACAAAAACGGACATTTGTCCGTTTTTTCTTTGAAACAATAAATAAAATAGCTGCTTAAAAAACGCAAAAACAGCTACTAAAATGTGTAAAAACGTATATTTTATTTAAAATTATACTTAAATTTGCGGAAAATTTGAAAGTTAATTTTTTTTAATTTGTGTCTTATGAGGACTAAAATTATTAAATGTGGCAAATAAAATAAAAGGCTAAAAAGTGTTTTACAAAAAAATTATGTGTGTGGTAAAATATATTCAAGGAGAGAAAACTATGGACTACAAATTTGATTTCAAATTCAACCCCGCAGACTATGCGAATAATGAAGAAGAAGAGGAAGAGGATGAACTAGCCTACCGCTATGACACCCAGCTTTTGTGCGATGGGCACAACCTTGACCCCGACAAGATTCGTGAGCATTTCAACACGGCATTTGTTGGTAATTGCTTGCTTGTGGTTGGCGACAAGACTTCTATAAAAATTCACTACCACACCAATGAACCTTGGAAGGTACTTGAGTATATGTCCACTCTCGGCGAGATCTACGACATTGTTGTTGAGGACATGGTACGTCAGTCACAGGGCAAGAAAGGCTAGAAAAAATCGATATGCGAAGGTTTTTCCTTCGCTATTTTTTTTGTTTTATAATTTTGCTTTACTGCCGTTTATAAATTTGAAATTTTTATTCTCTATGGTATAATAAAAAACATAAGGGGTAAATTATGTTAGCAAAAGTTAAGAGTTATGGTCTTGAGGGGCTAGAGGGCTACAGTGTGGATGTCGAGGTGGATATTTCCACCGGGCTTGACAAATATAGCATTGTTGGCCTGGCCGACACAGCTATTCAAGAGGCCAAAGAGAGAGTTCGCTCGGCCATAAAAAATTCAGGCTATTTCTTTAGGGGAAAGCGTATCACTGTAAACCTAGCTCCTGCCACCAAGAAAAAAGAGGGTTCGGCCTTCGACCTAGGGATTGCTGTGGCTTTTTTGGTTGCCACCGGGCAGATCATATATAAAAAGGAAAACGAGAACATAATCTTTCTTGGCGAGCTTGGCCTTGACGGTACCATACGAGCGGTGACCGGAATTTTGCCTTCGCTCATTGCTGCAAGGAAAGAGGGCTTCACCAAGTTTATAATTCCCGAGGCCAATAAAAACGAAGCGGCTTATATCGAGGGGATAGAAGTTTACGGCTTTAATTATTTAAAGGATGTTGGCGACTACCTTTCGGGCGAGCTTACAATGATGCCCATCGAGAGAAAGGAGTGGAAGTGCGAAAGCAGCTCAAAGCTTGAGGACTTTTCTAGGATCAAAGGCCAGGGCGTGGCAAAGCGTGCCATGGAGATTGCCGTGGCCGGTGGGCACAATATCCTCATGGTCGGCCCTCCTGGGAGCGGCAAGACCATGCTAGCCCACGCTGCATCCTCTATAATGCCCGACCTTACCTTTGAGGAGGCGCTCGAAATAACCAAGATACATTCGGTGGCTGGGGTGCTGGATCTCAACAAGGGCGTAATCACCACAAGGCCGTTCAGGTCTCCGCACCACACTGCCACAACGGTGTCGCTCACCGGCGGTGGGGCAAGACTGCATCCAGGCGAAATTAGTCTAGCACACAACGGCGTGCTGTTTTTGGACGAGATGCCTGAGTATTCAAGGCAAAGCCTTGAGGCTCTTCGCCAGCCTCTTGAGGACGGAAGAATAACCGTATCAAGAGCTAACGGAACAGTGGAGTATCCGGCCAACTTCATTCTAATTGCCAGCATGAACCCATGCCCATGTGGCAACTATGGTAGCAAAGACCTTAAATGTACTTGCTCGCCGTCGCAGATTCATCGTTATATGCATAAAATTTCGGGTCCTCTTCTTGACCGAATTGATTTAAAGATTGATGTGGATAGAGTGGCCTTTGTCGACCTTAACAGTGAGGCCAACGAAGAGAGCAGTGAAGAAGTTAAAAAGCGCGTGGACAAGGCAAGAAAAATTCAGCTTGAAAGGTTTAAGGGTGAAAAAATTTATTGCAACGCTAAAATGAACTCCAAACTCATCAAAAAATATTGCGTGCTTGATGCCGACTCGCAGGCACTGCTGGAAAGCGCTTTTGAAAAGTATAAGATGTCGGCTCGCAGCTACAACCGAATCTTGAAGGTGGCAAGAACCATTGCTGACCTTGATGACAGCCAAAACATAAGCTTCGAACACGTGGCTGAGGCCATTGCATATAGAACAATAGAGAGGATAATGCTATGAAAGAAATAACTAAGCTCATTTTGCTTTTTGACAACATTGCATTGCCTCAATCAGCCATCAAATATTTGTGCGAAAACTTTACTGAAAAAGAGATTCTTGGCGGGCTTGAAAAGAATAAAGAAAAGATAATTAGTGGGACCAAAGAGGCGGTTTACTTGAAGTTAAAAAACGCAATTTCGGCTGAAAATATTGAAAAAACGTTATCAAAACTGCAAAAATACGGGGTAAAAGCCATTTCGTACTACGATGACGAATATCCCGAGCAGCTAAAAAATATTCCAAATTTTCCAATGGTTTTATACTACAGGGGAGATGTGAAACTTCTAAAAGAAAAGTCGATTGCCATTGTGGGTACTCGCCGCCCAACCAGCTATGGAAGAGAGGCCACGAGATATTTTGCGGGGGCACTTTCGCAGGCCGGACTTGTTACCGTGTCGGGTCTAGCGTATGGTCTTGATATGGAAGTGGCTCTTGCAACCCTAGACAAAAAAGGAAAGACTATTGCCGTGCTTGGTGGGGGACTGGACAGCATCTACCCAAGCCAAAACAGTGCACTGGCCGAGAGCATTGTTCAAGAGGGCGGACTGCTTGTAAGTTTATATCCACCACTTCGTCGCCCAACGCAGTATTCGTTTTTGGAGAGAAATCGAGTTATAAGTGGGCTTGCACTTGGCACTATTATAATAGAAGCAGGCGAGAGCTCGGGAACGCTGAATACGGCCAATCATGCCATTGAGCAGGGTCGGGAACTATTCGTTGTTCCAGCCAACATCTTTTCGGAGGCGTCGGCAGGGTCAAACAAGTTGATTGACCAAATGCCCGACACCTTTACAATGAGTGCTGAGCATGTTTTGAAAGTTTTAAAAATTGAAGGCACCAAGAAAAATGAAGAGAAAAAGCAGCAAATAATAGGGGATGAAAAGCTGATTGTATCGGCACTTTACGAGGGTGCGCTCGACTTTGACACTCTAAAAGAGCGAACAAAAATTGACCCAAAATCTTTAATTAGCAAGTTGACAATGCTTGAAATAAGTGGTTTAATAAAAAAACTGCCGAACAATTTTTATGAGCTTGGCACAGACAAATAATTAGGAGTTTTTATGAAATTAGTTTTAATCGAAAGCCCGAACAAACAGGCCAGCGTGCAAAAGTATCTTGGTAAAGACTACAAGGTTATGCCAACCTTTGGACACCTTTCCGACCTACCACTTCGAGGCCTGGGAGTTGATGTAAATAATAACTTTGAACCGCAGTATGTGGTCGAGGGTGACAAACGCAAAGTGGTATCTAACCTCATTGCCGAAGCCAAAAAGGCCGACGGCGTACTGTTCGCAACCGACCCTGACCGTGAAGGTGAGGCCATTGCTTGGCACGCTGCCAACCTTTTGAAAGTGGACTACTCAAAGCCGGTTAGAATTGAGTTTAACCAAATAAGCCAGGACGCCGTGCAAAAGGCCACCGAGCACCCAAGACCTATAAATGTTGACCTTGTCAACGCCCAGCAAGCACGAAGAGTGCTAGACAGGCTGGTGGGCTACAAGGTGTCGCCACTGCTTTGCCGCAAGATTCAAAGCAATCTTTCGGGCGGTAGAGTGCAGTCGGTAACGCTTAGGCTGGTTGTGGATAGAGAAAGAGAGATCGAAAACTTTAAGCCCGAAGAGTATTGGACACTGGTTGCCACTCTTGCCGGCTCGAAAGAGACCTTCAAAGCCTCGCTGGATACTGGCAAAAACAAGGTAAAAAGCAAAGAAGAAATGGACAAGATACTCGCTGACATCGAGGGGCAAAAGTTCGTTGCAACCGAGGTTAAGAGGGCAGTTGTTTCCACAAGGCCAAGTGCGCCATTTACCACATCCACCATGCAGCAAGAGGCCGGAAACAAGCTTGGGCTTACCAGCAAGATGATAAGCTCAACCGCTCAGCAGCTCTATGAAGGGTTGGAGATTGCGGGGCACGGACATATCGCTCTTGTAACATACATAAGAACCGATAGTGTGCGCGTTGCACCCGAAGCACAGGCCATGGCCAAAGACTTTATCAAACAAAAATTTGGCGACCAATATTTGCCAAAGAGCGCGCATCTATATAAGAATAAGAAGGACGCCCAAGACGCCCACGAAGCCATAAGGCCAATTTCGCTTTCGGTCACCCCTGAAAGCATAAAAGACAAAGTGCCAAAGAACGCATACAGGCTTTATAAGCTTATATATGATAGATTCTTGGCCAGCCAAATGGCCGACGCCACCTATAACTCGCTAAACGTCGAGCTTGAGGCAGGTGGGCACAAGTTCAAAACCACCGGCCGTGCCATGACCTTTGATGGATACACCGCCGTTTATAACAACACCTTTGATGCCGGCGACGACAGCGACGAGATCGTAAGCTCCAAGCTTCCTAACATCAACGAGGGTGACAGCTTTGAAAAAAAAGATTTAAAGAGCGAGCAAAAGTTTACAAAGCCGCCTGCAAGATATACCGAAGCCAGCCTTGTAAAGGCCATGGAAGACAAGGGGATTGGTAGGCCTGCGACCTATACCCAGACGGTGACATTGCTTCAAACCAGACACTACGTCGAAAAAGAGGGCAAGGCCCTAAAGGCCACCGAACTTGGCAAAGTTGTGGTTGACCTCTTGATCAAATATTTCTCGGACATCATGGACATCGGCTTTACAGCTGAGATGGAGAATAAACTCGACGACATTGAGCTTGGAGGAAAAGATTGGCAAAGCGTTATTGCAAGCTTCTACCATGATTTCGACCAAGAACTAAAAGTCGCCTTTTCGGATGGGCAAAAGAGTAAACTGCCCGACGAAGAGACTGACGAAATTTGCGAAAAGTGCGGCAGCAAAATGGTTATCCGCACAGGCAAGTATGGAAAGTTCTTGGCTTGTCCTAACTTTCCAAAGTGCCGCAACACCAGGCCACTAGAGAGCAAGAAAGAACCAGTCATTGTGGGCGTGTGCCCTAAGTGCGGAAAGCCTGTAAAAGAGCTTAAGACCAAGACGGGCAAGACATTCTATGGCTGCACCGGCTACCCTGATTGTGACTTTAAGTCGTGGGACATTCCGGCCGGCGAAAAGTGTCCAGCCTGCGGTGAGGACATGACCAAAAAGGTCTACAAGACCAAGGTCATTGTGACCTGCCCAAAGTGTAAGTTTTCAAGAACTGACAAGATAAAAAAGGAAGAAAATGCAAACAGTTAAAGTAATTGGAGGGGGGCTAGCTGGTTGCGAGGCTAGCTACCAGCTTGCAAAAAGAGGATTTAAAGTTCGGCTGTACGAAATGAAGCCAAACAAATTTTCTCCCGCCCACACCAGCAAGGATCTTGCCGAAATTGTTTGCTCAAATTCTTTAAAAAGCACACTTCTATCCACAGCGTCTGGAGCCCTTAAACAAGAGCTCAAAATTCTTGATAGCCTTATTTTGAAAGTGGCCGAAAAGTGTGCTGTCCCATCTGGAAGCGCCCTTGCTGTCGACCGTGAAAAATTCGCAAAAATGGTCACCGAAGAGGTGCAAAAACAGCCAAATATTGAGATTTTTCGCGAAGAAATTACAAAAATTGATATAAATGAGCCAACCATAATTGCCACCGGGCCGCTGACAAGCCAAGCCTTGTCTAGCGAGATTTCCAGCCTTCTTGGCGACAATGGATTGGCTTTTTATGATGCTTCTTCACCCATTGTGGATGCGGCTAGCATAGACTTAGAAAAAACCTTTTCAACCTCACGCTACCAAAAGGGGGAGAGCGATTATATAAACTGCCCGATGGACAAGGACACTTATTACAGCTTTGTCCATGAGCTTGTAAACGCCAAAAAGGTTGAATTGCACGACTTTGAAAAGCGAGAAATTTTTGAGGGCTGTATGCCGGTTGAAGTCATGGCGGCAAGGGGAGTGGATACGCTAAGGTTTGGCCCACTTAGACCGGTTGGACTTATAGACAACGACGGCAAGCGGCCGTTTGCAGTTCTGCAACTTAGAAAAGAAAATGTGGCCGGGGATATGTATAACCTTGTGGGCTTTCAAACCAACCTCATCTTCTCGGAGCAAAAGCGAGTGTTCAGCATGATTCCTGCACTAAAAAATGCCGAGTTTGTAAAGTATGGGGTCATGCATCGAAACACATTTATAAATTCGCCAAAGCATTTAAACAGCGATTTTTCAATGAAAAAATATCCAAATATTTTCTTTGCCGGGCAAATAAGCGGGGTTGAGGGCTATATGGAGAGCACTCTAAGCGGGCTTATCGCTGGGCTGTGCATGGCAAGAAAACTTAGCAAAAAACCAAAAATTCAGTTTAATAATTTGACTATAACGGGTGCTTTGTGCAATTATATTAGTAGTGAAAATGTGGATTTTCAGCCAATGAACGCCAACTTTGGTATTCTTGCACCGCTTGACACCACCATAAAAGACAAGCAGGCCAGAAAGGAAGAATACTCAAAGCGTGCCATTAGCGAAATGACCAAAATAAAGGAGGCTTACGATCTTGACAATTAGAGGAACAACCATTATAGGGGTTGAAAAAGATGGAAAGAGGGTGGTTGCCGGAGACGGGCAGGTCACCCTTGGTGAACACACCATAATGAAGGGAACGGCAAAAAAGGTTCGCCGTATCTACAATGATAAAGTTGTGGTTGGCTTTGCAGGCAGCACGGCCGACGCTTTCACGCTCTGCGAAAAGTTTGAAAAGATGCTGCAAAAGTATTCGGGCAACCTCACCCGTGCAGCTGTTGAACTTGCTCAGCAGTGGAGAGGAGACAAGGGCCTACGCCAGCTTGATGCCATGATGATAGCTGCCGACAAGGAAAATATGCTTCTTATCAGCGGAATTGGCGATGTCATTGAGCCTGACGACGGAATTTGCGCCATTGGCAGCGGTGGAAACTTTGCACTGGCTGCGGCAAAGGCTCTAAAGGGCAGCACCAACCTTTCGGCCAAAGAGATTGCCGAGCGTTCGATGAAGATTGCCAGCGACATTTGCGTGTACACCAACGGCAATATTATTGTGGAGGAACTATAATGGAACTTACACCAAAACAAATTGTTACCGAGCTTGACCGCTACATCGTTGGCCAAGACGAGGCAAAAAAGGCTGTGGCCATCGCGCTTAGAAATAGGTATAGACGAAGCAAACTCTCAAAGCAGCTCCGCGACGAAATAACTCCAAAGAATATCATAATGAAGGGGCCAACCGGCGTTGGTAAAACCGAGATTGCAAGAAGGCTTGCAAAGCTTGTCCACGCACCATTTATAAAAGTTGAGGCCACCAAGTTCACCGAAGTTGGATATGTGGGTCGCGATGTCGAGAGCATGATCCGTGACCTTGTCGAGGCTTCTATCTTGATGGTCAAGAACGAGAGAATGACCGAGGTTAGGGAAAAGGCCGAAGAAAACGCCATTAATCGCCTGGCAAATGTGCTTGTGCCACTAAAGCGAAATCACTATGATGGCCAAACCGAAGAAGAAGTCCGAGAGACCATCAAAAAGCAGCTGGCTGATGGCTTTTTCGATGACGAGGTTGTCGAGGTTGAAATTTTGGAAGAGCCAAAGGCCATGCCTCTTATGCCAGGAATGGAGATAAGCATTGGCGATATGTTTGGCAACCTCATGCCTAAAAAACGCAAGAGAAAGAGCATGAAAGTGGCCGACGCCATGCGAATTTATATTGCCGAAGAGAGCGATAGGCTGATAGATATGGACAATGTCAACAGCGAGGCACTGCGTCGCGCTGAGCAAAACGGAATTATATTTATCGACGAAATTGACAAGATAACCGGCAAGGGCGGCGGCAATTCTCCCGACGTTTCCCGCGAGGGTGTGCAAAGGGACATTTTGCCTATTGTCGAGGGCTCAACCGTTTCGACAAAGTATGGCCCAATAAAGACCGACTATATGCTGTTCATTGCAGCCGGAGCCTTCCATTTGTCAAGAGTGGAAGACCTGATTCCTGAGCTTCAAGGGCGTTTTCCTGTGACTGTCGAGTTGTCCAGCCTTGGCTATGACGATTTTGTCAAAATTTTAAACAATACCGACAACTCGCTCATCTTGCAATATAAGAGCCTGCTAATGGTAGACAACATCAATCTTGACTTTTCTAAAGACGCCATCGAGGAGATTGCAAGGGTGGCAGTGCTTGAGAACGAGACCAGCGAAAACATCGGGGCTCGCAGACTTCACACCATCATTGAAAAACTGCTCGAGGACATTTCATTTAACGCCACCGGCGACCATCCAATGATAGATGTTAAGATAGACAAAAAATATGTTCAGGAGCATCTGGCATCTATACTCAAAGAGTACGATTTGAAGAAATACATTTTGTAGAGGGAATTATGATAAATAGACCAAAAGGGACAAAAGATGTTTTGCCAAACGAAGTTTACAAATGGCAAAAAGTGGAAAAGATAGCTAAAAGATGTCTTGAGGTGCGTGGGTTTGAAGAAATTCGCACCCCAACTTTTGAGCACACCGAACTTTTCGTTCGCGGCGTTGGTGAAGGGTCGGACATCGTTAACAAAGAGATGTACACCTTTCTGGACAAGGGGGATAGAAGCATAACTCTAAAGCCCGAGGGAACGGCTTCCATTGTTCGTGCTCTAATTGAAAATGGGCTAGACAACGAGGCCATGCCGCAAAAGTTGTATATGCTGACTCCTTGCTTTAGATACGAAAGGCCGCAGCACGGCAGACTTCGTGAGCACCATCAGTTTTCCGTCGAGGCTTTTGGTTCTACCTCTCCGCTTATGGAAGTTGAGGTCATTGGCACAGTAAAGGCCATTTTGGATAAGCTCGGCTTTGACAATTATCTTATTAACATCAACTCAATTGGCTGCAAGCAGTGCCGAAAAGAGTATATCGAGGCGCTTAGAACCTACTACTCAAAGTTCATTGACGAAATGTGCGAAGATTGCAAGGTCCGCTACGAGAAAAATGCCCTGAGGCTGCTTGACTGCAAAGAGGAGAGATGCCAAAAGTTTAAGACAAATGCTCCAAAGCCGCGCGATTACCTTTGCGAGGACTGCAAACAGCACTTTAAAATGCTGACCGAGCTGCTAGATGCCAGCCATATCAAATATCAAATAAATGACAACTTGGTTCGTGGGATCGATTACTACCAAAGGACTGTGTTTGAGTTTTTGACCAACGAGCAGGGAGCCCTCAATGTCATTTGCGGCGGAGGGAGATATGATGGCCTTGTCGAGGAACTTGGAGGAAAGCCTATTGCCAGCGTGGGAATTGGGCTTGGAATTGAGCACCTACTGCTGCTTCTTGAAAAGAACGGAATAGACATTGAAAAAGAAGGCGGGGTGGAACTGTACATTGCTAACACTTCCGAAAAGGACATGATAAGAATTGTGGACATGGCAAACAAGCTGCGAGCCCTAGATGTGGTCACCGTCTTTGACACCATGGGACGAAGCCTTAAGGCACAAATGAAGTATGCCGACAAGATTGGTGCCAAATATGTCTTGGTTCTAGGAGAGCAAGAACTGCTTGAAAATAGGGCTACACTAAAGCCAATGCAAAAAGGCCTTGCTGTTGAAACCACTGTTAGTTTAGATGATCAAAATTTGCAAAAATTGGCTGAAATTATTAAAAAATAGCCTCAAAATGCTTAAAAAATAAAAAAAGGAGCAAATTATGGAAAAACTTACCAAGAAAAATTACGATGAAGTTATGAAAAACGAGGTAGTACTTGTCGACTATTGGGCAACATGGTGCGGGCCTTGCAGGTCGTTTGGTCCTATTTTTGAAGAGGTTGCCAAAGACTTTGAGGGCAAGGTAACATTTTTAAAGTGTAATGTTGACGAGGAACAGGAACTTGCCATAAAGCAGGGTGTGATGTCCATTCCTTGCGTAATTGCATACAAAAACGGTCAGCCTGTTGATAAGCAAATTGGCCTTTATCCAAAAGACGCCTTTAAAAAGTTTGTAGAAAAACAACTTTAAAAAAACAGCAAAAACCACAAAAAACGCAAAATTCTATATGTATTTGGGGTGAAAAACTCAAAATTGTATAAAATTTTGCGTTTTTTTCGTAATTTCTATTGACTAAGTTTGGTTGCTATGCTAAACTTAAACCATCAAAAGAGGAGAAAATAATGGAAAAACAAAAAGTTGTATATCTTGACAATGCTGCAACAACTCAGCTTTCAACCGAAGCCTATAAAGAAATGCTCGAAGCATACAATAGTGTTTATGGCAATGCTTCGGCTCTCTATAAGCTCGGCCGTGATGCTGACGAACTGCTAGCAAAGGCAAGACAAAGAGTGGCAAAGGCCATTGGCGCAAGCCCTAGTGAAATTTTCTTCACCAGCGGTGGAACCGAGGCCAACAACTGGGCCATAAAAGGTATTGCTCGTGCCAACCGTGACAAGGGCAACCACATCATAACCTCGGTCATTGAACATCCTTCAGTGCTCGAAAGCTGCAAAGCGCTAGAGAGAGAAGGCTTTAAGGTGACCTACATTCCAGTTGATGAGTTTGGGGTTATAAAATATAGCGAGATAGTAAAGGCTATTGGGCCAGACACCATACTTATCTCAATCATGTCGGCCAATAACGAAGTTGGAACGATTCAGCCTATCAAGGCTATTGCCGAGCTTGCTAAGGCAAACAAGGTAATCTTCCATACCGACGCTGTGCAGGCCATTGGTGCAATCGACATCAATGTTAAAGACATTGGCATCGACGCACTTTCGCTTTCGGGCCACAAGTTCTATGGCCCAAAGGGTGTTGGTGCACTCTATGTTAAAAAGGGTGTCAAGATTGATAACCTTATCGATGGTGGCAAGCAAGAGCGTGGCAAGCGCGCTGGAACCGAAAATGTTCCTGCCATCGTTGGAATGGGCAAGGCCATTGAAGAAATTACCGAAAACATCGAAGAGAACAATAAGCAACTAAGGTCAATAAGAAGATATTTCTTAAAGCAAATTAGCGACCTTATCCACAACATCTCTCTAAACGGCCATCCAACTCAAAGGCTGCAAAACAATGCAAGCGTAGCTTTTGAAGGGGCTGAAGGTGAAGCCATACTTATGATGCTTGACCGTGAGGGGATCTATGTCTCGACAGGTTCGGCTTGTGCAAGCGGTTCGCTAGAGCCATCGCACGTGCTTCTTGCAATGGGCAAGGATATTGAAACAGCAGCATCAACCGTAAGATTTACATTTTCTAAATTTACAACCAAAGAAGATATCGACTATGTGGTAGCAAAGCTTAAAAAGATTGTGAAGAAGCTAAGAAGCATTTCAGCAATTAGAATCTACAAAAACAAGGTGGAAATTTAATATGTATAACGAAAAGGTATTAAATGAATTCTTCAACCCTGAAAATGTAGGGGTAATCAAAGGTGCTACTGGCAAGGGTAAGGTTGTAAACCCGGTCGATAAAGAAATTGTAAAATTGTATGTTGTTGTTGATGGAAACAAAATAACCGAAGCTTCATTCCAGGCTTTTGGTTGCACTTCGACCATAGCTTGTGCGTCGGTTGCCACAAAGATGGTGCTAAATAAGACCGTTGACGAGGCAAACGCCATAACCGCTCATGACATCGAGGCTGAGCTTGGTGGACTTCCTGATGGGAAGAAACACTCAGCAAAGATGGCCGAAGATGTTATAAAAAACATGGTTGCAAACATAAGCAAGCAAAAGTAATTACTTAGTCCAGGCCAAGCGGCCTGGATTTTTTATGCAAAAATTAGTCTAAGCTTTAGAATAATAATTAATTTTCAGCCCACACTAGAAAAAGGAGGAAATAATTATGTTTGACACAATCAAGTGCTGCCTTTTTTCACTAGGAGTGGGCATGGTGGTTGGAGCTATCGTGACTGCCAGCAACAAAAAAGTGCAAAATGTGGTTAAAGAGGCTGAGCAAATGGCCGAAGAAAAGCTCGAAATGGCCAAAAAGGGGGTTGAAAAGATAACCAAGAAGATGAGCCCAAAGTCAAATGCCCCAAAGAGCCAGTCAAAAGCCAAGACTTCTTCAAAATAATTGCCATAGGAAAATAATTATGTTACACTAAGGGCGTGAAAAAAATAATTGGTCTTGATATTGGAACAAAGCGAATAGGCATTGCCACCAGCGACATTTTGGGAATCATTGCCTCGTCATATGAGGTATATAACAGGCGAAATATGTATCTTGACGTAAGGTACATGAAGACCCTTGCCGAAAAGTTGGACTCGGACACCTTCGTAATCGGCCTTCCACTAAAGTTGGACGGCAGCGAGGGGGATTCGGTCAAAATGGTCAAGGATTTTGCAAACGAGCTTAGTGCCATTTGCGATAACAAGATTATCTTTCAAGACGAGAGGCTTTCGACGGTTTCGGCCGAAAGAATACTTCTTGAGGGCAACATGAGGCGAGAAAAACGCAAGGCCACCATCGACGCCGTTGCTGCCACAATTATTTTGCAAAATTATTTGGACAAATTAAAAAAGTAGTGTATAATAATCATATAAGGCAACGACGCCTGTTTTAAGGAGATATAAATATGGCAGAAAAAGAAGAAAATAAGCTCGGTGGAGCAGCTGTTCCTGAATCAATCGACCATATGCAAAACGACGATGACGACGTCGTAACACTTTTGACCGCTTCGGGCGAAGAAGTGGATTTTGTCGAAGTTGCTGGAATTGCATATCGTGGCAATTTCTATGCAATTTTGCAACCAGTTGAACTGCTTGACGGCATGGAAGATGACGAGGCTCTTGTGTTCAAGGTTAGCCGCGGTAAAGATGGTGAAGACAAGTTCGAGATTGAGCTTGACGACTCGGTTATCGATGCCGTATTTGCTGAATACAACCGTTTGCTCGACGATGTCGACAATGGTGGAGACGGCGAAGGCAAATAAACTAACACAAAAAAGAGCTTTATAGCTCTTTTTTTGTTACTTAATTTTAGAGTTAAAAAAATATGGCATAAATTATAATTTCTATTGCCAAAAGATAAAGAATATGTTAAAATACCTTTATCACGCACCCGTGCGGATAGTTTGGCCGTTGCCTAAATTTTTTTGGGTTACCAAGCTAGGTGAAGCGCGGGGAGGAAATAAACAAGGAGGAAAAGAAAATGTCAGTAGTATCAATGAAACAACTGCTCGAAGCCGGTGTGCACTTTGGTCACCCAACAAGAAAGTGGAACCCAAAGATGAAAAAGTACATCTACACTTCTCGCAACGACATTTATATTCTTGACCTAGAAATGACTGTTGGCCTTATCGACGAGGCCTACGCCTTCATCAAAGAGGTTGTGTCTTCAGGCAAGAGTGTGCTGTTCGTTGGAACAAAGAAGCAGGCTAGAGATGCCGTCATCGAAGAGGCAAAGCGTTGTGATATGTTCTACATGGGCAACCGTTGGCTTGGAGGAACACTAACAAACTTCAAGACCATCCGCAGTCGTGTTGACAGGCTCAATCGTCTTAACCAAATGGAAAAGTCGGGCGAGTTTGACCTTTTGCCTAAGAAAGAAGTGCTTGGCCTTAAAGCTGAGCGCGACAAACTTGAGCAAAACCTCGGTGGTATTGTGGAGATGAGAACTCTTCCAGGAGCACTCTTCGTTGTTGACCCAAAGAAAGAGTATATCGCTGTTCGTGAAGCTCGTTCGCTCGGTATCCCTATCGTTGGTTTGGTAGACACTAACTGCGACCCTGATGACGTTGACTACGTTATCCCTGGTAATGACGATGCAATCCGTGCCGTAAAGCTTATTGCTGGTGCGATGGCTGACGCCGTTATCGAGGCTCGTGAGGGTGAGGAAGGTCTAGCTAAGCGTAAAGAGGCCGAAGCTGCAAAGCTTGCTGAAGAAGCTGCGGCAAATGCTGAAAAGCCAGCCGAAGCAACCGAAGAAACAGCTGAAGCTGTAGCTGAAAAGGCAACCGACGAAACCAAAGCGTAAAATTTAAAAAAGGAGAAAAATAATGGCTTTTACTGCTAAGGATGTAATGGAACTTAGAGAAAAGACCGGCGTTGGCATGCTAGACTGCAAAAAAGCTTTGTCCGAAACCAATGGTGACATGGAGAAGGCTGTGCAATACCTTCGTGAAAAGGGAATTGCTGCTGCTGCAAAGCGTCAATCGCGTATTGCAGCTGAGGGAGCAGTGTTTAGCTATATCCACATGAACGGAACCATCGGTGTGCTTGTTGAAATAAACTGCGAAACCGATTTCGTTGCAAAGAGCCCAGCTTTCCAAGAGCTCGGCCACGACATTGCAGTGCATATTGCTGCCGCCAACCCAAAGTATGTCAATGTTGACGAAGTAGACACCGCTGTTCTTGATCAAGAGAAAGAGATTCTAAGAGCTCAGGCCTTGAACGAGGGCAAACCTGCCGCTGTCGTTGACAAGATGGTTGAGGGCCGTATCAAAAAGTTCTATAAGGAAGTTGTCCTTATGGAGCAAGAGTGGGTACGTGATCCTTCAAAGACCATCGCTAACCTTGTTAGTGATGCTGTCAACAAGATTGGTGAAAAAATATCTATTCGTAGATTTGTTCGCTATCAAATGGGCGAGGGTCTCGAAAAGAGAAAAGACGATTTCGTTGAAGAGGTCAAAAAACAATCAGGTTTACAATAAAAAATGCACCTTAGGGTGCATTTTTTAATTGAAAAAATAGAGTGCCGAGGCAAAGCCTCGGCACTTTTTATGTCTCAATATTTTCGTTATTAAATAGTGGACTGTCGAAAAACTCGGATAGGGTCATTTTAAACGCCCCGGCAATTGCATATATGCTAGACAAGCGAATATCCTTGGTCTTGCTGGACTTAAATATAGTTTGAATGGTAGTTTTGGTCAGGCAACTTTCCTGAATTAGTTTGTATTGTGACATTTGGTTTTTCTTTAATAGTTCTTTTGTACGGCTAGCCACCGCCTGTGTAAAAGTCATAATTCACCTCGACTACAATTATAAATGTGCATTTAAAATTTAGCAAACGAAAAAAAGATAAAAATTAATTGCTATTGGCGGCTAAATCTTGTAAAATATAGATATTATTATAAAGGAGATATTTATGGCAGTAGATAACGAGATTATCGACGAAATTTTTTTAGAGTATGAGGACAAGACCGACAAGGCTGTCGCTCACCTAAAGAGCGAACTTTTGGCTGTAAGGGCGGGCAGGGCCAATCCTCATGTGCTCGACAAAATAACTGTGGACTACTATGGCACGCCAACTCCTCTTGCGCACGTATCTAACATTTCAGTGCAAGACGCAAGGCAACTGGTGATTGCTCCATGGGACATTTCGCTTGTTAAAGAGATCAACAAGGCCATCATGGCTTCCGACCTTGGAATCAATCCATCGGATGACGGAAGGGTTATAAGGTTAAACTTTCCGGCTTTGACCGAGGATAGAAGAAGAGAGCTTGTAAAGAGCACTCGTGGCCTGGCTGAAGAATGCAAGATAGCCTGCCGCAATGCAAGGCGAGACGCCCTCGAGACACTAGAAAAGCTTAAAAAGGATGGCGACCTTTCCGAAGATGCACTTGCCGGCTACAAGAAAGATGTGCAAAAACATCTTGACGAAACCACAGCCAAGATTGACGCAATGATGGCTGACAAAGAAAAGGAAATAATGCAAGTATAGTGGACCAAATGGAAAAATACATCGCCATGCCGCTAGAGACGGCAAAGGCCGAACTTGAAAAACTGGGCTACACTGTAAAAACGCAAAAATGCTCTCAGCCAAAGATAAAAACCGATTCAAAATTGGTAATTCACGCAAGAAAAACTGGTAATGAAGTTTTACTAATATATGGAGATTTTTTGGTTAAGGAGCTAAAATGACAACACAAAACAACATACCAAGGCACATAGGCTTTATTGTTGACGGCAATGGCCGTTGGGCACAAAAGAGAAACCTCAAAAGAAGTGACGGTCACAAAGCCGGGGTGGAAGCTGTCAAGAAAGTGGTGAAGCGATGTTTTGAAAGAGGAGTGGAGGTTGTCTCGCTGTACTGCTTTTCCACCGAGAATTTTAACCGCCCCAAAGAAGAAGTTGATTACCTCTTTAAACTCTTTAGAGAGATGAAAGACTATGGCAAGACGCTAGCTAGTGACCAAATTGGCTTTCGGGTAATGGGCGACAAGAGCCTCTTGCCTGCCGATGTGGTCGAAAT
>CANQUB010000004.1 GCA_947626955.1 uncultured Clostridia bacterium | reverse complement strand
GAAGTGCTGGCCGACTTTTATAAGTTCACCTACGGCTGCTATCTTTCGGGATACAACATCGAGGGCTTTGACAACCTGTATTTGACTCACTTTGGCAAGCTTTCGGGTTACAACTTCGACAACCCATCCATAGATGTCTACAAGCTGGCACAAAAGGGAGTTCGCGGGGTGAAAAACTACAAGCTAAAGACCATTGCTGAGAAACTCAATGTGGCTCTTGAGCACGCGCACAGGGCGGTAAATGACACAATTGCCACGGCCGAGGTGCTGTTCAAGCTGTCCGAAACCATGCCAATTGCGTAAAAGAAAAGAAATTTTGCATAAATGCTTGCAATATTGGAATTATTACTTTATAATAATTATAGTTATAGCATTACTTTGGGAGTGGCAAGAGCCACTCCTAAAATTTTGTCTAGCGTAAGGAGGTAAAATGGCAGTCAAAGAAAATGTTGAAAAATTTATAACTCCAATCGTCAACAAACTCGGCATCGAGGTTGTCGAGGTGGCCTACGAAAAGAAGAATAACGGCATGAACCTGACAATCTACATCGACAAAAAAGGCGGTGTCAGCCTGGACGATTGTGAAATGGTGCACCACGCCATCGATGAGCCGCTCGACGAGCTTGACCCAACCAGTGGCAAGCCATACACGCTCAATGTGTCGTCACCGGGGCTGGATAGGCCAATAGTCACCGACAAGGACTATGAGAGAAATGTGGGTGAGACTTTGGAGATAAACACTTTCAAAAAAGTTGGCACAAGCAAAAAGTTTGTGGGCGTGCTTGTGGGCTACGACCAAGATGGAGTTACCATTGATGTTAAAGGCAAACCTGTAACGCTTGATAGAAAATTAATCAGTAAAGCAACAAAATATATAGAATTTTAAGGAGAAAAAAAGTGACTAACAAAGATTTCTTTCTAGCTCTCGACGAACTAGAAAAAACCAAAGGAATTAAAAAGGAGTTCTTTCTAGAAACACTCCAAACCGCACTTGCTGTGGCCTACAAAAGGAATTTCGGCGAGGGCAGGGCTGTCGAAGTAAAGCTAAATCCTGAAAAGGGAACAATCAAGGTATTTGCCTATAAAACAGTTGTAGAGACCGTTGAAGACGAGGATACTCAAATATCACTAGAAGATGCAAAGGCCATCAAAAAGAGCTATAAAGTTGGCGACCAAATTGGCGAAGAGGTAACTCCAAAAGACTTTGGACGTATTGCCGCCGGAACAGCAAAGCAGGTGCTAACTCAAAAACTTCGTGAGGCCGAAAGAAGCATTGCCTATGGCGAGCTTGAAGAAAAGGTTGACACTCTTATGAGTGGCTATGTTCGCCGCAAGGAAAACGACACCTACTTTATCGAACTTGCCGGAACTCAAATTGAGGGCGTGCTCATGCCAGGCGACCAAATTGCCAGCGAAAAGCTTAACCTCAACGACAGAGTTAGGGTTTATGTTAAAAAGCTTCGTGAAACTGCACGCGGTGTGCAAGCCGTTGTATCTCGTTCATGCCCTGGCTTTGTTCGCAAACTCTTTGAGAACGAAGTGCCTGAAATTGGAACTGGACACGTGGTGATTAAAAACATTGTCCGTGAGGCCGGCTACCGCACAAAGATGGCCATCTACAGCACCGACCCGCAGGTTGATGCGCTTGGCGCCTGCGTTGGTAACAAGGGCACAAGGGTCAACAGCGTTGTATCCGAGCTTGGTGGCGAAAAAGTGGACATCATCATCTACAGCGATGACCCATTTGAATACATTGCCCGCAGCCTTTCTCCTGCCACTGTTCTAAGCGTGGAGATTGACGAGATAAACAAGACTTCAAAGGTCATTGTGCCTGACGACAAGCTTTCACTTGCCATCGGCAAGAGTGGGCAAAATGTTCGCCTTGCTGCAAGGCTGACCGGCTGGAAGATAGACGTTAAGAGCGAATCCAAGGCCAAGGAAGAAGAGAGAAAAGAGAACAGCGAAGACACTAGCGAGCAGGTAATTTCGCTTGATGACATTGAGAACGTGCTCAGCTCGGTAGACGATGAGGAATAGTATGAAAGATGCACCTATAAGAATGTGCGCTGTTTGCCGAAAGCATGGCGAGCAAGACAATTTTATAAGGGTGGTCAGGTCGCAGGGCAAGGTGCTAGTCACCGGTCTTAGAAAAATAAGCGGCCGCAGCCTGTATCTTTGCAAAGACCAGGCCTGCATCGACAAGGCCATAAAGTCAAGGCTCATAACTCGCACATTTCCTGAGGCTGACGACAGCATATACGAGGAGATAAAAGCCGCCTATGCAAACAGCCAAAATTAAGGCCTACCTCGGCTTTGCGATAAAGTCGCGAGCCATTGTCTATGGGGTGGACAATATCGAAAAAACCAAGCCCCAACTAATAATTTATTCAGCTAATCTTGCTTCGGCCAAAAGGCGTCTAGAAAACCACGCCCAAAAGACTAAGGCAACGATTATAATGCTAGACGACAAAGCTTTTAATGAGCTGACTAATAACGAGCGAATAAAAGCCCTTGCCGTACTTAGCGAAAACTTGGCTAAGGCCATAAAAGATAACTTATAGCGGAGGAACTATATTGGCAGAGACCGAAAAGAAAACGCAATTTGACAGCATTCACAAAATGCAAGAGCTTTTGAGAGGGGGAGCTCTTAACAACCTTAGCATGAACATGAAGAAAGCCAGGCAAAAACTGGACAGTATTCTTGCGTCTGTTAAAACCAAACTGCAAAGCATAAAGCCAAAAGAGGAAGAAAAGCCTGAAGTCAAGGTTGAGCAAAAGGCAGCCCCTCAGCCAGTACCTGAGAAAAAGCCTCAAGAAAAGCCAACCCAAACTCGCAATTTCCAAAGACCACAGCCAGGAACCCAAACCAGGCAGTTTGACCGTGGACAAAACCCTCAAAGAAGGCCAGCACCTGCTGGTCAAGGTGGTCAAAGACCATTTGCAGGCCCAAGGCCTAATGGTGCACCTCGACCTCAAACCAGGGTGTTTGGCGGCGGCGACAAGATAGATGCAAGAGAGCTTGCAAAGCCAAATATGCTCAGCCATGCTCCAAAGAAGAAGACTTTTGAAAAGGCCACAAATGAAGACAAGAAGTCCATGAACAAAAAGGCACTTGTCATGCGTGGTTATGTCGAGGACGACACTCTCTACGACGATGGCGAGAGAATGGGTTCCAAAAAGCGTGGCAGCAAGGCCAAGAAAGAGACCCAAACTGTGGTTATGCCAAGAATTGACCATGCGGTCATCACCACCGATAACCTTACTGTTAAGATGCTTGCCGAAAAGATCGGCCGTCCAGTGGCTGAGATCATGAGCAAGTTCTTAATCCTTGGCATGATGGTCAATATCAACTCAAACATCGACTTTGACTCGGCCGAACTTATAGCCTCCGAACTTGGGGTAACCCTTGAGAAAAAGGTTGAAAAGACCTATGAGGAAAAACTTGCCGACATTCACAGCACCGAAAACGAAGACGAAGGCAAGCTTGTTAAGCGTCCACCTGTTGTGGCTGTGCTTGGTCACGTTGACCATGGTAAAACATCGCTTCTTGACTATATTCGAAAGACCAATGTGACCTCGGGCGAGGCGGGTGGAATAACCCAGCACATCGGGGCTTACCAAATAAATGTGGACGGCCAGCCAATAACCTTTATCGACACGCCGGGACACTCGGCTTTCAACGAGATGAGAAAGCGTGGAGCCAACCTTACCGACGTGGCCATCTTGGTGGTGGCTGCCGATGACGGCGTAATGCCACAGACCAAAGAATCTATAAAATTCATAAAAGACGCAAATGTGCCAATGATTGTGGCCATAAACAAGATTGATGTTCCAACTGCAAACGTTGCTAGAGTCAAGGAAATGCTTGCGGCCGAGGACGTTATGCCTGAGGAGTGGGGTGGCGAAACCATCATGGTGCCAATCTCGGCAAAGCAAGGAACTGGCATTGACAAATTGCTTGAAATGGTGTTGTTTGTGGCCGAATATCAAAACCTTCGTGCCAACCCTGACCGCAATGCTTCGGGTAGTATTATCGAGGCGAGACTGGATAAAGGAATGGGAACAGTGGCCACTGTGCTTGTGCAAAACGGCACGCTTAAGATTGGCGATGTCGTGGTTGCCGGAACGGCCACTGGTAAAGTCCGTGCCATGATTAACGAAAAGGGCCAACACGTCAAAAAGGCCGGCCCATCAACCCCAGTTGCAATTTTGGGGCTTACAAGCGTGCCAAATGCTGGCGACCAGCTATATGTGGTTGACGAAAAGTTCTCTAAACAGATACTTACCGAGAGAAACTACAACAAGCGTACCAGCATGATCAAAGACGAGGACGTCTCGCTAGACAGCCTGCTTTCGCGAATTGCCGACAGCAACTTCAAAGATTACAATGTCATCATTAAAGGCGACGTTCAAGGCTCGGTTGAGGCTCTAACTCAGTCGCTTGCAGCCATTCAAAATGAAGAGGTTAAAGTTCGCTGCATCCACGGCGGTGTCGGTGCTATTAACGAAAACGACATCATGCTTGCCGAGGCTTCGAACGCAGTTATAATTGCCTTCAACGTTAAGCCTGACGCAAAGTCCAAGAACCTTGCCGAAAAGAAAAAGATCAACATTCAATATTTCAGGGTTATCTACGAGGCAATAGACTATGTAACCGAGCAAATAAACAAGATGCTAACCCCTAAGTACCGCGAGGTCATCACCGGCCATGCCGAAGTTCGTGCAATCTTCAAGGCCAGCAAGGTTGGCGTCATTGCCGGATCCTATGTGCTTGACGGGAAGATAACAAAGGGCAGCAAAGTTCGTTTGAAGAGAGGGGACAAGCAGCTCTATGACGGCACGATTGCCACACTTCAAAGGGATAAGGTAGACGTCAAAGAGGTCAATGCCGGCTTCGAATTTGGTGCTACACTTCAAGGCCATTCGGATATAGTCATTGGTGACATCCTCGAAACTTATGCACTAGAGAGGATATAATATGGCAAATATAAGAATGAGTAGAATCAATGGCGAGCTTCAAAAAGCCATTGCCGACGTTATCAATAACCGTTTGAACAATCCAAATTTGGACGGACTTATAATTTCAGTCATATATGTTGATACAGCCGCCGACCTAAGCCTTGCAAAAGTGGGCGTCAGCGTGCTTTCCACCGATGAAACCGAAAGGCTGGTTGTGAGAGAATTAAACAAGGCCAAGAGCTTTATTCGCCATGAAGTTATGCATATGGTAAGACTCAAGACCATGCCCGAGCTGGAGTTTTATGTAGACAACTCCTACGAGAAGAGTCAGCACATAATGAAGCTTATTGATAATTTAAAGGAAACAAAAGATGAATAAAAACGAGTTGCAAAAAATTAGCAATATAATTTCCAGTTACAAGTCGTTTGCTATCTATGGGCATATGAAAACCGATTTTGACTCTATCGGCTCATGCCTAAGCCTTAAAAGAGTACTTGAAAACATGGGTAAAACTGCCCATGTTTTTATGGATAGTGAGCTTTTGCCAAACGGCAAAATTTTTTTGGACTACGGCAAGATAAACAATGAAAAAGCTCCTGCATATGATGTGGCTGTGGTGCTTGACTGCAACGACGAATCTCGCCTTGGCAGGCTTAGATACAAATATCGCAAAAACGTTAAGACCACCATCGAAATTGACCACCATCTTGGCAACGAGGGCTTTGCCAGGGCTAACTACATTGTTGAGGGCGAGTCGTCCACCTGTGAGCTGATGTGCAATTTGTATGAGTATATGAAGGTGAAACTCGACAAAGAGACGGCCAAACTTCTACTAACTGGAATCTACACCGACACTGGTTGCTTTAAGTTTTCAAACACGCACTCGTCAACCTATATGTGGGCGTCAAAGCTGATTAAGATTGCCGATATTTCTATAGACGAAATGACCAATCCAATTTTTAGAAGCATGACCATACCTGGTTTCAACCTAACAAAACTGGCCTATAATAATACCAAGTTCTTCGAAGACGGGAAGGTGGCCATAATCTGCCTTTCGGCCGAAGACTTTGAAAGCGTGGGTGCAACATTTGAAGAGACCAAGGGCATTGTCGAGGTGGCAATGCAACTTGAAAGCGTCAAGATCATGGCTCTCGTCAGTGAGAATCCTTTGGAAAGAGGGGTTCAGTATATTTCCATACGAAGCAAGGCTCCGTATAGCTCATGCAATGTAGCCATGCAGTTTGGCGGTGGTGGGCACGAGCAGGCAGCAGGCTGCCGAGTTAATGACGACCAAAAAGCAGCCAGTGAAAAGATTGTAAAATACATGATTGAGGAATCTAAAAGGTGCTAGGGTTTTATAATGTCATAAAGCCGACGGGGGTTTCGTCGTCATATGTGGTAAACAAGATAAAGCACGCCAGCCACGCAAAGGTTGGGCACCTCGGAACGCTCGACCCAATGGCCAGCGGGGTGCTGCCAGTGGCAGTAGGAAATGCCACCAAATTCTTTGACTACTTTTTAAAAAAGGACAAGACATATGTTGCACTTATGAAGTTTGGTGTTTTGACAAATAGCCTAGACGCCGACGGAGAGGTAATAGAGAGTAAAGAGTGTAATGTAAAACTCAACGACGTGCAAAATGTCGCAAAACAGCTTGTGGGAGAGATCATGCAAGTGCCACCAGCCTTTTCGGCAAAGAGCGTTGGTGGAGTGAGGGCATATGAGCTGGCAAGGGAGCAAAAAGAAGTTTTACTTCCTGCCAAAAAAACGCAAATTTTCTCAATAAATGTTGAAAAATGGCATCAAAATGATGTTTTTAGGCTAAAAATTCATTGTAGTGCAGGAACATATGTGCGTTCGATAGTTCGTGATATTGCTGAAAAATTAGGCACCATTGCCACTTGTGTTGCCATCATAAGAGTGGCAAGTGGACCATTTAAAATAGAAGATGCGGCAACGCTAGACGAAATATTAAGTAATGAAAATGCCGGGTTTGTTAAGATTAACAAAGTGCTAAAACTTCCCGAAATTATGCTTGAAAGTGCTGAGGCAAAGAATCTATTTTCAGGAAAGAGCATTGATAAAAAAGTGCCAAATGGCGACTATCTAACCTTTTTGGGTGAAGATGAATTTTCGCTGGCAACTGCGATTAATGGTAAACTAAAAAACAAAATATATCTATACGAGAAGGAGAACATATGGTAAAATTTGGACCTTCGGGGCAATGTGATTGGTTTAATGAAGAACATTCTCACACCGAGGATATGCCGGCTTGGCTTGTTGAGCACGGGCTGGATGTCTACGAATATGCTTTTAATAAGGGTATAAACATAAGTGACGAGAAGGCTGCAAAGCTAGGGGGGCTCTTTAAAGAGGCTAATATTGAACTGACTGTGCATGGGCCATACTACATAAACTTTGCCAATCCCGACGACGAGATGGCCGACAAGTCTAAGATGTATGTGATTAATAGTTTAAAGAAGATGAAACTCATGGGGGCAACCAAGCTTGTTGTGCATCCGGGAAGTTTGATGAAGGGCAGCCGTGAAGAGGCAATGGCTTTAGTTTTAAGAAGGTTAGAAGAACTTTCTAAGCTGCTTGATGAAAACAACTTAAACGATATGTATGTCTGCTTTGAGACCATGGGCAAGCATGGGCAGGTTGGAACAGTGGAAGAAGTGGCTAAGATGTGCGCCATCGACAAAAGGTATATGCCAACTCTTGACTTTGGACATATCAATGCCTTCACGCTTGGCGGGCTTAAGACCAAAGAGGATTTTCGTGGGGTGTTTGAAACTCTAAAAAAGTACATGGGCGACAGATACAAAAATGTGCATATCCATTTTTCCAAGGTTGTCTACGGTCCAAAAGGTGAACTGCACCATGTTAACTATAACGAAGATGTCGACGGCTACGGGCCCGACTTCGAGCCACTGGCTGCAGTGCTCAAAGAAGAGGGTATAAATTTTACTCTTGTGACCGAATCGAGAGGGGCTCAGACAAAGGACGCCATGCTTCTTAAAAAAATTTTTACTGAAATGAATTGATTTTTGCGATTATGGTATGATATACTTTTTTAGCATAAATATAAGTATTTGGAGGATTTTATGATAACTGCTGGAGAACTTAGAAAGGGTGTAACTATTGAAATTGAAGGTAAAATTTATATCGTCGTTGATTTCTTGCACGTAAAGCCAGGCAAAGGTGCAGCTTTTGTTAGAACCAAACTTAAAAATATCGTAACTGGGCAGGTTATTGAAAGAACATTCAACCCAGTCGAGAAATTCGAAAAGGCTCACATCGAAAGAAAGGAAATGACCTATCTCTACAACGATTCGGGCCTGTACTACTTTATGGACAATGAGACCTACGAGCAAGTTCCGCTCAACAAAGACCAGGTTGAGGACGCATTGAACTTCATCACCGAGAACATGAACTGCACAATTCAGTTCTACAAAGGGACTGCGTTCAGCGTTGAGCCACCACTTTTTGTTGAACTCAACATCGTGGCTTGCGAGCCTGCAATTCAGGGAGATACTTCAAAGGCAAGCTACAAGCCTGCAACCTTGGAGACCGGATATGTAATTCAAGTTCCGCTCTTTGTCAACAATGGTGACCGCATCAAGATCGACACTCGAACCGGAACATATATGTCAAGAGCCTAAAACAAACAAATTTATAAAAGATGTCAATAACTGACATCTTTTTTTCTTGCCCGTTTTCATATGCTTTACTGAATAATAAAGGAGGGAGTATGCTAGTAAGTCTCTTGCCGCAAAACCTCGTTAACGCTCTTGACAAACTGGACTATTCAAAACTGCAAGAGATTCGCCTTAGACGCAATGCTCCTGTGGTGGTTTGCTACGATGGCAAAAACCAGCTGCTGCTATCCGACCAAGAAAAAATTTTTGTGTCGACTGCCACAATAGAGTACGTGCTAAGGAAGGCCACCGAAAATTCGCTGTACGCCTACACAAGTGAGATCAAGCGTGGGTTCATAACGGCTAAGGGTGGCATAAGGCTTGGGCTGGCTGGCGAAAGCGTTGGAGCGGACAGCTTCATGCCATCGACCATCAAAAATATTCACTCCATAAACATTCGCATCCCGCATCAGGTAAAAAACTGTTCATCCAAGGTGTTTAAGTTTATTTATCAAAATAGCAGTTTGAAAAACACCTTAGTAGTTTCGCCGCCGGGAGCAGGAAAGACAACGCTACTTAGAGACATTGCAAGGAAGCTTAGTGAAGAGGGGCCAAGATACAATGTGTTGCTTGTTGACGAAAGACACGAGCTTGCCGCTTGCGAAAACGGACAGGCGACGCTAGATGTTGGTGAATATACTGACGTGATAACTGGAGCTGGCAAAAAATATGCCTTCACTTCAGGTATACGTGCCCTAAGGCCCGATGTCATTATAACCGACGAGCTTATGGATAAGGAAGATGCCGAGGCTTGTAAAACGGCAATGCGGTCAGGGGTAAAAGTGCTTGCTTCAATTCATGCAAATAACCATATTGACCTATTGGATAAGGATGACTTTAAAGAACTACTAAACGGTCAATACTTCGAAAGAATTGTAGTTCTTTCGAACAAACAAGGGGTTGGCACTATTGAAGCAATTTACGATGAAAAGTTGAAATGCGTGTATTTTTAGCTGTTTTTTCATTTATATTTGGCAAATTTTGCGTTTTTTGGAGAGGATATGACATACATTGGAGTAATTTTAATAATGGGAGCCAGCTTGTTTGTAGGGGTAATGATAAGCCGAAGATACACCTATCGCACAAGACTGTTGAGCTTAGTTTATGAGCTTGCTCGTGTGCTAAAAAACAACCTAAGTTTTCGTAAAGACAATTTGGAACTGGTAATAGGTGAATACATTCAGGGACTTCCTGCCGATATGAAAAAGCCAATTAATATACTAAAAGAAATTGCATTAAATGGTCTTGATGAAAAAAATATAAACAGTTCTAGTTTCTATTGTCTCAAAAAAGAAGAAAAAAATATGATATTCAACTTTTTTAAAAACCTTGGGCAGAGCAATGAGTGCGTTGAAAGCTGTAATATAGAGGGGTTTAGTGCACAAATTGAAAAAATGTATGAAGAATCGGCAAGCATAATGAAGAAAAACAAACCACTTGCAATAAAACTTAGCGTTGCGGTAGGATTGGTCGTTTCAATACTAATTATTTAGGAGAGACAAATGGGCGTTGACATTATATTTAAAATTGCTGCTATAGGTATATTGACAGCAGTCATAAGCCAAATATTACAGCATCAGGGCAAAAGTGAGATAGCCACACTTGCCACACTGGCTGGTCTGGTCATCGTGCTAATTATGGTTATGAATATGGTCAGCGGCCTTTTTGATACGCTAAAGTCATTATTTGGCCTCTATTAGGGGGTTTGCTATGTTATTCAAGATTATAGGAATTGGGCTCTGCGGTGTAATAATTAACCTGATTTTACGCGAATATAAGAGTGATTTTGCGTTTTTTGTTAACGTGGTAACGGGGCTTCTTATATTTATCGTAATGTTAGATGGGGTAAAAGATGTAATTAATGAATTTGGTTATATTCGCGACCTTACTGGCATGAAAGTTGATGTTGTGACGCCAATAATAAAAGTTATAGGCATTGGATATATAACTGAGTTTAGTTCTAATCTTGCCGAGGATAGTGGAAACAAAAGCTTGGCAACAAAGATTGTTATGGGAGGTAAGATAGCAATATGCGTGCTGGCAATACCTGTCATAAAATCGCTAATAAACACAATAATTTCACTAATTTGATAATATTTAGGCAAATATTTGTTGTTTTTTCGATATGTTTTGCGTTTTTTATTTTAATGAATATTAATTTTGCTAATATATCGAAAAACACGGCCTTTTCGGCCGTCGAAAGCCAAACCGAAGTTGAAGAAGATCTTAAAGATGAAACAAACAAACAACTAGATAGCCTTGACTTTTCTTCGCTCCAAAGTGAACTTGATAAATTAAATTTTGACTTCAATCTATTTTCGGGCAAGAGCTTTAAAAGTTTTATTTCTTCTCTAATCAATGGAGAAGAGACTTTGAACATATCATCACTGTTTACTGTCATCTTATCTAGCCTAAAGGTTAGCTTAAGGTCACTGCTTGCACCACTTTCACTTATCTTGGTTATTATTTTGCTGTGCACCATGTTTAATAATATTCGCTCGGGCAAGGTCAGCGGTACAGGTGAAATAATCTATCTTGTTTGCTTTTCAGTTATTTGCATAATTCTTGCTACAATATCTTCTAAGCTGCTTGTAAATGTAAAAAACGGCCTTTTGTCACTTCAAAACCAGATGAACGCCGTCTTTCCCATTCTCATAACCCTCATGACCACTATGGGTGGGGTGGTGTCGGTCAAAGCCTACAGCCCAATGTTGGCCTTTTTGGCTAATACCATATCTAACATCTTTGTCTATGTTTTATTGCCACTATTTACATTTAGCTTGGTGCTGGCCTTTATTGGCAACCTGTCCGAGAATACCACTCTTGACAAATTGTCGGGGTTTGTGCATTCGCTGTTCAAGTGGATCATTGGTGTGGTATTTGCGGTGTTTATGAGCTTTTTGTCTATTCAAGGCATAACGGCTGGGTCGAGCGATGGAATAAGCATCAAGGCCACTAAGTTTGCCATAAAAAACTATGTGCCATTTTTGGGTGGATATATCTCGGACGGGTTTGAACTGATTAAAGCGGGTGGAATGCTCATAAAAAATGCCACTGGATTTGCATCCATAGTTCTGCTGCTTGCAACTGTGCTTGCTCCAATACTAACCATTGGCTTAATGGAACTTGGACTAAAACTTCTTGCCGGAGTGGTTGAGCCGCTTGGAGACAAGAGGGCCAGCAATCTTTTGTATTCAGTAGCAAAAAGCTTGAGGCTTCTGGTTGGCATAGTGGTCGGGGTGGCACTTATGTATTTTTTAACCTTGTTTTTGATAACCTGCTCAGTAAGTAATTTTATTTAAGGGGGGAAGTGATGAATAGTTTTTTGATAAGCATTGTTGGCTGCGTCATGCTAGAGGTCATTGCATCAATACTTTTGCCTGATGGTAATATGAAAAAATTCACTCTAAGTATAATTAGTCTGTTTCTTTTCTATTCTCTAGTCTACCCACTAACAGGTTTTATTTTTGGAGATGACTGGCTTTTAGGTCTTCTATAAAAACGCAAAAAGCGACTTAAAATATGTAAAAAAGCATTAATATTTGTTATTTTTCGGCGTTTTTCTTGCTTGTTAAGTACTAATTAAAAATGGATAAACATATATTTTAATATCTTTAAAGGAGTGGGCTTTTGGCTGAAGAAAATAAGGGTTTCAAAAAATTGTTTTCGGGAGAAGGCAGTAAAAAATTAAAAACCATAATTTGTATTGTCTTGTTTGCCATAATTGTAATTATCTTTATAAGTGCCATGATTCCTAAAAAAGAAACTGTCAAAACAAGCAATGTAGATAACACTTCGCCGTCGCTTAAATATTGTCATGAACTAGAAGGTAAGCTTGAAAATGTACTGCTTTCGGTAAAAGGAATTGGAAAAGTTAAAGTTTTTGTAATGGTGAGCGAGAGTCCCACATATACATATCTTGATGAAACCAATTCGTCGACCAGTCAAGGTCAGTCGACAAGCCAGGTGACCATCTACGAAACTAAAAACGGCTCAGCTACATCTCCAGTGCTTGTAAGAGAAGAGCTGCCCGAAATTTTAGGAGTGTTAGTCGTGGCTACTGGGGCGAAGGATCTTAAAATGCAGACCACCTTGACAAACGTTATAGCAAATGTACTGTCGATAAGCATATCAAAGGTGGAAGTTTTGGAGGGGAAGGGTTAATGAAAATTTTATTTTTTAAGGAGGGTAAACCTATGAGTAAGAAGAAAAAAATATTTATACTTGTGTCCATGGTACTATTGTTGGTAGTCACTGGCTACTTAAATGTTGCACTCAACAAAAAGTCCAATGTTCTTGACAGTACAACAACTACTGCAAACTTCTTTGAATCGTCAAGAGCCGATAAGACAGCAGCTAGGAACTATCAGCTAGAAATTTTGCAAAACGTTTATGATAGCACCACCGACGAAGCTGAAAGAGCCAGCGTTAAGCAACAAATTCTTGACATTGCTGCCATGATTGAAACAGAGAACAACCTTGAACAATGCATAGCTTCAGCTGGCTTTGAAGATGTCATTGTGACTTGCTCGGGAGAGAACTACACCGTTTATGTCAAGACCGATGAGGGTCTGACTGGCGATGAAGTGGCTTCAATTTTGTCGGTACTCGTACGTGAAACCAATGCTCAGGCCACCAACATCAGGGTTCGAGCTGTGGCATAAAAACGCAAAACGATAATTATTTTAGCGAAAAAACGCCTCAAAAACGCATATTTGGGGTGTTTTTTGTGTTTTTTAATAATTTTTATATGCATTGCCAAAAAATGTATTTGCAAGCTTTTTAAAAATCGTTGCAATAACACGCATTATATGTTATAATTACTATGTAATAAGCTAAATATTGGAGAAATATTATGTCTAAGGGTAAAACAAGACTTATTGATGCCGAAGAGGGTAGCGTTTCTTATAAGAGAAATGTTGTTTTGTCTATAGTTAAGCTTGCAACGCAAGAGATCAACGGCATTGCCAGTATTGACACAACGGCATATCCATTTTTAAAAAGGGTATTTTCCAAGAGTTATCATCATGGCATCCTGATAGATTTCAGCGAAGAGGATGAGGTTTATGTTGACGTTTTTGTCAATGTCCTTTTTGGCTACTCAGTCAAAGATGTTGCCTTTCGTGTTCAAGAAAATATTAAAAGCTCTATAGAGTCGATGACCGATTTTAAAGTGGCTTCTATCAATGTAAATGTAACGGGGGTTGTCTTTTCAGCTAGCGAAGAAATTCCTGTATAATGGGAGTAACAAATGAAGAATAAGACTTTGATAACAATTCTTTGGTGCTGCTTTGGTGTGGCACTATTAGGTTTAGCTTTTGAAGTATTTGCCTTTATATTTTTTGAAGCGTTCAAATTAACAGCGTTTTTAGCTTTGGTTATTCCGGGTGGGATTGTGGTCGCTTCCATACTTGGATTTCTAATTTACCAATACAAAAAGTCCAAAAAGAAAGTTCAGCCTGCCAAGGAAGAAGAAAAGACCTATGAACAAAAGCTTGTTGACTTTTATGGACTATTGGGCATTCCTGTGCAGTATGAAAAAGACGGGACTATAAAAGACCCATATAAGCTGATTGGTATCAAACCGGTCTATGATGAAAAAGGCAACCTTATGCCAACAATTTATGAAAGATTGGGTTTTTTGCCAAGATTTGATAAAGAAGGAAGAGAAATTCCAACAGTATTTTCAATAAAGAACAGGGTCAGGCGAATTGCCAGGGCCGACATGAATGACAGGGTGCTAATTCGTAAACTTTCCGAAAAGGAAATGGAAGAAAAGATCATCCGTGATATGCTAATAAAGAAACTTCTTGAAGCTGAAAAGCAAGGTGATGTTGAAAAGCAAGAAGCCATAAAAAAGGTGGCCGAGACCAAGTTTCCAGCCAAGAAAGAAACAACGCCTGAAGTCTCGATGAAACCTATAAAATACAAACTTGGCTCGGGTGGTAAGGCCCTTAATGGGGGGAAAATATCTGCGCCTTCGAATGACTTTGACATTGTAAAGGCTTTTTCTGACCTTCTAAAAAGCACAGCAAAAAGGCCTGAAAGCACACCACAACCAAAGCCAGAACCTAAAAAAGAGCCAAAGAAAGAACCAAAGAGAGAGCCTCCAGTTCTTAGCCAAAAGATGGAGTCTGTTGGGTTCACTTTGAATGTGAGGGCTGAAAAGTCTTCTCAACACGGAGCCAATGTTATGATTGGTGATGAGCTTGAAAACGAGTGAGGTTATGATGGGTAGAACTTTGGCACGTGAAAGTGCGTTTAAACTAATTTTTAGCTATTTGTTCAGCAAGGAAAAAGATGATTTTGCTCTTGCTGAATTTTCTGCTGACCCAAAACTTGGCAAAGAGAGCGGCTACATTGCCGAGGTCTACAACGGAGTTATTTTGCACTTTGACGAGCTTGTGAAAGAAATTTCCAAGGTGGCTGAAGGCTTTAAACTTGACAGAATCTACAAGGTGGATTTAGCTATTTTGCTTTTGGCTACATATGAGATAAAGTTTGTTGAAAACCTTCCTTCAAAGGTTAGCATCAACGAAGCACTCGAACTGGCCAAAAAATATTCCACCGAGCAGAGCAGCAAGTATATCAACGGAATTTTGAAGAATTTTGTGGGTGAATAATGCAAAACTTAACACTTAGTATAACCCAACTTAATAACTACATCAAGAACATCTTCGACAATGAGGAGATGCTCATTGGCATCAGCGTTTACGGCGAGGTCACCAACTTTAAAATTTCGGGCGGCATTGCCTATTTTGATATAAAAGAAGAGGGCGCTCAGCTTTCGTGCATAAAATTTTCCACAACTGTGCCTTTTGCAAAAAACGGTGACAGGGTTTTGGTGACCGGTCGGTTAAGCTATCATGTCCGCCTTGGCAGGCTGACCTTTGTGGCTAGCAAAGTCGAGCTTTATGGCATGGGCGACCTTTATAAAAAATATCTAGAGCTTAAAGCCAAACTAGAGGCCGAGGGGCTTTTTGATGTTTCAAAGAAAAAGCCGCTGCCAAAATACGCCAACAAAATTGGTATTGTAACCAGTGAAACAGGGGCTGTGCTTCGAGATATATACAATGTGACAAGGAGCAAGAACCCTTTCACTGACCTGTTAATTTATCCGGTCAAAGTGCAGGGGCTTGGTGCCGAAAAAGAGGTGGCCAAGGGGATTGAATTTTTCAACAGCTTTGGCGACGTTGACCTTATCATTGTAGCCCGTGGCGGAGGTTCGTTTGAAGATTTGTCGCCGTTTAACAGTGAGGAAGTGGCCCGAAGTGCATACGCATCGAAGTTGCCAATTATCTCGGCCATTGGTCATGAAACCGATTTCTCAATCCTAGATTTTGTGGCCGATATGCGCGCTCCAACGCCGTCGGTTGCTGCCGAACTAGCCGTGTTTAACTATTATGAAGAGGTGCAGTATCTAGACAATATAAAACTTAGCCTCATAACATACTCAAAACGAATTCTAGACAAAAATGTTGATAAAGTAAAGAGCATAAACACCAGCATTGTAAAGACTATAGAAACAAGGCTAGAAGGCTCGAGAGGCCAGCTTGGCTCGGTCACTCAAAGGCTACGCTCTAGCATGGAGCAAAAGCTAAGTAACGCCCGCCATAGGCTTGAAAACGTGGTGGCAAGGCTGGAAAAATCCAATCCGCTGACCATTTTAAAAAGTGGCTATGCCAAGGTGGTAAAAAACGGCAAGGGAGTAAGCTTAGCCGACATTAAGGTGGGTGACGAGGTAGAAACTTATGTTCATGGCGGTAGCTTTACCAGCCGTGTAAGTCAAATTAAGGAGGAAAAAAGATGAACTACGAAGAGGCCTTGAAGGAGCTAGAAAACATACTAAGTCAGCTTGAAAGCGATGAGACCAGCCTTGACGACGCAATTAAACTTTTTGAAAAGAGCGTAGAGCTTTCCAAAATTTGTTTTGAAAAGATTAAGACAACCGAAGGCAAAGTAGAGATTATAAAACAAGAACTTGACAAGATAACCGTCAAGCCATTTACGGTGTAGGATGCTTGAAAGTCTAAGTATAAAAAACATTGCACTTATAAAGAGTCAGTCCCTTGAACTAACTAGGGGGCTCAACGTTCTCACGGGTGAAACGGGTGCCGGAAAGTCGCTGATTATTGATTCGCTGTCACTATTGCTTGGAGAAAAGGCCGACAAAAGCCTTATAAGCCGTGGAGAAAAGCAGGCCACTATAGAGGCGGTTTTTGTGGGCTTTGACCAAAGAGTGAAAGATATTTTGCAAGAATTTGGTCTTGAAGATGAAGAAAAAATTATAATAACAAGAAAGCTTAGCCAAGACGGCAAGAATGAAATACGCGTAAATGGCGTGGCCTTTACGCTGTCCATGCTCAAAAAACTTTCGGCACCGCTTATGGATTTGCATGGGCAATTTGAGCACCAAAACCTTTTGAAAGTTAGCTCACATCTAAAAATTCTTGACGCCTTTGGCGGCAAGGAGATTTCAAATAGGCTGGAAAGTTATCGAAAGTGCTATGACCAATACACCAGCATTGAAAAAGAGCTTTCGTCCTATGAAGTGGATGACCGCGAGCGAAACCGAACCATAGACCTTTTGGCCTTTCAAATTGAAGAGATAGACAATGCCGGTTTCTATGAGGGCGAAGAAGAGGAGCTTAAAGCCTACCGCAATCAGGTGCTCCATGCCGAGAGAATTGGCGAGGCACTTGGTGGGGCATCAAGTTTGGTTGGTGGCGACGGCTATGGATACTTGGGGCTGACCGACAGCATCAAAAAAGCCATAGGCCTGCTTGGTGGCGTTTCGACATTTTACGACAAAGTTAATCCTATTATAGATAGGCTTTCTTCTTCCAAACTTGAGCTTGAAGATATTGCCGACTCTCTCGAGCAGATGAAAGATGAATTGTTCGTTGATGAAGGCAAGGCCGAGGAAAATGAAAAGAGGCTGGATTTGCTTTCATCGTTTAAGAAAAAATATGGTTCTACCATTGAAGAGATCAATAAATATAGAGAAGAAATTGGCAAGAAATATGATAATCTTATAGGCAGTGTGGAGAGAATAGAAGAACTTAAAAAGCAAAAGGTTGTTGTTGAAGAGGAACTTGTAAAAAACGCAAAATTACTCACTGAAGAGCGTAAAAAGCACGCCAAAACCTTCGAAAATAGGATAAAAACCGAACTTTGTGACCTGGGAATGAAGAATTCTAGCTTTGTCGTAAAATTTGATGGCGGAAGTATAGATGACAAATCTCGTGATGGCTTTGACAAAATTGAATTTATGTTTTCGGCCAACCTTGGTGAAGATGTAATGCCGCTTAAGAGTGTTGCCAGTGGCGGTGAAATGAGCCGCTTTATGTTGGCTGTAAAAAATGTTACTGCCTCTATTGAGGGTGTGGGTACTTTGGTGTTTGATGAAATTGACAGCGGGGTCAGCGGCGTTATTGCTTTAAAGCTTGCCGAAAAGTTGTCCAAAGTTGGGCAGATGGCCCAGGTCATTTGCGTAACTCATTTGCCGCAGATTGCCAGCTATGGCGACAATCACTATGTCATTGAAAAGACCGAGGGCGACGGGAGAACCACTACCAGCGTTAAACAGGTTGCTGGCAGTGAGAGGGAGAACGAAATTGCTCGACTTATAAGTGGCAATATCACCGAGCACTCGCTATCGCACGCACGTGAACTTTTGCAAAATGCCCAAAAATTTAAACAAAATTAGGACTTTATAAATATTTATTTAAGCAAGGCAAAAACTACTTTTATGAAAAAAGTGGTTTTTTGTTTTTTTGATAGAATACTCAAACCAATATTTAAGTCCGCGGTGGCCATGGTTTTGCTGCTTGCAATACTTTTGTGTCATAGCAATTTTATGGCTTGCCAAAGTGAAGTGGTGGTCGAGGCCAGCACAAGAGGGGCAGTGGCCGAAGCTGCACTGCCGTCTCTTCGAGATATAATAAAAGATATATTTTCTAAAAATGATAAAGAAGAAGTTGATGACCGCAAGATCATGGTTTATCCCGGCGGCCTTCCTCTTGGCTTTACTTTGGAATGTGACGGGGTGATGGTGGTGGCAATCGGCAGCGTGCAGACCTTGACCGGGGTTGTGAAGCCGCTTGAAAATAAAAATGTCAAGGTTGGAGATGTGGTAAAGAGCGTTGATGGCGTGGATATTACGAGTGCGGCTGGTTTGCAAGAAACCATCAATAAAAACAACGGAAACCCAGTGGCCCTTGAAATTGTTCGAGACGGCAAGACTTTTATGGAAAGTGCTATTCCAGTCTTGGAGGCTTCGACGCAAACCTATAGGCTTGGGCTATGGATTCGTGACAATGCGGCCGGAGTTGGCACACTTACTTATGTTCGCTGTGACAATAATCGTTTCGGTGCCCTTGGGCATCCAATAAGCGATATAGACACCGGCAAAACTCTGCCAATCTCGGGCGGATATATCTATAAATGCAATATCGTTGGTGTCAACAAAGGCACTCGTGGAAATCCGGGCGAGCTTAGGGGGCTGTTTTTAAAAAATGGCAGCCAGGCGGGCGAGCTTGACAATAATAATGACTACGGTGTCTATGGAAATGTTGGGGAAGAGTATTTGAAAAATATATCCTCTTCGCCAATCGAGGTGGGGTTTAGAAATACCGTTAAAACAGGCAAAGCTAAGATCTTGACCACTATTGATGGCGATCAGCCCAATGAATATGACATCGAGATAATAAAACTAAACCATCAAAGTAAGTCTGACACAAAGAGCATGGTCATAAAAGTTATCGACCCAAGGCTCATCGAGGCCACAGGTGGGATTGTTCAAGGGATGAGCGGAAGCCCGATAATTCAAGGCGGAAAGCTGGTTGGAGCGGTCACTCATGTCTTTGTCAGCGACCCAACAAAAGGCTTTGGAGTTTACATCGATTGGATGATCGATAACTAAATTTTTAAATAATTTTGTAAAAATTTGAAAAATTGTTTGCCAAAGTCAAATAAAAGGTGTAGAATGCTTTTTGTGTGCCGATAGTAGGCAGCAAGGGAGTTTCACTTTTGAATTTATTTTTAAAAACATTAATAGTAGATAAGAACAAAAAAATTAAGGATTATGTTGAGCCTACTCATCTATACAATCTAGGTTTTGTATGCCAGTATATGGACTATGAATATAAAACACTTTTGCATTGGCTGACCGACAACAAGGTCGATTTAATAATCTTCAATGCCGAATGTGAAAAGGCCGAAAGGCTGGAATTTTTGCTAAAAATGGTGCATACCCATTTTTGCAAGAACATTGTTTTGATTGCAAGCGGGGAGTATGAGTCAAGCGAATACTCTTTCATTGACAATCTTGGTGACGAAAATTTTGATCTCAAGTTGGCCATGGTGCTTTTGGCCGAGAAGAAAAAGATTGAGGCCTCGCCGGCAAGGAATGAAAATTTGCTGCGGTCAAAGATATGCGAGCTGCTATGTAACTTCATGTTTTCAAGCAAGCATGATGGGTTTAAATATTATGTCGACGCCATAATGAAGGCCTATTCAAGTTTCCCGTTTAGGTATTCCACAATGGACATCTACAAAGAGATTGCCGCCGACCACAAGAAGACGGTGTGCGCGGTGGAAAAGAGTATGCGGACGGCGCTTTACTGTGCATACAGCAAGCTAAAGGACGCCCCGGTTACGCCAGATAATATGAAACTAAAGTCTTATCTAACCTACGACATGAATAACAATATGGCCATATCCATGCTAGTGTCGAGGCTGGTTCTTGACAAAGAGATTAACAGCTCATATGGCGACCAAAGAATTGAATTAATTTAGCAAATTATGAGTTTTGTGCTCATATAATGTTATATGAGCAGGCAGGGTTTTGATTTTTATCAAGTTAAAGAGCATTTTAAATCGAATGCTTTTTATTATGTTCTGGCCACCATTTTTGCCTTGCTCGGTATTGCAGTAGGGATATACATCAGTGTCACCGGCTACCGCTACAGTGCTTTGCTTAGTTCGGCCGATAGAAATATGTTTTCTTATATCACGGGAAATGCTGAGTACACATCTATATTTTATTCAAGGCTTATAAATATACTTTTGTGCGTGCTTATAATATTTGTGCTCACGCTGACTAAATATACCAGCATCATTGGCTTCATCTTTCTTGGTTATCAGTCGGCACTAATTGTGCTAAGCTCGGCCGCTGTCATTTCGACATACGGACTTGCCGGAATTTTGAATGCAATTTTATTTATCCTTCCAGTCAACCTTGCAAACTTCTTTGTAATGACCATGATATTGGTGGTGGGGGCTGAGCGTGCCAAGCTCCAATCTAAATATAAACTCAAATTCATGGTAAGTTTTAAAGAAAATAACTACTTCATGTGGCTGCTAGTTTTGGTGGCCATACTATTTGTGCTGTGCTTGTTTTATAGCTTCATCCTTCCAATAACCATAAAAAGTTTTGTGGTATTAAATTTCTAAAAAACGCATATTTTAGCAAAATTTGGTGAAAAATAAGTGTACAAATAACATTTTTGGAGAAAAAACATGAAAAAAGTAATTTATACGCTTATTGCAATCTTGACTTTTTTGTGCCTACCAAACTTCGCCACTGTAGCTCATGCTGAAGAAATGAATACATCGGCCAAGGCCGCACTATTGTATGACTACAAGAGTGGCACCGAAGTGTATGCAAAGAATGCTGACAAAAGGTATCCAATCGCCAGCATGAGTAAGCTTGCATCGCTAATGTTAATTTTTGAGACCATTGATGAAGGAAAACTTGACGAGGAAGAGCTTGTCACCATAAGTCAGCACGCAGCTGACACCGAGGGCTCATCAGCCTTTCTCGATAAAGGGAGCAAATACAAGGTTAGTGACCTTATAATGACAGTAATTGTATGTTCGGCAAACGACAGCACGGTGGCACTTGCCGAGAGGGTTATGGGCAGCGAACAGGCCTTTGTTGAAGAACTAAACAGCCGTTTTGAAAAAATGGGACTTAAGGATACCTCATTTGTAAACTGCACCGGCCTTCCTGCCGCCGATCACTATTCATCGGCAAGGGACATTGCCAAGATCTATGAAAAGATCTGCGAGCATCGCCTATACAAAAAGTATAGCAAAATTTGGATGACTGAGCTTGTGCATCCATCGGGGAGAAAGACCGATATTGTCAACACCAACCGACTGATTAAATTCTACGAGGGGTGTGACAGCGGTAAGACTGGTTTTACCAACGATGCAGGGTACTGCCTGTCGGCCTCGGCCACTCGTGGAGGCATGAGACTGATTGGAGTGGTCATGGGTGAGCCTGACAGCAAGACCAGGTTTAAGGACATGACAAATCTGTTTAACTACGGCTTTAACAACTTTGAAAATAAAGTAGTCATTTCTACAAAAAACGCAATTTGTGAGGCTGAAGTTAAAAATTCGACCACAAAAAGCCTGTTTGCTTATCCTAAAGAGGATATTGTCAAATTCGTGAAGAAGGGAACCGAACTCAAATATAGCCTCGAATATAGGCTAAACACCATCAAGGCTCCAGTCAAAATTGGGGACGAAGTTGGGCAGCTTTATGTGCTAGACGAGAACAACATTGTGACAAGCCAAGTGCCGCTTGTGTCTCATGAGGACATAAAGGCCAAGACCTTTAAAGAGATGTTCGACAAGATTATCAAAAAAATATAACAATTGCGGGGGTTAAAAGCACATTTGTTAGGGCTTTTGGCCTCCTTTTGTTTGACAAATATGTGCTATAGTATTTATAATAATTAAAGTTATGGTAGTAGATTCACTTCAATATTGGTCACAACCTCTTGCACTCTTGGCGCTACTCATTACTTTTCTTTCAGCGCTGTTTATCACCATGTCCTTTCATGAGTTCGCTCATGCACACGCCGCCGTCAAAGAGGGAGACTACACACCAATTGCTTTAAAGCGTTACACACTTGCACCATTTGCCCACATTGATGGCATGGGGCTGGTGTTTTTGTTGATATTTGGCATTGGCTTTGCTAAGCCTGTCCCAGTAGATCCAAGGAATTTTAAGCATGGCACCCGAAGCAAACTTAGAGTGGCATTTGCCGGGGTACTTGTCAATTTGCTGATTGGCGTTATTTCATGCTTTTTATATTCGCTGCTAAACTTCGTGTGGCCCGAGCTCTTCCAAAGCTACGGCTTTATAAGCGAACTATATGAAATATTCTTTAACTGCATGATTTCGCTAAACTTCATGTTTGCATTTTTCAATATTTTGCCAATCTATCCGCTTGATGGCTTTAGAGTGGTGGAGTCCTTCACTAGTCCGCAAAACGGGTATGTGGTTTTCATGAAGAGATATTCATTTTGGATAGTGCTAATTTTGCTTCTAACTTCGCTGCTAGATTTATATATAAGCTTCTTTGCAGGCGGACTGGCCAATTTGGTGTTGACCGGCTTTGATAAACTATTTGCTCTTATGGTGTGAGATGGACGAGAACACAAAAGAAATTGAAAATAACGCTGCAAGCGAAAATGAGGCCTTCGATGTGGATGCCCCAATTTTGGTTGAGGGCATGGAAGAGGCCGAGGACATTGACAGCTCGCTCAGCTTTAAGCTCGACCAGTTTGAGGGGCCGCTTGATTTACTATATCATTTAATAAAGATAGCCAAAATTGACATTCGTGACATCTTCATCTCGCAAATAACCGAGCAGTACCTCGAAATGATGAAGCAACTTGACACCATCGACATGGAAAAGGCGGCCGACTTCACGCTTATGGCAGCCACCCTGCTTGAAATAAAGTCTAAGCACCTGTTGCCAAAGCCCGAAGTGCCTGCCGACCCTGACGAGGAAGACCCTGAGGAGAGACTATACAGGCAGCTTGAGGAATACAAAATCTTCAAAGAGGCCAGTGAGAAGCTCAAAGAAAAAGAGGACGTGGGCAAGTTTTATAAAGAGCCCGACAACTCGGTGGGTAACTACCGCTACATCTTGCCCGAAAAGCTCAGCGTTGATGCACTTATTGAGGCCTTTTCGTCGCTGCTGCACAAGGTGAGCGTGCAGGCCGAACAAATAACCGAGCGTAAGATTGAAAAGGACCGCTTTACCGTGGCCATGAAGATAGCTCAAATTAAGGATAACCTTTTGATAAAACCGCGTTTCAAGTTTAGTGAACTTTTCGAAGAGGATTATTCTAAGAGCGAGATCATAAATACCTTTTTGGCACTTTTGGAACTGTTAAAAGAGCAACTTATAAATGTTGAGCAAACCAGCACTTATGGCGACATCGATATAATTAAGAAAGAGGAAAACAATGGATAAATTAGAGAACGTGCTTGAAAGCATACTGTTTGTCAGTGGCGAGGCTGTGGCCATCAACGACATAACAAGCAAGATAGATGCTTCAAAGGCCGAAATTAAAAATGCTGTAAAAAAGCTGAAAAATAAATATAACGAGAGTTCGGGAATACAGCTGCTTGAGTTTAACGACAAGCTGCAGTTTTCTTCTAACGGCCAATATGTCGATAGCGTGTCGGCTGTACTTAATCCTATAAGGCAGAGAAATTTGTCTAAATCCACCCTCGAAACGGTGTCTATTGTGGCCTACAAGCAGCCAGTGACAAGGCTGGAGATTGAGCAAATAAGAGGGGCAAACTCCGACTATGCCATAAATATCTTGCTTGAGCACAACCTCATTTGCATTGTCGGCCGAAAAGACACGGTGGGAAAGCCAGTGCTATTTGGCACGACCGACGAGTTTTTGAAGAGGTTCAATATCTCTTCGCTAGACGATCTTCCTGACTACGACAGCCTGATGGAAAAGGTCAAGGCAGTCAAGAGCATAGACGATAGACTATATAACCACTTCGAGATCAATGAAAGCGACGAAGAGATGGAGGCAAAACTAGGTCTTGCTCCTGACCAAAGCATTGCAAGCGAGGCCGCCATTGCAAGCCAGCCCGAAGACCAAGAAAACCCTGAGGACCTCGACACCATTGGTGATGATAGCAGTGGAGATGACGACTGGGATATAGTATAAAAACTTTGCCGAGCTTAGGCTCGGCTTTTTCTTTTGCATAAATATTGTTTTTTAGCACAATCTAACTTTATGAAAAGCCTTTTGCTTGCCATAGCCATAATTGTGCTCGTGATCCTAATCTTTACAGTGCCCATAAAAATCAAGGCGGCGGTGCATATCAATGTGCTTGAGGATGTGGGCTTTGGCTCCATAAAACTGATGTATCAAAAGCTGTTTTGTGCCAAGTTTAGAATCACCGGCGAAGGCAGGCTAGAGGTCGACAACGCTGTTAAGAAAAAGAAAAAGAAGAAGAAAAATTATATCCGCAAAAAGTATTTTGCCTGTATGCTCAAACTAATCGACATAAAAAAATTCGAAATTTTTGTGGACAGCGGCTCTACCTATAACGCATATGTAATCAGTATGCTTTGTGGCTACCTTAGTGCCATGAGCTCGGCGCTTATTGCAATGCTCATAAACAAGTATAAGCATATCAAGGTCTTTTCGTCGCTAAAGCCATCGTTTGATCGAGACAGGCTGGAGCTGAGCGGCTCGCTGGTCATAGCCTTCTCGCTGCTTGATATGCTCTTGTCGATTGCCTACGCATATTTTAGCTATCTATTTATGAAAATAAAGGAGAATATGAAATGGAAAAAGAAAATCAAATCAATGAAATTATGACTTCGGCCATGGACAAAATCAAGAGTATGGCCGAGAGCAATACAGTGGTAGGAGTGCCCTTTGAGACCAAAGATGGAACGCTTATTATTCCGCTTACCAAGGTGTCCATGGGCTTTGTTGCCGGTGGAGGAGAATATGGCACTGAGGCCAAGAATTTCAAAGACGCCAACAAATATCCCTTTGCTGGAGGAAGTGGTGCGGGGCTAACTATGCAGCCAATAGGCCTTTTAAAAATTAAAGACGGTGAAAGCTCACTTATCTATGTTGACGACAAGAGCCCGCTAGAAAAGTTTATGGACACTGTTCCAGACATTACAAAGAGCATTACAAAAATTATTAAAAAGGGCGACGAAAATGAGAAAAAATGATAAATTTGCCATTATTTTTGCATTTTTCACACTGTTTTCATTAATTTTTGCGTTTTTTCAAAAAACTAATTTCAGTTTTGCCCAGGCTGAAAGCAAGCCAAGTTACAAGGCCATGGCAGTTATTGAAAAAGAAAGTGGTAGGGTGCTAAATGCCTATAATGAAGACGAAAGGTTGCCCATGGCAAGCACCACAAAGATTATCACTGCCATATATGTGATTGAGCACGTGGGTGATCTCAACCGTGAGTTCACCATTCCAAAAGAGGCCACCGGGATTGAGGGAACAAGCATAGGCCTTAAAGAGGGTGAGCACTTGACAATTCGTGAGCTTCTATACGGTCTCATGCTAAGAAGTGGCAACGACAGTGCGGTGGCTCTTGCCATTGCAACCTCAGGCAGCGAGGAAAAATTTGTGGAGGACGTAAATGACTACCTTCATGCGGCTGGCTACGAGGACACTCATCTTATGAATCCGCATGGCCTGCCAGCCGAGGATCATTACACATCGGCCAGGGAGCTTGCAAAGATTACTGCCCACGCTCTTAAAAACCCTGAGTTTGCAAAAATTGTCTCGACCAAGCAGCACACAATAAGAAATGAACTGAAGTCCAAATTTAGTCGCAACCTTAAAAACAAAAACCGTATGCTTAGCGAGTTCGAAGGTGCTGACGGAGTAAAGACGGGTTACACCAAAAAGGCCGGGCGTTGCTTTGTTGGCAGTGCCACGCGGGATGGTATGCAACTGGTGTGCGTGCTTCTAAATTGCGGGCCTATGTTCGAAGAATGCCAGCGTTTGCTTGATAATAGTTTTAAAGAATACAAGCTGTGCCGCTTGGTTTCGGCTGGGCAGCAGGTTAGTGAGGCTAAAGTCGAGCATGGAGAAGTTGAAAGCGTTAAAGCTTTGGTAAAAAATGACCTTTACTATCCGCTAAGCGAAGACGAGCGTGGCAAGGTCAAAATGAAAGTTAACATAGATGACGCCGAGGCACCACTGAAAGTTGGCGACGAGATAGGGCAGATCGAGGTCTATCTTGAAAAACAGTTGATTTTTTCCGAAAAAATATATAATATAGAAGAGGTGGAACAAAAAGGAATTTCCCCACAATTAGATAAAATTATAGAGAAGTTTTAGATGCGTATCAATAAGTATTTAGCCTCGTGCGGTTTGGGTTCACGCCGCAAATGTGAGGACTTAGTTAGACAGGGTAAGGTCAAATGCAACCAAAAAGTGGTCTTTGACCTTGCTTTCATTGTGCCCGAAAATGCCGTCGTCACTGTTGATGAAAATGTGGTTAAGCCGTCGGGCGAGTTTATATATATTATGATGCACAAGCCCAAGGGCTACATCACTGCCCTGAGCGACGACCGTGGCCGCAAAACGGTTATGGATCTTGTGCCAAGCGAGTATAAAGGGGCAAAGCCCGTTGGCAGGCTTGACTACGACAGTGAGGGACTGCTGCTTCTAACTAGCGACGGGGATTTGGCTTTTAATTTAACTCACCCTTCGCATGAGGTCAACAAGACCTATGTCGTAAAAGTTGAAGGGCAGGTTCAAGAAAGCCAGCTGGCCGTCATGCGTGCCGGCGTGGTCATCGATGGAGTAAGGCTCAATAAATGCAAGATGAAAATCTTGGAAAAACTTGAAAAAGAGACCCGCTTAGAAGTGGTCATTAACGAGGGCAAGAATAGGCAAATTCGCAAGATGTTTGAGGCTTGCGGTCTTCATGTAAGTTTTCTAAAACGCACTCAAATTGGTGATCTAAAGCTTGGTGGGCTTTCGCGTGGGGCAGTTAGACCCCTTAACACCCGTGAGGTGCTGTATCTAAAATCCTTGTAGGAGAACAAATGAAAGTTGTTGTTGTCGGTGGTGGTGCATCGGGCTGCTTTGCCAGCCTACTCATAGCTGAAAAAGGCCATGAGGTCATTTTGCTTGAGAAAAATGAAAAACTTGGCAAAAAGCTCTACATAACCGGCAAGGGCCGATGCAATTTAACAAACGCCGCAACTGGCAACGCCTTTTTAAATAATGTTGTGAACAACGCCAAGTTCATAATGTCTAGTGAAATAAGGTTCAACTCGGCCGACACTCGTGCCTACTTCGAAAACCTTGGCGTGCCGCTGAAGGTTGAAAGGGGAGAGCGTGTCTTTCCAATCAGTGACAAAGCCAGCGACATTACTCGTGCCATGGAAAAAGGGCTGAAAGAACTTAGAGTGGATGTTAGACTAAACACCAAAGTGACCAGCATAAACATTAATGATGGGCAGGCTTGCGGAGTGACTTTGGAAGGCGGCAATGTGATTGATTGCGACGCCGTAGTCGTGGCAACTGGCGGCATAACATATAAGCTTACTGGCAGCACGGGTGACGGATATAAATTTGCAAAGGCTGCCGGGCACAAGATAATTGAGCCGGTTGGCGGGCTGTCGGCAGTGCTACTAAATGACAAAGACCTTAAAAATTTGAGCGGGCTGTCGCTAAAAAATGTGGTGGTAAAGGCCACCAGTAATGGCAAGCTTGTCTACCAGTCACCAATAGGCGAAATGCTGTTTACCGGGCAGGGAATAAGCGGCCCAATCGTGCTGTCGCTTTCAAGCTATATCAACAGAATTTTGCCTCAAAACCTTGTTTTGAGCATAGATTTTAAGCCTGCGCTCGACGAATTTGCACTTTTTCAACGCATCACTCGAGATATAACCGAGCTAAAATCCAAGCAGTTTTCCAGTTTGCTTTCCGGGCTTTTGCCTCAGGCGCTTGTTGATGTTTTTGCCAAAAGGCTCAATATTTTAAAGACCAAAAAGGTCAACCAGCTTAGCCACGAGGAGCGTGAGGCACTTGTCAAAATGCTCAAAAATTTCACTCTTGACTACAAGGGGCTAGACGATGTCGACAGGGCGGTCATAACAAGCGGTGGCGTGTGCGTGAAAGAGATTAAGCCAAAGAGCATGGAGAGCAAACTGGTCAAAAGGCTATATTTTATTGGCGAAGTGCTGGATGTCGACGCCTTAACGGGCGGATTCAATCTTCAAATTGCCTTTTCGACAGCGGCCGCTTGTGCCAGTGACTTTTAGGAGGGAAAGATGTTATTTGTATTAGCTTTTGCATTGTTATATTTGCCAATCCGCATTTTGTGCCCGACCAAGATCATCGGCAAGAAGAATTTGCCAAAAAAGGGCGGCTATGTTTTGACCAGCAACCATACCACAAACTGGGACGCAATCATTCTTGATATATACCTGCACAAAAAGATTCGCTTCCTTGCAAAAAAGGAGTTGTTTAAAAACAAGTTTTCGGGCTATATACTAAAAAGAATGGGGACAATATCGGTAAACCGAGACAAGCCCGAGGTGGCTTCCTTCAAAGCATCGTTAAAGGCCATTAAAGACAAAAACGTTCTTGGGGTTTTTCCTGAGGGGACGAGAAACAAGACCGACGAAAAACTTCTTGACATAAAAAGCGGGGCAATAACCTTTGCATCTAAGGGCGAAACATTTATTTTGCCTATAATTATATATAACAAGGTGCGAGTTTTTCATAAAAACTATATCTTGGTTGGTGAGCCCTTCGAGATTGTGGGGGCAGACCCCAAAAGGCTTACAAAAGAAGAACTTGAACAAAACACCAACCGCTTGACCGAGGTCATGGAAAAGCTCCGGGCCGACTTTGACAAACAATTAGAAGAAAAGAGGAAAAGGAGGAAGAAAAATGGAAAATAAAGATTTGTCCAGTGAGGAGGTTGGCAAGAAAAGGGCATCAAAGGCCGAGGCCGTAAACGACGAAATTGTGCGCGCTTTTGACCCTGTCCTAGACGAGGATGAAAAAATTGTAAAAGCCATAAAGCCGCACAAAGGCAAAGTCTATTTTTCAAGACTCATGACATTTGGCTTGCCACTGCTGTTATTTTTGGGACTAATGCTACTAGCAATTTGTCTGCCTGACGAGAACGGAGAGGCCTTGGTGGGCAGCGAACTTGTGGTTGCCGCAGTTGTGGTATCGGCAGTGTTTGTGCTAGGCCTTGTGCTTTGCCTAGTGTTCACATGGCTCTACGTAAAGCACACCATCTATGTCGTAACCAACAAACGTGTTGTCATCCGCACAGGAATAATCGGCGTGGACTTTAAGAGCCTGGACCTTAAAAACATCGGTGCTAGCGACGTTTATGTCAGCCTGCTCGACAAAATGCTGCAAAAGAACACCGGCACGCTCCGCTTTGGTAGCGCATCAAGCCCAATGACAGCAAACAACACCTACGTCATTGCTCACGTGCAAAACCCATACGAACTTTACAAGGAAATTAAAAGTTACATCAGCTCGGGTGACAAGACCGAAAAATAAGCAAAAAAATAAAGACGGCTTAGCAGCCGTCTTTTTCTATGTTTATTTTTTATTTTTTCAATTTTAGCCCATCGCTAAAAGCGTTGCCAACACGCTCGCCAATCTTGTAGTAGCCGTGGGTGTATGGGTCAAAGGCGATGGCGTCAAGCTTTGCAATGTCTACCTTGTCGCCATTTAAAACCTTTTGGTCGGCAGTGACATTGATCACTTTTCCAACCACGCCGCAACCATATTGGTCGCCCTGGAACTCTACAAATTCACATTCCATGCAAATAGGGAACTCGTCTATAATTGGAGCGTTTACAAGGCTGGACTTTGTGGCTGTCAAGCCGCTACGACTAAACTTGTCTGGGGTGTCGTTACCCGAAACAACGCCAAAATAATCGGCCTGCATGGTGTGCTTAGAGTCGGCAATACTTACCGTGAAAGCTTTATTTCGTTTGATGTTTTCCACCGTCTTGTGATACTCGGACAAATTCAGCACAACATGGTCTCTTTCAAGCATCATGCCCCAAGCTGCGTTCATGACATTGATTGTGCCGTCACTATTATAAGTGGCAATCATCAGCACGGGCATAGGGAAGATCGCCTCAGTTGTTTTTATACTTTTTCTCATAAATATTACTCCTTTTTTATTGTGGTTTTTAAAATGGGAAGTGGTCTAGCCGTACGGTCGATGGGAGTCGAACCTCGTCGAAATTTGGCTTGGTTTTTTAGCAGCTTTGCCAAGGCAAACCTGCCCATGACTAAACCAAATTTCTCCTCTCCATTTCACCTTCGCTACGCTCATGCGAAATGGTGATTAGTGAGCCCTCTCGCATTACTAGCTTTATAATAAAATAATCCACCATTGGTGGTTTATTTTATTATGGAGCGGGTGATGGGAGTCGAACCCACCTCATAAGCTTGGGAAGCTCACGTACTACCGATGTACTACACCCGCAACTGTGATTATTATATCAATTTTTTATTATGTAGGCAAGTGATAAACCAAAGTTGGTAAAAATTGATTATTTGATTGCCAAACACAGCAATTTATTATAGAATAGAAACGAGGTAATTTGCGTGAAAATTGTGCAAAAGATAAAGGGAAAGAGAATCACCCTCAGGCTTTACGAGATACTGGATAAGCCCATGCCAATCTTGTATTATAACATTTTGCTAAACGGCAAATTCCCAGTAAAGATTGGTGAGTGCTCGGCCAAACTTGGCATGAACGACTATTTCTACTATATTGGCAACAGCGGTTTTTCAATAGAGGAGCCGTGGCGGGGGAATGGCTACGCTGTCGAGGCTGTTCAGCTTTTAAAAAAGGTCTTTCTAAAAAACCATATGCATAGCATAATTATCACCAATGACCCTAACAATCATGCAAGCATGCGTGTGTGCGAAAAACTTGGCTGCACACTAAAAGAAGTCGTAGATGTCCCCGTCGGTCATGAGCTTTATGAGCAGGGTCACAAGCAAGAAAACATTTGGATATTAGAATTCTAAAAAACGCAAAAACGGCCATTTTAAACATAAAAAACGCAGTCAAAACTGCTATTTACACGAAAATTTTTGAATAGAGGCATAAAAAATTGGAAATTAAAGTAAATTATCACAGCTCAATTTGCATAAATGATGAAATATATTTTGACCCGCTCAATATAAAAGATAGAGGTGCGGCCAAATTAATTTTCATCACTCATCCTCATTATGACCACTTCTCAAAAAAGGATATAGACATGATTGCGACCCCTTCGACCAAGTTCGTTTGCCCGCTATTTATGAAAGAAGAATTTGTGATCGCTGGGCTTGGCGAAGCTCTTTATGTCGAGCCAAACAAGTGCTATGAAATAGAGGGTATAAAGTTCAAAACTTTTCCAGCCTATAACACAAACAAAAAATTCCACCCACGGGAAAATAACTGGGTTGGATACATTTTGAAAATTGAGGGCAAAAGTGTTGTTGTTACCGGCGACACCGATGCAACGAGTGAACTGCTAGAGATCAAGTATCCCGATGTGTTGCTACTGCCAATAGGCGGAACTTTTACAATGACAGCGATCGAGGCCGCCAATGCAGCGAATAAAATTCATCCGCGTCTTGTAATTCCAACTCACTACGGCAGTATTGTTGGAACAAAGGATATGGCGCGCGACTTTATTTCGCACCTAGATGACGCAATCAAGTGTGAATTAAAACTTTAGAAAATTTTATTAAAGAGGTTTAAAAATTCAAGATCTTTTGTTATAATACTTATTGTTAAAATAACCTATGCTGGTGTGGCTCAGGGGTAGAGCAATTGATTCGTAAACTGAATCGCATCAAAAAACTTAATAAAAAATTAGGTGTATTTTACACCTAAAATGCTGGTGTAGCTTAGTTGGTAAAGCACGTGATTCGTAATCACGGGACCAAGGGTTCGAATCCCTTCACCAGCTCCAAATGCCGATTTTATCGGCTTTTTCTTTTGTTAAAAGTTTTATAATAATAACAAATTTTATTTTTAAAAAGTTATAATAATATAACATATAAGCACCCGACCAAAAATCCACTGCCACAACCCGAAAAACCGCTCTAAACCTCTTGTGTTCTGCCCAAAACTATCCCATTAGGTGTAAATAGGTGTATAATTATTTCAAAAGTTTAGGATATAATCACCAGATTATTTTTTATAAAATTGCCGATATCGGCAATAATATATATGTAATTTTATTGACTTAATTGCCGATATAGGATATAATTTATTTGTATGAAAATGAGGTAATTTATGGGATTTTTAACGGCAAGTGAAATTGCAAAAAAATGGAATATAAGTGAAAGGTCTGTGCGAAATTATTGTCAGCAAGGCAGAGTAAAAGGAGCTGAACTTAAAGGCAAAACTTGGATTATTCCGGAGGATGCAGAAAAACCAGAAAGGGTAGAGCATAAAGAATTTAGTGATAATCCACTTCTTAATAGATTAAAAGAAGAAAAGGATATGAAACTCAAGGGTGGAATTTATCATAAAACGCAAATTGCACTCACTTATAATTCAAATCACATTGAGGGCAGCACGCTTACTGAAGACCAAACTCGAATGATTTTTGAAACCAACACACTCGGCGAAACCAATGGCGTGAAGGTTGATGATATTGTGGAAACGAATAATCACTTTAAGTGCGTTGATATGGTTATTGATAATGCGAAAAAGCCTTTAACAGAAAAATTTATTAAAGAGTTACATTACACATTAAAATCAGGTACGAGCGATAGCCGAAAAGATTGGTTTAATGTTGGTGAATATAAATCCAGACCAAATGAAGTTGGTGGCAACGAAACCTGTCCACCGGAAAAAGTCGCAGAAGAAATTAAAAAACTTTTGACAAAGTATAATGCAAAACAGTCCAAAACCATCAATGATATAATTGAATTTCACGAGCAGTTTGAGAGAATACATCCTTTTCAAGATGGCAATGGCAGAGTAGGGCGTTTGATTATGTTTAAAGAATGCCTTGCAAATAATATTATTCCATTTATAATAGAGGATGAGTTTAAATTTTATTATTATCGTGGTTTAAAAGAATGGAAAACAGAGCGAGGCTATCTAACTGACACCTGCCTCGCCGCCCAAGATAAATATAAACAATGGTTAGAGTATTTTAAGATTTGATTATTAGTTTTTAAACAATATAAAATTTTGATGCTAAAATAAATTAAATAAATATTTTATAAAGTATAGTAAAAATTATTTTTTTAATGTTATAATGAAATTATGAATGAACAGTTAAAGTTAAAATTTGAAAAGGCGGAATTATTAGAATCTTCTTCTATGGAAGATGCTTTTTCTGAATATTTAAAGATTTTAGAAGAAGCTAATTTGTCCGATTCCTTTATTCTAAGCAAGTTAGGTCAGAAACTAAGAAAGCATGAACAAGCACAGTTATTTATTGATAAAATACGCACTTTTGATTATGAAGAGGTTAAGAAAAGAAAATATGTTAATGATGCTTACTTATATTGTTTGTATTCTGCAGAAATAAGTTCATACATTTATTCTGAGGAAACATTTGAACATTTTATATCAATAGCTGAATTAATTACAGAAAATTGCGAACAACTTGATGTTGAACATTTTATGTTTAATCCTTATGTGTTGACTATATATAAGGTTGTGCAAGTTTTAAGACATAGAGCTGCAACAAGTTATTATCAAGAATTGAAATGGATAAATAAACTGAATTCAGAATTATTACCAATTGAGCCCAAAGAAATTCAGGCCCAGAATGGTCAAACCTATGAGATGGCATCCTATAAAGAATTTTATTATCAAGTTAAAACGAAATGCTTAGAAAGAATAGAAAAATTTGAAGAATGTATGGAATTGTGTGATGTTGCACTGAACACATTTGAAAAACTACACTATGGAAATGGATTGTGGTTTGCTGCGAGAAAATTATATTGTGGATGTTTATTAAGTGGTAGAAAAGAGGATATAGAAAGCTATAAAGAGATAGCTGAAAAACATAATTTTTGGTATATGTATCATAAATTAGCAAACTTATATTTTTCAAGTGGAGATGTTAGTAAAGCACTTTATTATTCTTGTAAAGCTATCCTATGTGACAACTTTGACAAAGAAAAAATGATAAATTTGATATTCGATTTAGGGATACTATTTGAAAATTCAAACGAACTCGATAAGGCAAAAGAGTTTTATGAGGCCACATTATATTATAGGTCTTCATTTGGTTGGTTTATACAAGAAGAATTAAGGTTTGCAGAAAAAGAATTTTGTTTAAATAGAGATAGACCACCTAATATAAAACAATTATTGAATCGTGCTTTAGAAGTAATCAAAAAGACAGATGAATTGAAATTTGGGACCATTTCAAAAATTAATTATGATAAAAAGTTTGGCTTTATTCAATACAATGGAGTAAAATCTATGTACTTCTCACTAAAAAAAATAAAAATTCATCTTAAAGAAAATGACAATATTTATTTTAAAATTGGGTCTGTGAATAATAAATTATGTGCAGTAGATGTATATAGAACTGGGAGGTAAATATGTCTAAGATACTTATAAATAAAGACAGTGTAAAATACTTATTGGAAAAATTTTTTGATGAAAATCCTAATTTTACAAAGAAGGAAATAAGATATTCTCAAACAAAAATTATATGTAAATTTTTTGTTAATAGAATGGATTGTCAAGTAGATATTCATTTATTAAAAGATGGCATTAATCCTATTTGTGTTGGTAAAAATAAAGAGTTGGCTTTTGTTCTTATAAAATATTTAGAAGAATATGGAATTAAAGATGATAAATTTTCTAATCAACTTGTTATTAAAAATGCAGAAATTATAAATGATATACTAGACTATATACGATCTGAATTTGCTGGGAAAATAACAATATCAATTATAGAAAATAGGTATATACTTACAAGTTTTAACAATGATAAAATAACGATTACAAAGAACAGTAATAATATTGTTATTCAGGGTAAGCCATATTATACTTTTAATATTGTATTAACTTTTATTGCCAGTTTGGATATAATTTCGTTTGATGATTATGTAGATTTGGGGAAACAGTTTAGCGAAGAGGCTTACAGTGCTAATATTATACGTAGTAGAATTAAGCAAATCTTAAAAACTTCATATAATTATATGGAAGAGGCTCAATTGAAATCAATTTCTGGTTCGTTTAGTTTTATTAATTCCAAAATAGAATCAGAAGATTATTCTTCACCTCTAACCGGGGTTTTTAAAGCACTAGAAGGATATATAAAGAAATTGCTTACACAAAAATTTCATTTTACATTAAAGCAAAACTTAAGCCCATTTAAAAGGTACAAAAAAAATGGTCTGACAGAGATTGATTTAAGGACAGATATTTCACAGAAAGATAAAGATGCACTATATAAACTTTATGATACATATTGTGATAAACGAAATGTATATACGCACAGCACCATTGATCCTGCACAAATGAGAGTTATTCAAAATTATAAAGAGGCAGAAGAATTAAGAGATGAAATTTTGGAAGTAATCGAAGAAACTTATAAAATCTTATTTTAGGAAATTAATATGAAAAAATTTATGTTATTTAAGATTAATAACTATGAAAGTTATGTTTTATTGTTATCAAATGAAGATATGTATTATCTATATGACGAAATAAGAAAAGTGTCTAATAAAGGAAGAGTGCTTGTAGATATGTTTTATAGGAATGGTTTTTCTTTTAATCGATTTATAGAATTAATATTTAATAAAGAGAATGAAGTAACCTCAAGAGTAATAAATCCAAGATATGTATCTGAGTTAATAAAAGAAAATACGCACGAATATTTCAAGCAAAATAATGAAGTGCTTGAAAGTTCTACATTATCCAAAAGTATTAAAAAGTTTATATATTTAGATTAGTAAAATAATTGAATAGGCAGCAAAATTAATTTTTGCTGTTTTTTTGATTTTATCATATACAAAATATGAATTAGTATGCTATAATGTGCTAAATAAATTTTTACAAAGGAGTTTTTATGCCAACATTAAATTGGATCGGGAAAGAAAAGGTTATAAACCATCATCAGGAAGTTCCTTATAGGACGTTGAAAAAAAAGTATACTTTTAATTCTGAAAAAAGTGAAAATATGATAATACATGGGGATAATCTTTTAGCATTGAAATCTTTATTACCTCAATATGAAGGTTTGGTTGACTGTGTTTATATTGATCCTCCTTATAACACGGGGAAAAAAGAAGGTCAATGGGTGTATAGTGATAATGTAGATGATCCAAGGATAAAAAAATGGTTGGGAGAGGTTGTTGGACCTGAAGGAGAAGATTTATCGAGACACGATAAATGGCTCTGTATGATGTATCCAAGATTAAAACTTCTACAAAAACTTTTAAATGAAAATGGTAGAATTTTTATAAGTATAGATGATAATGAACTTGCCAACTTGAAACTTATTTGTGATGAAATATTCGGTAGAACAAACTTTATAGGTCAATGGATGTGGTATAAGTCTGCAACTCCTCCGAATTTGTCTAATAAAATAAAGAAAAATCTTGAATACATAGTTTGTTATGAAAAAAATAAAAATAATCAAAGATATTTAGGAGTTCAAAAATCTAGTCCTAGTGATGATCCATTTACTAAACCACAAAATTCATTGAAAAGATTAAATTTTAAATCAGGGGTTATAAACTTTAAAGGTAAGGATGGTGTTTACAAAGCTGGAACTTATGGGACCCAAAAATTTCCAAATAAATTATTAAATGATATGATTATCAAAGATGGTAAAAATGTTAATGATGTTACCTTTGAAAATAAATTTATTTGGATTCAAAGCACACTAGATGAAAATATTGAAAAAGGCACTACTATTAATTTATCTAATAATTTAGTATTATCATATAAAAGAGCAAATTACGAACCAGAAGTTCCACCAAACTTAATTGATGAATCAGTGGGTGTAAGTACAACAGAAGAGGCTGGTAAGGACGTTGACTTAATCTTAAACGGTGCCAAAGTTTTTGATTATCCTAAGCCTGTATCTCTTATTGAGTATCTTTTAAAATTTGTAAACAATTCAAACTCAATAATTCTTGATTCATTTGCCGGTTCGGGTACAACTGCACACGCCGTACTTAATCTTAATAAACGGGATAATGGTAACCGTAAATTTATTCTTGTTGAGATGATGGATTATACTGAAACAATTACAGCAGAGCGTGTAAAAAGAGTTATTCAAGGATATGGTGAAGGCGATAAGGCTATTGCAGGAATAAAAGGGAGTTTTAGTTACTATGAATTAGGCGAGCCAATTTTTAGAGATGGTAAAAATTTAAATGAAGAATTGCAAATCGAAGAAATAAGAAGATATATCTATTTTATGGAAACTAAAAAAGCTATAATAAAAAATGACAATGATAATGAATATTATTTGGGTTCGAATAATGATACTGCATATTATTTTTATTACGAAAAAGATAAAAGAACAACGTTAGATATAGATTTTTTATCGGGGATTAAAACAAAATGTGCTAATTATGTAATATATGCCGATGTTTGCAATTTATCAAAAGAAATGCTTACTCAATACGGCATTATATTTAAAAAAATACCTAGAGACATAGCAAAATTATAAGGAGAAATAATGGAACTTAAAAAATTTCAAAAAAAGGTAATTAATGATTTAGAAAGTTATTGCCAATTATTAAATGAAACAGGTAGTGTTGTTTCTGCATATAATAAGCTTTGGCTCAACCAAGGTGTAAATGTTGGATTTAATGGACTTGCTACATACAACAACACAATTTCCAATACCCCACATGTTTGTTTTAAAGTTCCAACAGGTGGTGGAAAAACCTTTTTAGCTTGTAATGCTTTAAGAGTTATTTTTAACAATTTGCCAAGCGAAAAATTAAAAGTTGTAGTTTGGCTTGTGCCATCAGAAGCAATACTAACACAGACTTTAAATAATTTAACAAACCCTTCTCATCCATATAGACAAAAAATTGAAACGGATTTTAACGGAAGAGTTCAAATTTATACGAAACAACAGGCATTAGATGGGCAACAATTTAACATCACACAAATAAATGAGCAGTTATCAATTATTGTAATGAGCTTTGATAGTTTGAGAATTAGAAATAAAGAGGCAAGAAAAATATATCAAGAAAACGGAAACTTAAATACTTTTGCAAACTATTCTCCAACACCAGCAACAAAAATTGAAAATGTTGATGATACTGCTCTAATTCAAGTTTTAAATCAATTATCTCCGGTAGTTATAGTTGATGAAAGTCATCATACAACAGGGGATCTCAGTGTTGAAATGTTGAAAAATTTAAATCCGAGTTTCATTTTAGATTTAACTGCCACGCCTCGAAAAAATAGCAATATAATTTCATATGTTGATGCCTCACAATTAAAAGCTGAAAATATGGTTAAGCTGCCTGTGATTCTGTATAATAGACCATCACAAGAGCAAGTAATTATTGACGCAATAGATTTGAGAGAAAAATTAGAAACCATGGCTCTTGAAAACGAGAAAAATAATGGGGTTTATATAAGACCTATTGTATTGTTTCAAGCTCAACCAAAAATTGATGAAAATAAAGAAACTTTTGAGAAATTGAAAGAAAGGTTGGTAGGATTAGGTATTCCAAAAGAGGAAATAGCAATTAAGACAGCTGAAATAAATGAAATAAAAAATGTCAATTTATTATCTCATGATTGCAAAATAAAATACATTATAACCGTGAATGCCTTAAAAGAAGGTTGGGATTGTCCTTTTGCATATATTTTAGCTACCCTTGCCAATAAAACTTCGGTAGTTGATGTTGAACAAATTTTAGGTAGAGTACTTAGACTTCCTTATACTAAACAACATGATAGCAAATTCTTAAATCTTTCTTATGTTTTAACTTCTTCGAATGATTTTAATTCAACAATTAAGAAAGTTATTACAGGTTTGAACAATGCAGGTTTTAGTGAAAAAGAATATCGAATTGCTGAAACGCAAGAAGTCGAACCGGTAAAAGTTCATATGCTTCAAAGTAAAATGGAAAATCTTGATAAACAAGAAGAATTTTTACAATTTAACGATGAAGTGGTAAAGGAAGAGCTAATTAATAGAAAGGGGCAGGCATCTAACACAATTACATCTATGCTTGCAAGTGCAGAAGAAAAAAGTGATTCTTATGATGAAATTTTAAAAGAGTCTAGTAGTGAAGTGTTTGGTAATTTACCCTTGGAGGTTAGAAGTAAAATGAGTAATTATGTTATGTATGAAAATTTTAAAGATGAAGTAAAAATTCTAAAAATACCTCAATTTTTTGTAAAACCAAAACCAAATATATTTACACAATTGGATAGTGATTATAAAGTGCTTTTAACAAATGAAATGTTGCTCGATAATTTTACTCTAAGGGATAAAGATATAGAAATTGATTTTACTACTGCCACTGAAAGTTTTTATGAAATTGATGTAAATAAGAACGAGAGTCCTAAATATAGAAGACTTGAGGGTGTGGAAAATAAATTTTACAAAGAAATCTTTGATTCTTTGCCACCTGAAAGCAAAAAAAGAAACTGTAAATATCAAATAAAAACCCAATTAGAAAAGTTAGATAATGTTTCTGGTTCTGACTTGGCTGATTACATTGATCGTGTTGTTGATAATATGAATAGCGAAGCAATTGCTGAACTTGAAAAAAATATTTATGGATACACATCAAAAATTGAGGCTAAAATTAAACTATTGCAAATGGATCACCAAAGGAAAAAATTTAGAGAGTGGCTTGAACAGGGGAAAATTTATTGCTTGCCATCTTTTAGTTTTAGCTCTGTAATTTCACCAACCAACGCATTTAAAATCCTTCAAAAATCGTTATATACAGCAGAACAATCAGTAAATGGTTTTGAATTGGATGTTATTGAAAAGGTTGCATCTTTATCAAATATTAAATGGTGGCACCGTAATATAGATAGGCAAGAGTTTTATATTAATGGATTTTTAAATCATTACCCAGATTTTATAGCTATGACAAATAGCGGAAAAATTGTAATGATTGAAACAAAAGGTGATTATTTGGCTTCAAACGATAATAGTAGAGAAAAAGCAGAGTTGGGAAAAATATGGCAATCTCAGGCCGGTGCAGATTATCGTTATTATATGGTATCAAAAGAAGATATACAAAGTAATCCAGATTCCATAACATTAGATGAATTTTTGACTATTTTGAAAGAGCTATAAAACATAAATCATTGCTGCTTTTGATTAGGGAAAAGAAAAGATTGGTCACACCTCAAGGTGTGGCCTTTTTTGTGATTGTAAAAAAATTAAAGAAATTTTTAATTTTTGCATTTACTGCCTAAATTTTTTTAAAGATAATGTCCTTATATAAGTAGAGGAGTGTGAAAATTATCAATGTATCAATTTTTGAGATATGCAAGGAAAGAAAAAATAATTATATTTTATCCATCGGATTATGCACGGTGTGAAAGAATTCTAAAATGAACTTGATTAGTTCTATGTCTTGTAAACCTTGATATTCGAGAGTTAGTATATCAAATTCATGATAGAGTTCTTTTTGTTTTTCATCAAAAGTAGCACGCAGTTTGTTTTCAGCATCAACAACCCTGCATAGCATTTTATAAGTTTTAGAATGTTTGTTTATTCTTTTATCTTCATAAGCACTTAAAATAACCTGAATTAAATCCATAAGAGCCTCCCATAATTGAGTTGTGTTTTAACTCTTGTGAAAATATTTTTCAAGTGTTTTGAAAATATTTTAAATTTATGATATAATAAACGCAAGTAAGGAGTATTGTATGACAGAAGAAAAAGGTTACATTTATATTTTAACAAACCCATCATTTCCTGAGTGGGTTAAAATTGGTTATGCCGATGATGTTGAGCAAAGAGTAAAACAACTTAATAGAAGTGAGTGCACTCCATTTGGATTTAGAATATTTGCAACATATGAAGTGAATGTTAGATTAACCGATATGAAAATACATTCTATAATTGATAAACTTAATCCGGATTTAAGATCAAGAGAAACTATTAATGGTAAGAAAAGGGTTAGGGAATTTTATGCGATGTCTGCTGAAGATGCTTATGACTTATTTGATGCCATGGCAGAAATACATGGAACAAAAGACAAATTAAAAATTGTAGGGCAATCAGACATCGAGAAAGAAGAGGAAAATATCGCAACAGCAGTAAAAATAGAAGCTCAAGAAAAAGCATCTCCATTTACATTTAAAAAATGTAATATTCCTGTTGGTTCAAAGATAACATTTGCACGTGATGAATCAAAGTTTGCAATAGTTGTTGATGATAGGCGAGTCGAATTTAATGGCGAAGTAATGTCATTAACTGCATTAGCCAAAATACTATTAAAATTAGGTAAAGATGGTCATGTTGCAGGTCCAAGGTATTTTAAATATAATGGCGAGATACTTAATGACATAAGAGAACGCTTAGAAATGCATTAAATCATTGCTCCTCTTAATGGGAAAAAGGAAGAAATTGGTCACACTTCAAGGGGTTGCCTTCAGAAAGAGATAATTGATTGAGATATTAAAGAAAATACAAAATTTGAAAGGACTAAAATATATGAATAATACAATCAATTTGAACAACTTAATACAAAGGTGAAACTGAAAGGATTTCACAATAATACAATCAATTAGATGAAGGATTGTTTGAACTAAACGAACTAGAAGATTTAATTAAAAACTGAGTAAAAAACAATTTTAAAAAACGCAAGATACATGTTAAATACAGTGGAAAATGCGTATATTTTGCAATTTTGGAAGAGAAAGTTGAAAAATGGAAAATGAGACAACAATTATGCCGGCTAAAATTATTAATTCGGTGTTGATGTCATAAAAAGTAAAAAGGCAAGCAATAGCTAAATATCTTAAAGTTGGTTGTTGCTGCTTTGGTGCTGATTTCCTTTGTTTTAGTGCTGGCTAGCGTTATGAAGACGGTTAAAGACTCTCTTCTAACAAGTTGGCTACGCAGCGATTACCAATGTGGTTTTGGTGGCGCTCACAGTTGTGGTATTGGCTCTTGCCTTGATACTGTTCAAAAAGGAAGCTTAGAAAAAAGTAGAGTTCGATTTTTGTCGGGCTCTATTTTTTATGCTTTAATTTGCTTTGAGTTCTTGGCAAAATATGTTATTATAAAACTATAAAGGAGATTAAAAAATGCTGGAATTTGCTGGAAGATTTTCTAATCCCGAGCTTGCGATAAAGACTTTTAAACATTGGGCGGTTGTCTATAAAGAGCTGCCAAGCGTTTTAGGACAGGTGGCATTTGTCCTTAAAAGGGAAGTGCCTGACTTTTCGCACGTGACCGAGGAGGAGATGGCCGAGCTACCGCAAGTTTGTAAGTGGTACGAAACAAAGGCCAAGAAGCTCTATGGCGCTGAAAAGTTTAACTATTGCGCCATTATGATGAAAGAGCAGTTTGTGCATTTCAATGTTTATCCAAGGTTTGGTAAGCCGATTAACAAATATGGCATTGAGTGGGTCGACGAGGGCTGGCCTAAAAAGGTGGTTGACAAAAAGCTGGAAATACCTGCCGATGTGCAAAGCCAAATAATTGCCGATCTAAAAAAATAGGCGCACACTGCCAAATTAAATTTAGCGGCCGAGGGGTCAAATGAAGATTGTTAAAAAAGAAGATACAATAAAGTTTAAAAACAGCGAAAAATGCCTGGAGTGGCTGTATCCGCACAAAGACGACGATATAGATATTTCGGTGGCTGAGATAAGCGGCCGCTATCCCGACAAGGACTATTGCGTTAACCTCAAGGTGAAGCAAATGGCCTATATAATTTCGGGTAAGGGCAAGATTTGCAAGGAGAATGAAGTTATTTCCTTTAAAGCCGGCGACGCCATACTTATTGCTGCTGGTGAAAAAAACTTTTGGGAAGGTGTGTGCAAGGTGGCTGAGATTTGTACCCCTGCATGGAATCCCGACCAGTGCGTGATAAAAAAATAAATTTTGGAGATAAAAAATGGATAAAAGAAAGAGCGGAAGGGCTATTGTGATTTTTGATGAGCAAATAGTTTCGATGTATCGCGAAAGAGAGGGGCGAGTGTTCTACACCTTTCCTGGCGGCGGCATGGAAGCGGGCGAGAGCGAGGATGCGTAAAGCGTGAGGTGCTCGAGGAATTTGGAATAGTGGTTGAGCCTATAAAGAAGGTGTACACCTACGAAAGCGAAAGGAGCATCGAATATTTTTACGTTTGCAAATGGGTTTCGGGCGAGCTTGGCACGGGGCAAGGCGAGGAGTTTCAGGCTGGCCGCAACAACGGCGTGTACAAGCCAACAGCAATAAAAATTGCCGATATTCCAAATTTGCCATTGATGCCACCTGAGGTTGCTGAGGCTTTTTATAAGGACTACCGCAAAAATGGCCAAGAGGTTAGAAAGGCGGCCAAGAAAATTAATGGCACGATAAGAAGATAGATTGAAAGGCAATTAGCCACAAACAAAGCTTTTGCATATTATAAAAATATGAAAAGCTTTTTTTCTTGCAATGTTTTAACACATGAGGAAATTGTCAAAAAACTCGGCAAAAAATGGGGCGAAAAATTCGAGGCCTCAATAAATTGCAATAAACTAGAAGATGAGCTGGCGGATAGAATTGCTAAGATTATATCTAAATGGGCGGCAAGGCGAGGGGCCAAATTTTACGCTCACTTGTTTTTTCCATTAAGCGGCAAGCCAGCACTGAAATTTATGAGTTTTTTGGGCCCTGACGGTAAAATTGAATTTAATGGACAAACCCTGCTTAAAAGCGAGACCGATGCATCCAGTTTTCCAAGTGGGGGCAATAGGACGACAGCCAAGGCTAAAGGTTACGCATTATGGGACAGGCAAAGCCCAATTTTTATTGATGAACTGGATATTGGCAAAGTCTTATTTCTTCCAAGCTTCTTGATAAGCCACACTGGCGAAGCTTTGGACGAAAAAGCGGCACTGTTTAGAGCCTCGCATGAGCTTGATAAACATTTAACAAGTGTGCTAAATAAGTTCGGCCAAACGTGCGAACACGTGTACTACACTGTGGGTTTTGAACAGGAATTTTTCCTAATTGACAAAGAAAACATACATAAATTTTGCGGCCTTGCTGAATGCGGACGGACGCTGGCGAACGAGGAAATTTTGCTCAAAAGCCAGTTTTATGGGCATTATTTCAGCTTGCCAGAGACAAAAGTGCAGTTTTTTATGAAGAGGCTATACGAGGAGTTGCTGCCGCTTGGAGTTGTTTTAAAGGCCATGCACAGTGAGGTTGCACCTTGCCAGTATGAGGTTGTGCCGATATATGACCGTGTGGAATACTCCTATTTAAAAAGCCAAATTATCACTCAAAAAATTAAAGATATAGCAAGCAAATGTGGCCTAGTTGCCATATTTCATGAAAAGCCATTTAATGGGGTTAATGGCAGCGGCAAGCACAATAACTGGTCGCTATCAGCTGATTTAAAGCACAATTTGCTCGATTATAAAACAGCAAACAAAGACATATTTATGTTCCTTATGTCCTGCATAATAGCCGCTGTTCATAAGCATAGCGACCTCATTAGGCTGTCGGTTAGCAGTTACTCGAATGATATGAGGCTGGGAGGCAATGAGGCACCGCCTCCACTGCTGTCAGTCTATGTAGGTGACGAAGTGCAGCATATGATTGATAAGATACTTGGAAGGAAGGTGGGTTATCATCATGGCTGTGATCGCAACCGCACAAGCCCATTTGCATATACCGGCAACAAGTTTGAGTTTAGGATGTTAGGATCTAACCAAAGCATTGCATTATGCAACACAATAATCATGACGGCCTTGCTTGATGAAGTAAAGAGGGCTGAAAAGGTCTTTGTTGATAGAGGATATAATATCAAAACCCTCCGCAGCATAACATACAAAAATCTACTTATATCTAGCTCAGTTATATTTAACGGCGATAACTATAGCAGCGAGTGGGGGAGAGAGGCCAAGCATAGAGGGCTCAAACGATATGACGACTTTTTGGATACTGTTGACCTGCTTAAAAAGAAAGAAAATATCTTATTTCTTAACACTTGTGGAGTAATGTCTAGAGAAGAGATAAAAATATTAGACAATGTGCGAAAGGAAAGCTATGTGTCGGGCGTACTTTTTGAGGCAAAACAAATAATTTATCAAATAAATACGCATATAAATATAAAACTGCAAAATACAATTGAAAATGCAGCAAAATATGATGAAAATACACCATTTTTCCCATGTGATTGCGAAAACAAGTATAAAAATTTGCAAAATTGTAAGCTTGGACTTGATGGTGTTTCATCTAAACTAACTGAGCTACTTGACTCACTAAAAAACGCAAAAGAGCCTGAAAAATGGGATATAATAAAGGCTATAAATGACCATATTTGTGAATTTAATGCGGTTTTTGGTAAAATTAAAGGCTTTATTCAAGATAGATTATAATACACATTAATTAGAGATAGGTTGTGACTGCTTATATTATTTCGCAAATTTTAGCTGTTTGTGCCGATATATCCTTTATGCTATCGGTGCTTTCTAAGAAGAAGAGTAGAATGATACTCTTTTTCCTTATTAATGATATTTTATTCAGTGCACACTATGCACTCCTTAAGGCCTATTCAGGTGCTATTGCAATTTTGATTGAAGGCCTTTTTATGCTAGTGTCTTTCTTTACTAAGGACAATAAAACCATAATCAAGGTTTGTATGTATGCACTTTGTCAAACCGGCATGATTGCCGTTGCGGTGCTAACTTTTGATGGTTTTGTAAGCCTTTTACCAATAATTTACATGTCAATTTGCATTTTTTCAGTGACAATAAATGGCATCATTTTTGCCAAAGCCAGTGCAATTATTCGAAATATTATTTGCTCTACCTACCTTATTTTAATTACAAGTTATGTTGGTGCAGCCATCGAGGCTTCGCTGCTTATTTTTAGCATAAGTGGCCTTATTCGCTCTATTAAAAACAAATAAGCTTTTTTCCTTGTCTTTTTTAACTAAGTTCATTATAATAATAGACGAGGTGTTATATGATTAAACCTGAACGTTTAAGGCCTGGAGACAAGGTTGCCATAGTTTCTCTATCTAGAGGCACGCTTGGTGAGCCTTGGGCCATTCATAAACTCGACATTGCCAAAAAGCGACTTGAAGAGGATTTTAAGTTGAAAGTGGTTGTGATGCCAAACGCCTTGAAGGGCATTGATTATCTTTACCAGCATCCTGAGGCAAGAGCTAAAGATCTTATGGACGCTTTTAAGGATAAGAGCATAAAGGCCATCTTCAATGCCATCGGCGGGGACGATACGATCAGGCTACTCCCATATATCGACTTTGATGTTATTAAGAACAATCCTAAGATCTTCACTGGCTTTTCGGACACCACTGTCAATCATTTCATGATGCACAAGGCTGGGCTTATATCTTATTACGGTGCAAGCGTTTTGAATAATTTTTCCGAATATGTCAAAATAAATGACTATACCCGTAAGGCCATCGTCGACACATTGTTCGAGCCAAAAGACAAGTTGGAAATTGAGCCATGCGGTGTTGCTAGTTACAATGACGACGTGGTGTGGTGGAAAGAGGAGAACATGAACACCCCTCGCAAGTTTCATAAGGATAATCACGGCTATGAAGTGCTTCAAGGTCACGGCAAGGTTCGTGGCAGATTGATTGGTGGATGCATCGACACCTTCATATGCATCATGGGTACGCCAATATGGCCAAAAGTCAGCGACTTCAAAAACAAGATACTTTGTTTGGAGATTTGCGACGATAAGGGACTTGGGGATGACTTAATTTATTACTTGAGAAACCTGAACGCACAAGGAATTTTTGATGTAATCAGCGGGATAATCATAGGCAAGCCTGTTTTAAAAGAGATCTATGAGCCGGTTAAAAAGACCATTGTGGACTTCTTTAAAAATGAAGTGAATAGAGATTTTCCAATCATATACAATGTCAACTTTGGGCACGCTGAGCCAATAACAGTTTTGCCGCTTGGCTGTATGTGCGAGCTAGATGCCGACAATAAAAAGATAACTTTGCTAGAAAAAGCGACAAAATAAAAAACGCAAAAACACAATGATAAAATGCAAAAAACCGGTGTAAAACCGCAAAAAAGGAACAAAATTATGGCAGAAGAAAAGAAAAAGAACAAATTTGTAAGCATATGGTTACCAATCATAATCGGCCTTACTTTGGGGCTGGGAATCATTGGCGGCTGGATAGCATATTTGGTTACATTGCCAAGTATGTCTGAGCAACTAAAATATTCTCCATTTAGTGTTGAAGGCACATGGAGATGTGAAACCGAGGATTTTGTGATAACCTCTAAAGAGGGTGAGGTTACAGCCACTTTTGAAAAAGAACAAAAGTACACACTGACATTTACATATTTGTCGACACGCGGCTTCAACCATAAATATGCGGCCACTATAACTATTATAGGAACTAGCCCTGACACCAAATATACTTGCTACTACGAATTCAAAGAAGAAGAATTTGTTCTAAAGAACTTCAAACATGTTTCGGGCGGCGATCCACTCAATGGTATCAGCTCGCTGAGATTTTTGAAAACTTCACTCGACAAAACTGAAAATTAAAACAGCACCCAAACGGGTGCTATTTTTATGCATTTAATATGGTTATGCCAAGGCTTAGGTAGAGTGCGTATATCAGCCACAGGGTATATATGGTGAAAATTATTCCCGATGTTAGGTTGGCTCTATAGAAGCGGTAGGTGACCACGATTGCGGTGGCTATCACCAATCCTAGCCATACGCACGAGAATATCAACCATCCAAGTGTAAAGTAGAACAGCGGCCACATGAAGTTGAAGAACAGGTGAATGCCATACCATATGACGTCGCCACGGCGTTTCTTGTCGTCGGCCACCATAATGTAGGCAAGGTATGAAGCTATGGCAATTGAAATGTATATAATTGACCATGCGACAGGGAAGACCCATTCGGGCGGATAGACAGGCGGTTTGACATATGAGTCGTCCATCTTGCCGCCAAGTAGTGTTGCAATGACCCCCACAATTATGGTTATGCCAACGATTATTAGCCCGATAAGCATATGCCTTTTGTCGGGAGACATGTTGGAGTTGTGCTTAGACTGAGTCTTGCCTTCAGGGGTGAGGCCTTGCTCGCGGCCCTTTGACTGGCTTTCACTTGACTTGCCACTGTGCTCGGCACTTTTTGGCTGGCTGTCCACCTTTCTTGTTTGAGTGTTGGTGGCCGTATTGGTGGCATGGTTAGCATTAGTGCGGGTTGGCTCTTTTATTTGATCATCATTTGCAGCAGTGGCTCTAGCTTGGTTATTTGCTAAAGCCTTAGTGCTGTCATGCGAGCTGGCGGCTTTTGGCCTATTATTTGCACTGGCACTAGGCTGACTACTTTTCGCACTTGCACTAGGCTTGGCCGTATGTTTGGTGCCCTTTCTTACATATGGTTTGGAGTTTTTACTTTTTGGTTTTGTCATTTTCTTAACCTCTTTTTGACGTTTGACTTAAGTATTGACAAAGCCAAACAAAATATACTTTCAAAAGAAAAATCGCAAAATGAATGCGATTTTTATGTTTTTAGCTGGCTAATTTGCGTTTTTTTAAGCTAAGCTTTAATCAAACTCTTCGGTGTTCTCTCTGGTTAGTAAGTTGTCAAGGGCCGATTTTGGATCAACTTTATGAGACAAAATTTCGCTGACAGTTTTGGTTATTGGCAGCTCGACGTTCACTTTGTTTGCAAGCTTAAGCAGGGCATATGAGGTTTGTACACCCTCGGCAAGCTTGTCAAAATATTCGCCTTTTGCAAAGCTTTCGCCGAACTTGCGGTTGTGCGAATTAGGGGAGAACAGAGTGGCTTCGTAGTCACCAAGGTGGCAAAGCCCATATGCTGAAAGCTCGTTGCCCCCGGCAGCTTTGATGAGTCTTGCGACCTCACGTGTGCCTCTTGCCATAAGAGCACCTTTGAGCGAAGTCATGTTGCCGCCATCCAACATTCCAGCAGCGATGCCCATGACATTTTTAGCTGCAGCACCAATTTCGGTTCCAATCATGTCGTGGCCAACATAGAAGCGTATAAGCGAACTTTTGAGGTCGTCGGCCAGCTTGCGGGCAAGGTTTACGTCGTAGCTGTCCACAAGCATAAGGCTTGGAATGCCGCGAGTAAAGTCCTGGATATGCCCAGGGCCAACCCAGGTGGCGATGTGGTTTTTGTCTAGCCCCTCTTCAATAAGGATTTCGCTCAGGCGTTTGCCGGTGGCCTCCTCAATGCCCTTCATGCATAGGCAGTAATATTTTTCCTCCCAGCCGGGAACTTGTTTGATGTTTGAAACAAGATTTCGCAGGTTTTGTGCACTTATGGAAATGATTATATAGTTGTTGCGGTCAAGCGCCTCTTTCAGGTCGCAGGTAAGGTAGATGCTCTCGGGCAATTCGACATAGTTGTTCTTTCTAGCCGAGAAAAAGTTGACCACATATGGGTCGGTTTCCAGCCCCCAAGTTGTAACCTTGTGGCCGGTTTTGTCCAGGTACCAAGATATAAAGCTGCCCCAACGTCCGCAGCCAAGAACAGTGTAATTCATAGTTTTTCACCTCACATATTATGGTAGCACTTTTCTATTATAAAAGTAAATTGAATTTGCCATATTTGTTATTTGATTGACAGGAAAGCTCAAATAGGTTATATTATCTTAAGATAAGGAGTTATTATGATACTTGTTAATAATGTAAGATTGCAGTTTGGTGGCAGGGTTTTGTTTGATGAAGTCAACCTCAAGTTCACCAAAGGTAACTGCTACGGAATTATCGGTGCAAACGGGGCGGGGAAGTCTACATTTTTAAAGCTGTTGTCGGGCAAGATAGAACCAAGTTCGGGCGAAATTTTAATAGATAAGGGCGAGCGTATTTCAGTGCTTGAGCAAAACCAAAACGCCTTCGACGACTTTACCGTGCAGGACACCGTTTTGATGGGGCATGAGAGGCTGGTTGCCATCATGCGTGAAAAGGACCTTTTGTATAGCAAGCCTGACTTTTCGGACGAGGACGGCATTCGTGCAGCCGAGCTTGAAAACGAGTTTATGGAGCTGAACGGCTGGGAGGCTGAGGGCGAGGCTCAAACCCTTTTGCAGGATTTGGGAATTTCACCTGACCTATTTAATGTGCAAATGCGCGACGTCGAGCCAAAGCTTAAGGTCAAGGTGCTGCTTGCAAAGGCACTTTTCAAAAACCCAGACGTGCTGATTTTGGACGAGCCAACCAACAACCTCGACGCAAAGACAGTCAACTGGCTGGAAAACTTTTTGCTGGACTTTGAAAACACTGTCATCGTCGTTTCGCACAACAGGTATTTTTTAAATAAAATTTGCACGCATATTTGTGACGTGGATTTTGGCAAGATCAATATGTACATTGGTAACTATGACTTTTGGTACGAGACCAGTCAACTTCTCGCAAAGCAGGCCAAAGAGCAAAACAAGAAGGCCGAGCAGCGTGCCAAGGAGCTTAAGGACTTCATTGCAAGGTTTGCCGCAAATGCTTCTAAAAGCAAGCAGGCTACTAGCCGCAAGAAGGAGCTTGAGAGACTGGAGTTTGTGGACATCAAGCCGTCGTCGAGGAAATATCCATACATAGATTTCAGGCCTTCACGCGAAGTGGGCAACGAAGTTTTGAAGGTGGAGAACCTTACAAAGACTGGATATTTCGAAAAAGTAAGCTTTACAGTCAACAAAAACGACAAAATTGCGTTTTTGAGCGACAAGGCCAATGTCATAACCATGCTGTTTAAGATCCTTGTGGGCGAAGAGCAACCCGACAGCGGCAGCATAAGGTGGGGCAATACCACAACCGTTTCCTATTTGCCTGAGAATAACGACGCATATTTCGAGGGGTGCGACCTTTCGCTTGTGGACTGGCTGGCACAATATTCGGTGGAAAAGGATGAGACCTATCTTAGAAGCTGGCTTGGCCGAATGCTGTTTACTGGCGAAGAGGGCATGAAGAAGGCCAAAGTGCTCAGCGGTGGCGAGAAGGTTAGATGTATGCTGGCTCGTGCCATGCTCAAGGCTGGCAATGTGCTTATCATGGATGAGCCTACCAACCACCTTGACCTTGAAAGCATAACTGCTTTAAACAAGGGCATGATTAACTACAAGTCGCCAATGCTGTTCACTTCGCAAGACCACGAAATTTTGCAAACAGTGGCCAACCGAATCATTGTAATAGAAGGTGGCAAAAAGGCCTTCGACAAAGAGACCACCTACAACGAATATTTGGGTATTGACTGATGAACCGCAACCATCTAAAGATTATTGCCGTGCTAACCATGATCATCGATCATGTTGGCGCGTTTTTGGTGGGCAACAATGTTATTATGAGGCTAATCGGGAGATTAGCCTTTCCTATTTTTGCCTTCTTTATTGCCGAAGGCTGGCGGTACACAAAAAGCCGAAAAAAGTATGTGCTGACCCTGCTTGTTTTTGCCCTCATTTCGCAAATCCCGTATGTTCTTTTGCATAATTGGTGGAATTTTAACATACTTTTTACATTTTTAATTTCAATTTTGTGCATTTACCTGATTGAAGGTTATAATTTAAACCCAACCTTAAACATGGTTTGGCTGGTCGTAACTGGCTTGTTTTTGGTGCTGTCGCAGATGTTTGGGGTGGTGGACTACGGCCTTTTGGGAGTATTGCTGGTTGTGGCCTTCTATTTTATAAAAGACCAAAAGGTGCGGCTTGCGATTGGGGCGGCTATCTTGTGCGTGATGTCGCTAAGAGACTTTGCAATTTCGGGGTATGTGCTGCGGGGGTTCACTCAATTTGTAAGCCTAATTAGCATTGGACTCTTGGCCTTTTATAATGGGGAAAAGGGTAAAACTAATTTGAAGTGGTTGTTTTATATAACATATCCAACACATTTGCTAATTATCTATATAATAACTTTGTTTGTGTGAAGTCGTTCATAAACTTTTTAGGCAATTTTTGTTTTTTTGTTGACAATAGGCGTAAGTTAGTGTATATTCTAAAAGGTCAGCGTATGAATCCAACGTCGGGGTGTAGCGCAGTTTGGTAGCGCACGTGGTTTGGGTCCATGGGGCCGGGAGTTCGAGTCTCTCCACCCCGACC
>CANQUB010000003.1 GCA_947626955.1 uncultured Clostridia bacterium | reverse complement strand
GATGAAAATTTTATAAGTAATCTTCAAGTTAAAGAACAACTGTAGGTTCCTATCAATCCCCCCTATTGGTGCGATGCCCCACCTTTCCCCCGCATGCGGGGGCACCGTTAGAAATGGTGTCAATCTAATCTTAGGCTTCCTCTTACCAAGGGGAAGCCCAACATTGGTGATAGACAAGAACGAAAAGTTGCTCTTTTACGTAAAAGTTACATATAAAAGAAATTCCCTAACTTTTCACTTTTCACCTTTCACTTTTCACTTGACGTTGGATATATAGGAAAAGTGAAATTTATTGCAATATGGTACCCTTCAAGGCACGCATAGTGTGAAAAATAGTGTGTTATAATAAAAACAAAAGATAAGAAGAATAATAAAAAGTGAGATAAAGACATGAAAAAATCTAAGAAGTTTTTAGCAATCTTTCTTCCAATAATCATGGTGGCAGTAGTGGCACTGGGGGTTATCTTGCCGACGAGTTTGGCTGATAAGGAAGATACTGAGACAAAAACTCAGCCGGCAACCATTGTATATGCTGACGGGGTGGAAGGCTCGGAAGAAGATACAGGAGCAAGCACAGCAAGTGCGGGCTATAAAGGCGGCTCTATCTTTCTTGAACCAAACAGCACTTTTAATATGCAGGGTGGAACAATATCAGGACATAAAAATAAATATGGCGGAGCTATATATATTTCTAGCGGAGCCACATTCACCATGACAGGTGGAACAATAGAGAATAACACCGCCGACTATGGCGGAGCCATCTATGTCGAGGCCGGCGGCCACTGCTATATTCAGGGCGGGACAATAAAAAATAATAAAGCCAAAACAGCCCCTGCAATCTATGTCGAAAAAGGTGCCGATGTAAAGGTTAGCAATGAAGCTGAGGTTAAAGATAATAAATTGAGAATTAATATAGAAGTAAGTGAAGATACAGTTGAAGTGGGGAAAAAAGGAAAGGGGATACAACTTCATTATCTTTATTTTGGAAATTATCCACAAACATATGTTGGGGACGAACTAAATGGAACTTTGGAGTCATGGTACACTGAAAATTCTCCAACAGCCGTTAAAAATTATGTAAATAAAGCTTATGCTGACGCAACCGGAAATTTGAATAGAACCTTCATCTCATATAAATATACCGATGGAGAACTTTATGCAAGAGGAACTAGCTATAGATATACTGATGGTTCATCATATACATATAAAGACACAACAACAGTCAAGGCCAATGGAACAACAGTATGGTTCAAAGTGGAACCAATAAAATGGATAGTATTAAATTATGACGAATATGTTGCCGGTGAACCAATAGAAATACTGGCCGAAGAATTACTAACGTCAAATATTCGATTCAATAAAAGCACAAGCGATGGAAATGATTGGAACAACTCGTGGATAAGGAATTGGCTGAACAGCGAGTTTTTAAACTCAGCCTTTAACAGCGAAGAAAAAGAAGCCATACAAAGTACTCACCTAAAGAACAATATAACAATGGGCTATGATCAAAGCCAAGATAACACTGAATATTATCCAGTAGACAAAGAGACTGACGACAAAATATATCTACTTACATATTATGAGCTTGACGCAACGGGAAGAGGGAATCCTTTAGGTGGAACAAGTAACTATAGATATTGTAGTCCAACTGATTATGCTCTTAGTAATTATAGTTATATGTATACATCATATGAGACCAACAACCGTTTAGGTACCAACTACTGGTGGCTGCGGTCGGCCGGCAGCCGTAGCGATCTTGCATGTAATGTCTATCATGATGGCTCGCTCAGCACCAGCAGTGTTGTCACCACTTATCATTACGGCGTGCGTCCCGCTTTGACGCTAGCGCTATAGAAAAAGTGGCGGAAGCCACTTTTTCTATTATACTCGCCACTTCGTAGCGAATTATACTTGGCCCGAAGGGCCAAATGATACTCGGCCTATGGCCGAATGATACTCGTTTGGCGTTGCCAAACGAATTAGGGAATGTTTTTATATGTAATTCTCGCCCGTGGGGCGATGCCTTAATTCGCCACAAAGTGGCGAGTATCATTCGTGCGTAGCACGAGTATCATTCAGCCGCAAGGCTGAGTATAATTCGTTTGCAACGCAAACGAGTATAATTCACTCGTCACTCAACCTCTACCATAGTAAGACGCTATATTATATATAATATATAATAATTTATAATATATTCTCCATTTTTGCTTGCCCATGGGGAGAAAATTTTGGTATAATTGAAACGGTTGTAAAGGACCGTAAAATAAACCTAATAAAGGGGCGTAGAAATGGATAATATAGGCAAGGTTGAACAAAAATACGGCGAGGAGCAAATCCAAGTTTTGGAAGGGCTTGAACCCGTAAGAAAAAGACCAGGTATGTATATCGGCTCGACCGACGAAAGAGGACTGCACCATCTCGTAACCGAGATTGTGGACAACTCTATCGACGAAGCGCTGGCCGGATATTGTACCGAAATTTTGGTAGAAGTAAGAAAAGACGGGGCCTGCTCGGTCACCGATAACGGCCGTGGCATACCAACAGGTATCCACAAGCCTGAAAACAAGAGCGCAGTTGAGCTGGTGCTCACCAAGCTGCACGCCGGTGGTAAATTCGGTGGCGGGGGATACAAGATCTCGGGTGGATTGCATGGCGTTGGCCTTTCGGTTGTTAACGCACTTTCCGAGTGGCTGGAAGTTGAGGTATGGCAAGACGGCAAACACTTTAAGCAGGTGTATAACCGTGGCGTACCACAAAGAGACCTTCAGGTCATTGGTGAGGCCAAGCAAACGGGAACAAAGGTAACCTTTATGCCCGACGATGAGATCTTTGAAACCACCACTTTCGACTTCTCAATAATCAAAGCAAGGCTGCGTGAGCTTGCCTTTTTGAACAGGGGAATAAAGATCATTGCCCGTGACGAAAGGGAAGACAAAGAAGAGGTCATGCACTATGAAGGCGGCGTAAAAGAGTTTGTTGAGCAAATGTGCCGCAACAGTGAAGTGCTGCTCTCCGAGCCTATCTATATCGACTGCGCTGTCGACGGGGGTGAGGTTGAAATTTGCTTCCAGTATAACGACGGCTACAACGAGATTATTCATGGCTATGCCAATAACATAAACACCGAAGAGGGCGGAACTCATGTCGACGGCTTTAAAAAGGCCCTAACCAAGACATTTAACGAGTATGGCCACAAGCTAAACATATTAAAAGAGAACGACAAACTGACTGGCGAAGATGTCCGAGAGGGTATCGTGGCTGTTGTGTCGGTAAAGCTTGAAGAGCCGCAATTTGAGGGGCAAACCAAGACCAAGCTTGGCAACAGCTTTATGGCAACTGCGGTTGCAAAGGTTGTAAACGACAAGTTCGGCGAATTCCTTGAGGAGCACCCAAAAGAGGCTCGAGATATAATTTTAAAGAGTATAACCGCTCAAAAAGCCCGTGAAGCTGCAAGGCAGGCAAGAGAGACCACAAGAAGAAAAGGCGTTCTAGAGACAAACGCCCTGCCAGGCAAGCTTGCCGATTGCTCCGAGCGTGACCCTAAGCTTTGCGAGATCTACATCGTTGAGGGTGATAGTGCGGGAGGAACAGCAAAGCAAGGTCGTGACCGCCGTTTCCAGGCCATATTGCCACTCCGCGGTAAGATTCTTAATGTTGAAAAAGCAAGGCTGCATAGAGTGCTAGAAAATGCCGAAATAAAGGCCATGGCCACCGCCTTTGGTGCGGGAATTGGCCCCGAGTTCGATATATCCAAGCTCCGCTACGACAAGATCATTTGTATGACCGATGCCGATGTCGACGGCAGCCACATTAGAATTTTGCTTTTGACCTTCTTCTATCGCTATATGAGGCCGCTCATCGAGGAAGGGCACGTGTATGCGGCAATGCCACCGCTCTACAAAGTATGGCGTGGCAATAAAGAAGTTTGGTGCTACTCGGACGAAGAGAGAGAGCAGGCCGTCAAAGACTTTGGTGGCAGCTCAAAGTGCGACGTACAGCGATACAAAGGCCTTGGTGAAATGGACAAGGAGCAGCTGTGGGAAACAACCATGAGCCCTGCCAACCGAAGCCTAGTTCAAATAAAAATGAAAGACGCCGTCGAGGCCGAGCAAATATTCTCGCTTTTGATGGGTGAAGAGGCCAACGAAAGAAGACAATTTATTGAGGACAATGCCGGTAGCGTTACCGACATTGACGCATAAAGGAGAAGGATATGGCAAAGAAACACGATTATAGTCAAGAATATGAACAGATTGTGGACAACACCAAGATCATCACGCGTGAGATCGAAGACGAAATGAAAAAGTCCTTTATGGACTACGCCATGGCCGTCAACGTATCCCGTGCCATCCCCGATGTTCGAGATGGTTTAAAGCCTGTTCACCGTCGAATTTTGTATTCCATGAGCGAGCTCGGGCTGACCAGCGACAAGCCATTTAAAAAATGTGCAAGAATTGTCGGTGACGTGCTTGGTAAATACCACCCACACGGCGACAGTGCGGTATATGGCGCGCTTGTCCGCTTGGCACAAGACTTTTCGATAAATTATCCGCTCATTGACGGACACGGAAACTTCGGATCGGTGGATGGTGACCCTCCTGCGGCCTATCGTTACACCGAGGCAAGAATGAGCAAGATTGCCAACGAAATGCTGCGTGATATTGATAAAAACACAGTAGACTTCGTTCCAAACTTTGATGAAAGCTTGCAGCAGCCTGCCGTGCTCCCATCAAGGTTTCCAAACCTGCTTGTAAACGGTTCGGACGGTATAGCCGTTGGTATGGCCACAAATATCCCTCCACACAACCTTGGAGAGGTCATCGACGCCACCACCTATCTTCTTCACAACCCCGAGGCCAATGTTGAGGATCTTATAAAGTTCGTGCCCGCACCTGACTACCCAACCGGCGGCATTATAATGGGCACAAAGGGGGCTCAAAACGCCTACACAACCGGCCGTGGCAACATTGTTGTTCGTGCCCGCACCGAGATTGAGGACGACGGCAATCGCTCAAGAATAATAATAACCGAGCTGCCTTACCAAGTGAACAAGGCCGAGCTTACCATTGCCATTGCCGACCTTGTAAAGAACAAGAGGGTAGAGGGCATTGCCGACATCAAAGACGAGTCAGACAAGATGGGCATGAGACTTATCATCGACATCAAGCGCGACTACCAGCCACAGGTTGTGCTCAACTATTTGTTCAAGCACACCCAGCTGCAAACAAGCTATGGAATAACCTTCCTTGCCCTTGTGGATAGAGTGCCAAAGATACTAAACCTCAAGCAAATGCTAGAGTGCTACATTGAGCACCAAAAAGACGTCATCACTCGCCGCACTCGCTTTGACCTAAACAAGGCCGAGGAAAGAGAGCATATCGTCAAGGGGCTTGTCATTGCCCTTGCCAATATCGACGAGGTTATCAAGATAATTAAGAGCTCGGCTGACCGTGTTGACGCATCCACCAAGCTTCAAAACAGCTTCCTTCTCAGCGACAAGCAGGCCAACGCCATTTTGGACATGAGGCTACAAAGACTGACCAGCCTAGAAGTTGAAAAGCTTAAAGAAGAGGAAGAGGAACTGCTAAAGACCATTGTCGACCTTAGGGGAATACTTGCCAGCGAAGAGAAAATTAAAAATATCATTGCTGACGAGCTTAACGAAATTAAGGACAAATATAATGAAGAGCGTCGCAGCGAGATAAGCCAAGACTTCAGCGACATAAACATTGCCGACCTCATTGAAAAAGAAGACGTGGTAATCTCCATGACCCACTTCGGATACATAAAGCGTATTCCAGTGGCTGAGTACAAGAGCCAGCACCGTGGCGGCCTGGGAGTGACTGCCCATAAGGCCAAGGAAGAGGACTTTGTTGAGCAAATGTTCATCTCCTCAACCCACGACGATATCCTTTTGTTTAGCAACTACGGCAAGGTTTACACCATCAAGGGCTACGAAATTCCTGAGGGTCAAAAGCAGGCCAAGGGTAGAGCCATTGTCAACCTGCTTGAGCTGGCCGGCGAAGAGAAGATCAACGCCATAATTCCAATGACCAAGCAGACCGACGGATATTTGGTTCTTGCCACCAAGTTGGGCATGATCAAAAAGACCGACATAAAAGAGTATAACAACATTCGCCGCAGTGGAAAGATTGCCATTTCGCTTGCCGAGGGTGACGAACTTATCTCGGTTCAATTCTCGAACGGCGAAAACGAGATCATCGTTGCATCAAACGAAGGCAAGTGCATAAAGTTCAGCGAGAAAGACGTTCGACCTCTCGGCCGTGACACCATGGGTGTTAGAGCCATCGACCTTGCCGAAGACGACTACCTTGTAGACATGATTGTTCTAAAAGAGGGCTACGATCTTCTCACCGTTACCGAAAACGGCTACGGTAAACGTTCGCCACAAGACGAATATCGTTTGCAAAACCGACGTGGTAAGGGAGTCAAGGCTGGCGTGTTCAACAACAAGACCGGCCGCCTTGTAAACCTTAAACAAGTTGCCGAGGATGAGGATGTCATGATAATTGCCGACAACGGAATAATCATGCGAACCCCTGCAAAAGACATTTCCATCATCGGCCGTGACACCGTGGGCGTCAAGGTCATGAGGCTGAAAGAGGGTGCAAAGGTTATGTGCGTTGCCATTGCCGACCATGTTGCTGAAGACATGACCGATGACGGCGAGACCCTGCCTGATATGGAGATTGACGAGACCATAACCGAAGAATAGTTAAAAAACATAAAAAAGAAGGCGTTTTGCCTTCTTTTTTTGTGCAATTTGCGTTTTTTGTTTTGTGAAAAAAAGACAATATGTGTATAATTGGTTAAAGAGGTGCAAAGATGAACTCAAATTTTTCATCCAAAGAATACTTTGAAAAACTAAACAGATACTGGCGCGCTGCCAACTATCTTTCGGCCGCTCAGTTATACCTAAGAGACAATCCACTTTTAAGAGACCACAAGCTGTGCGAGGACGACATAAAGAAAAAACTGGTTGGCCACTGGGGCACAGTGCCCGGGCAAAACTTTGTCTATGCCCACATGGACCGCGTCATTCAAAAATATGACCAAGACATGATCCTTTTGTCGGGCCCTGGCCACGGCGGCAACTTCCTGGTTGCAAACAGCTACCTTGAGGGAGTGTATAGCGAGGTTTATCCAAACATCAGCCAAGACCGTGAGGGCATGAAGAGGCTATTCAAGCAGTTTTCCTTCCCGGGCGGAATTGGCTCGCACTGCGTGCCCGAAACTCCGGGCTCTATCCATGAAGGGGGCGAGCTTGGCTATGTTTTGGCCCATGCCTATGGCGCGGTGTTTGACAATCCAAACCTAATAGCTGTTGCTGTGGTTGGTGACGGCGAGGCCGAGACCGGGCCGCTGGCCACCTCGTGGCACTCAAACAAATTCCTGTGCCCGGGCAGCGACGGGGCGGTGCTTCCAATACTGCACCTAAACGGCTACAAGATAAACAACCCAACCGTGCTCTCAAGAATGAGCCACGATGAGTTGAAAAAGCTCATGGAAGGCTACGGCTACCGCCCATACTTTGTTGAAGGGCACGACCCAATGCAAATGCACAAAAAGATGGCGGCTGCCATGGATAAGTGCATTGAGAGCATTCGCAAGATCCAGGCAAATCCCAACAAAAAGGCCGTCTATCCAATGATCGTTTTGCGTACGCCAAAGGGCTGGACTGGGCCAAAGGTGGTAAACGGCAACAGGGTTGAAGGCACTTTCCGTGCTCACCAAATTCCTCTTGCCATGGACAAGCCTGAGCACCTAAAACAGCTTGAGGACTGGCTGCAAAGCTACAAGCCCGACGAGCTGTTTGACGAGAACTACAAAATTTATCCCGACATTGCCTCGGTCATTCCAACCAACAGGCGTATCACGGCATCGCCATACGCCAACGGCGGCAAGCTATTAAAAGAGCTTATTCGCCCGTCCATCGACGACTACGCCCTGTCCTTTAAGGGGCATGGAACGGTCAAGGCTCAGGATATGCTTGAGCTTGGCGGTTATGTTCGAGACTTGTTCAAGCTGAACGCCGAGAACAAGAACTACCGCATTTTCAGCCCCGACGAGGCCATGAGCAACCGACTCTACAAGGCCTTTGAAGTGGAAAACAGGCCGTTTAACAATATCTACAAAACCGACGACAAGCTGGCCAAGGGCGGCCGAATTATGGACGGATATTTGTCCGAGCATATGTGCGAGGGCTGGCTGGAAGGCTACCTTCTCACCGGGCGTCACGGAATGTTCAACAGCTATGAGGCCTTTATCCGCGTGGTAGACAGCATGGTGGCTCAGCACGCAAAGTGGCTAAAGATGTGCAATGAAATTCCGTGGAGAGCACCAATCTCTTCGCTCAACCTGATTTTGACCAGCAATGTTTGGCAGCAAGACCACAACGGCTTTACTCACCAAGACCCTGGAATGCTCGACCATATCGTCAACAAAAAGGCCGACGTCATCCGCATCTATCTGCCACCTGACACCAACTGCCTGCTGTCCTGCTACGACCACTGTGCGGCCAGCAAGAACTATGTAAACATTATCGTGGCCTCCAAGCACCCGTCATACCAGTGGCTCAATATGCCTGAGGCTAAGAGGCACTGCGCCAAGGGCGTGAGCGAGTGGAAGTGGGCGGGGCTCAACGACACCAAGAACCCCGACGTTGTCATGGTGGGCTGCGGAGACACTCCAACCCTCGAGGCCATCGAGGCGGTTGGGCTTATTAAAAAATATTTGCCAAAGCTCAATGTACGCTTTATAAACGTGGTTGACCTCATGAAGCTTGTATCTTCCCGTCAGCATCCGCATGGCCTGACCGACAGCGAGTATGATAAGCTCTTTACCCTAGATAAGCCAATAATCTTCAACTTCCATGGCTACGCCCAGCTTGTCCACCTTTTGACCTATAACCGCCACAACGAGAATATGCACGTTTCGGGCTACAAAGAAGAGGGAACTATCACCACGCCGTTTGATATGCGTGTTAGAAACCACATTGACCGCTACCACCTTGTGCTAAAGACCTTGAAGTATATTAATATAGATACACGCACCAAAAACCGCATTGAGCGGGAGATGTATCGTAAGCTTGACGAGCACGACGCCTACATCCGTGAATATGGTGTGGACATGCCTGAGGTATGTGGCAAGCCGTGGACGGCGTAAAAAAGAGGCTCGAAGAGCCTCTTTTTTAAGTGAAAAGTGAAAGATGAAAAGTGAAAAGTTAGGGCGTCGCACTTTGTGCGAGATTATTGTTTCGCCCCCGTTTGGTGCGTAAGCTCCCCACCTTCTTCGTCGAAATTCGAGTGCCAGCTAAAAGCAATCATGCTACGCAGGCTTGCCTTTGCTAGCCCTCGAACTTCTCCTCTCCCCACCAAGCTCGTAAACTCGCTCGTCGGGGACCCCTTTGTGTCGGGGGAGACTTGAAAAGGTTAGCCAGCAACCTTCTTTCTTAGCGCTTGTCACCATCTTCACCTTATCTACTTCTTTACAAGCACTAAATTGTTACTAGTTAACATCGTGAATAAAGCGGATACTTTTTCACCCCCTCAGGTCTTCGACCAGCTCCCCCGTCAAGAGGGAGCCATGAACAGCATCCCCTTTCTTAGGCTTCCCCTTACCAAGGGGAAGCTGCCGAACCTGCTCCATGTCGAGGCTGATGAGGATAATAAAATCTTCGAGGCATCGCCTCGACGCCCTCATTTTTCATTTTTCATTTTTAATTTTTCATTTAACGCACAGCCGTTTATAATTAGGTGCGGCGATATGGGCCGCGAGGCAAGCCTCGCGGAATAAGAATTTGTTGACACGTCAACAATTTTTGAAAATCGCTTGCCTTTAGTTTTATAATGTGCTAACCTAAGAGTATCAACAAAGGAGGAGAGAAAATGAAAAAGCATCTTGGACTTATCATGACAATTTGTGCAATGGTACTTTGCCTTTTGAACATTGTGGGATTCTTTATTCCAACCACAACCTACAAAGAGGACACCTCGATAAAGCTTAGCTCGATGGAAATTGCCTTTACAAGCAAGAAGACAGCCGAAAAGAAATCTAGCGAGCTTCAGGCTGAGCTGCAAGCTGATGTTGCAGGCGGGAAGTACACTGTTGGCTCTGACCAATATGTGGCCACACTTAGAAAGATACAAAAATATAGCATCATCGCACAGCTTAAGACCGAAGAAGACACCAAGACCGACGCCAATTTTGCCGCAATAACCCACTTTATCTCGGTTGTGCTTTCGCTTGGGCTTTTGGCAGCACTTATTGCCAGCCTGTTTGGCAAGGCCTGCCCATGGGTAACTCGTGGTTTGGCTTTGGCGGCGTTTGCCTTCATTTTAGCTAGCATGATAAGCTATATTTGTTTGCTAAATAGCTCTATTAGTATGGGCCCTGTGGCTGTTAAAGTCAGCAAGCTGTTCAAAGTTGGTGCGGGAATTATCCTTAGCGTAATCGGCGGCACTTTGGCCGTTTGTCCAACCTTTATCCCATATAAAACTGCAAAAAGCGACGAAAATAATTAAAAAAGCACAATAAAAACACGCCTTGAGCGTGTTTTTATTGTGTCTATTTATTAATGTTAAGCAATGCTTCAACGCTGAGGTTTATTATCTCTTCACGAATGGGCACTCGGTCATATATCCTTGTTTCCCAAGTTATGCCGTCGTTGTAGTCGCTGTAGTAGAGCAGGCAGGCATATTCAACCTTTCTAGCCTTGGCAACGGCGGCAAGGCTGGCCGTCTCCATTTCAACGCCGGTTGCCCCTTCGCTTTTGCGGGCGGCTATGCACTCGGGGGATTCACGGTATAGGGCGTCGGTGGTCCAAACGGTGCCGCTTACAAACTTTTCGCCATGGGCTTTAAGAGTGGACTTTAAACTGTTTTGCAAAAGGGTGCTAGTGCCAACTGTGCGGCTGGCTGGCAAATAGTGGTAGCTTACACCCTCGTCACGAATGGCTAGTTTTGGGATGAGGTAGGTGTCATAGTTCTCGATTGGCACAATGGCTCCACAAGTGCCAGTGCCGATGAAGTATTTTATTCCAACATAGATTAGCTCTTCCATAAGGTTGGCAACGGCCGGGCCGCCAAGAGGGGCCAAAGCAATCAGCACTTTGTTATCATAAAGGTATATTGGAGAAATTGTGCTGGCCGACTTGAACTCATAGACAAGTTCACATTTTTTTGTGATATTTTTTAGCTCTTCAAAATGGCGAGGGAAGAAGAATACACATTTGTCAATGCCCATCTTCTTGATCCCGTCAAACATCCAAAACTCCTTTTTGCCGTTGGCAAAAAAGGCTTCAAGATTGGGAACCTTGTCGCTAAAAAATTCGGTTATAGGATAGCTTTCGTTTTTCATATTATATACCTTTTATTTTATTTTTTAAAATTATATTTGTACTTTTATGCTTAATTTAGAGTATTTTATACAAATAAACTTTCAAAACCGTAAAACTGTTTTTACAATTTATAAAATTTCATTATGCGTTTTTTATTCGTTGTTTTCGCAGTCTTATTGATATTATAACAAAAAACATAGAAATAGCAAATAAAAAAATGTTTTGGGCTAGACTTTTTGCCATTTATATGTTAGAATACAAATGTTTATGTAATGCACCTTAAACCACAATAAGTTTTAGGTGAACTAAATATCAAGTATAGAATAAACCATGTATAGAGAGGTGTCCGAGTGGTTTTCGTCGAAGCTTGGTTTCAAGCGTCAATGCCTTTCGTTGAAAGGCACTGCCAGCCATCAACCAACCTTCTCCTCTCCCCAACAAACTCGCTAGCTCGTTTGTCGGGGGCCCCGTTATGCACCTTAAACCACAATAGGTTTTGGGTGAACTAAATATCAAGTATAGAATAAACCACATTTATAGAGAGGTGTCCGAGTGGTTTAAGGTGCAACCCTGGAAAGGTTGTGTACGTCAAAAGCGTACCACGGGTTCGAATCCCGTCCTCTCTGCCAATTCTAAAACTGAAATTATTGCGGGATTCGAACCCACAATAGGGCCCCCGACGAGTGAGTTTACGAACTCGGTGGGGAGAGGAGAAGTCGAGGGCCACATAAGGGCAAGCCTGCGTAGCAGGATTGTCCAAAAGCAGGCGCTCGAACTTCGACGAAATCCCGTCCTCTCTGCCAACAAACAAACAACCAAAACAGCCGAGCTTTTGCTCGGCTGTTGTTATTTATAAACTTTTTGCAGGGTGGCCACTTTTTTGGCAATCTCGGCTCGGGTGGAGTCGGGAGAGACAAGTTCGATGGTGTCACCATATTGCAAGCACCAAAAGATGAGTGCGGTCTCGTTGGCCTTGATGTCGGCAAAGAGCTGGTCGTCCTTTTTGTAGAAGTTGGCGGCACTGCCAAACCACTCCATGACATACTCGGCCGAATATGGCTCTTTAATTTTCAGGGTGGCCTTGACCGGCTTGTTGTTGAACATATAGATGTTGTTGTTGGCGTACTCGGCCATGTCCACGCCTTTTTCGCAGTCTTTGAGGCGGGTTATAGGTTTTACTGGCGAGTCGAGGAGCTTGATATTTGAAATGAGCTCAACCTTGTAGTTTGCTATGTCATCATAGTAGTCGAGGTTGCACACAAGGTAATATTTGCCCTGGTTGTTAATTAAAAAGTAGGGGTTAATTTTGTAGCGGAAATTCTTCTTTTTCTCGTTTTCTTCGAAGTAGTAGCGGTTGTAGTTGAACTCGACCTGCTTGCCCTTTTCGATGGCCTCGTTTAAAACGTCGATGGTGTAGAAAAGTTGCTTTTGGTTGGTTCTTACAATTTGGTCGGCCTTGCAAATATACTTATACTTACGCCTTTGGTGCACGCTCAAAAGCCCCGAAAGTTTTTGGGCTAGTTGGCGGCTGTGCTGGCTGTCTAGTGCCTTGCTCGAAAACACGGCGTCCACTAGAAATGAAATTTCGCTGGGCTCGAACTCGCGCTCGCCAAGATAACAGCCCTTGCTGGTCTTGATGATGTCAAAGCCAAAGTCAATAAGGCTGTCAATGCCGTAGCCAACCGACTTGCGTTCGAGGGCAATGCCGTAGGTGTTTTCAATCTTTTTTGCAATTTCCAACTGTTTTAGCGGGTGGTTTTCGTCGCTGTACTCTTTTAGCACATTTAATATGCAAAGAGCGCTGAGTTTTTTTCCTTGTTGCATCTTGTTTTCTCCAAATTTATTCTAACACAAGCCTTGCAAAGAGGCAAACAATTTTACCAACCAAAGCCAATGGTCTTCTTTGGTTTTGCGATTGGCATCTCAAAATCTTCGGGCAGCAAGACCTCGGCCTCGGGCGAATAGAGCTGCCCGCTCTTTACCAGCCTTGTGGCCTGCCTTATGCGGGCCTTTTCGAGCAAGGTGCGGATGGAGCGGCCATTGCCAAAGTCGCCAAGCTCCTTTTCTTTTTCCACGATGTCTTTAATGACCTGCTCGCAGCCCGAGATGTCGACATCCATTTGGCCGGCTTGGTATCTTGCAATTTGCAACAGCTCGCTGGTCGAGTAGTCGCCAAAGTCTATAACTGTTCCAATGCGGCTCCTCAGCCCGGGGTTGCGCGAGAGAAAACTCTCCATTTCCTTTTTGTATCCAGCAAAGATGACCACCAGCTCGCCTCGTCTGTTCTCCATCTCTTGCACAATGGTGTTAATGGCTTCGTCGCCATATAGCCCCTCTTTGTTTTCGCAAAGTGAGTAGGCCTCGTCAATAAACAGCACTCCGCCCATGGCTCTTTCAAACAGCTTTTTTACCTGCGGAGCTGTTCCGCCCACGAACCTGCTGACGATGTCGGCACGCCCGACCTCGACGATGTGCCCGCGGGAGAGTAGGTGGTTTTCCTTCATGATCTCGGCCACCAGCCTAGCCACTGTGGTCTTGGCCGTTCCGGGGTTGCCAACAAAGGCCATGTGCCTGCAAATGTCGGGGGCTTTCTTTCCTCGCTCCTTGCAAGCCTTTTGCAAACGTGAATAATTGATGTAGGATTCAACCTGCCTTTTCACCTCATCCAGCCCGATCAGCTCGTGCAATCGTTGGAGTGCTCCGTCCTCATTTTTAATGTTTTCTTCGGGTTTTTCGGCGTAAAGATAGGAATATTGCGGAAATTGCACCTTTTTTACATACTCTTTGTACCAATTTTGATAAATTTCCTGCAATTCTGCCGGTTTATAGCTTAGTTTTGGGTCAATTTTTTCACTTAGCGACGGGTCGGGCTCAATTTCGTTACGCACGGCCATCTCGGTGAGGTAGTGAGCGGCTCGCTCTCCTCTAAGCAGTAGGTCGCTGAACTCGACAAACGACAGGTCAAAGAGCATTTCTTTAAAGATCTTTACAGGGTCTTTGCTTCGGCAAGAGAAGCACAAAAATACAGTGGTTACAGAGGAAAACATATGTATGTAGTGGCAAATATCATGAATAATCTCGTGCTGGTTACTGAGCATCTTTGAGTCTCGCACATCTAGGTTTATCTTGATGACCACCGTGCCGCCCTTCTCAGTTGAAAAGGCCTGCACAATGTCGGTAACATCGGTAAAAATGTCGTCGGTCTTGCGCAGCAGTGTGCCAAAATCTATGATGGCGTACTTGTTTCGAATAATTCGGCCGTTGGCCTTGAGGCTGTCAATCAGCAGGCCCAGGGTGTCTTGCATGGCCTCGTTGTCGTTAATGTCGAGGATATAGTGCACGGGCACGCCGAAACCGTGCTGGCTCTTTACATATATCCTCTCGATCTCTTCCCTCAAGGGATCGCCAAGAAAGCTGCGGTCGGCAAGCTTTAAGGCGTCCTCTTTGGACAAAGTAAGCCCATCGCAAAGCTCGCACTCGTAAAAAAGTCTCGAACGCATTTCATGCAAATGAAAACCACGCTCGGCCGAGCGGGCGTCCTTGACCCAGTCGTGCAGGCAGGCGTCGTCTAGCCTATCAATAACGCTGCCAATGGTGCACTCGCTCTTTATGACCTTGACAATGCTCATACGGGTCAGCTTTACCATTTTTCTAACGTGCTCGTCCATGTCTTTAAGGCAGGCGATGCTCCCTTTCATCATACAGCTTATCGAGAAGCCCGTGTCGTCGCAGTAGGAAGGGAAGGCGAAAAAGCAGGGGTCGTGTAGGTCGGTAACGTACTCATTTATTCGCTTGGCCACATTGCTCATATACGGCATATTTCGCTTGGCCGCCGGCTTTTCTCGGCAGGATTGCACCACCTCGACGATTTCAAACTCCTGCGTTTGGCCAGCTGGCTCGGCATTACTTGTCGACCTAACCCGCTTGCTGGCTTTGGGCTTTTCGCCCTCGTCTTTGCAAGCCTCGGCCTCCTGTTTTTGGCCCCCCTCTAAGGCCTTGGCCTCTTTTTGGCCTTGCTCGCCAGGGCTTGGCATTTCCCCAAACCTGTTTTTTTCGCAGGGTGCGGGGAATTTGCAGCTGTATTCATAAAAAAACATATTTTTTCCTCCTTTGGATACTAGCATAATACCACACACTATGTACAAAAAAACGGACATCGACAGCTTTTTAAAAAATAAAATTTAAAAGGCTTGCGTATCTTTTAAGTACTTGTTTTAGCGGCGAAAAAATGGTAATATAAAGGTGATTATGAGCGAAAGAATATATTATGTGGTAAACGACAGCGGGGAAAAACTTTACGATGAGAAAGGGGTGGAGTTTTGGTATTTTCGTGGCTTTGCAGCCAGCCAAAAAAGAAAGAGCATTGTCTCTATGCATGAGGCCATAAAAAAAGCAAGCCCGGGGGCAAAGATACTTGAGGTTTCGCTGTATTCGCCCGAGCGAGTGGGGGTAAAGCTGTGCGATCAAAACCTCAAGATGCAGGTCAAAAAGCTGCGAAGATATGTCTCGGTCAAGTGCCTGTTTGAGGCCTCCAAGGTCTTTGAGGCAGGCGGACCTTTTGTCGATCTTTTGAAAGTGACCCCCGATGAGGCCTCGTCTAACAAAAGGCTGAAAAACTCGGGGCAGCTTATAAAATATGTCTTTGAGGGGCAGGAGTGGGGAACGGTGCCTAGCAATATGTTTTACGACTACCTTTATTTGCGTACGCTTTGCCAAAACAGCGATTTTTTAAACGAGGCGCTAAAATATGACGTGTTCACCGACATCGAGCCAAGTCAAGAGAATGCGGTGGACTGCCCGGCACGTGCGGTGGCCATTGCTGTTGGGCTTAAGAGACGGGGACTGCTTGAAAAGAGTCTTGAGAGCAAAGAAGCCTTTGAAAAAGTTTATAAACTCACCGGGCAGACCGAACAAATTTCATTGTTCTAGCATGAGTTGGTGAAAAAGTGTTGACAAAAACTAAAATTCATAATAAAATATGCGAGTAACGGCGGCTTAGCTCAGCTGGCTAGAGCGACTGGTTCATACCCAGTAGGTCGCAGGTTCAAGCCCCGCAGCCGCTACCAACATGGTCCCATGGTCAATCGGTTAAGACATCGCCCTTTCACGGCGAAGTGAGGAGTTCGACTCTCCTTGGGACTACCATAAGCAGTCTAAATCGAACAACGGTTTAGACTTTTTCTTTTGTGGTTTAGCGGTGCTTTATGCCGTGAAAGGTTCTTGACATGAGGAACGGAACGATTAGGCTATCCGCCAAGGCAATAAAAACGAGCGTAGCGAATTGTTGCTTGCCCCATTGCCCACCATAATCGTTCCTTGGAGGCTCATGTCAAGAACACCATGGAATAAACACCGCTAAACATAAAAATCCACTTGCGTTTTAATTGCTATAAGTTGATTTTTTCTTGGGTGTTGTAAATACAAGTTTTTAATTATAGACAAAAAAGAAGAGCCCTTATCGTCAGGACTCTTTTTGTATGGGTTATTAAAGGTTATTTCCACTTTATCGTTGTAAAGCTTTATCTCTTTTATTAGGTTGCTCACTATCCACAATGCAGAGTTGTTTAATGCTTGTGTGTAATATTGAATTATGTCTTTTTCGCTTATTTTTACGCCCGTTTTACTCCGCTCAACGATTATTTGCTTTTCCAACTGCTCAATTTGTTCTTCTAGCTCGCACATTCGCTTGTTGGTGGTCTTGTTTATGATTCCACGCTCAATCGCTTGCATAACATTGTCAAGAGCGTTCTCGGCTTGTTTTTTCGCCTTTAATAACATTTCCAAAAATGAATTGTTTGCGTTGCTGTTTTGCAAGTCCATTATCTGCTTAACTATTAACGCCATGTTCTTTGGCTTTTTTAACTCGTCAATAATGGTGTCTAGCAAAAACTTTTCTAAAACGTCTTGCCTTATGGTAGTTTTAACGCACCCATTTCTGTGTTTTTTAATTCCAGAGCACTTGTAATAGTTCACTTTTTCGTGCTTTCTATTTCTGCAAGACTCGGCACTTATTGGCATACCACAATAACCGCAAGTCAGTTTGTTTCTAAACAAGTAGAAAGATTTTACACTTGTTGTCCCAAATCTGTTCAATTCAACTTTCTTATGCACTTTTTCATAGAGCTCATCGTCAATAATTTGTGGAAATAATTTATCAAAGACGTTACCATCAAGTCGATAAATTCCTTTGTATCTTTCGTTTTTAAGCATTTTGTAAACGGTGTTATGCACAAATGGTTTGTTCTTGTTAAGTATTCCACGATTGGTTAGGCTCTTTATTATGTCGGTTACTGAAACGCCTATTGCGTATTGGCTATACATATACCTAACAACTTCCGCCTTTTGCTCGTCAATGATAATCTTCTTTCCGTCAAGCTTGTAGCCATAAGGTAGAACGCCACCTGTAAAGTTGCCTTTTATTCGGCTTTCATACATACCACGCTTGACCTTTTGTGCAAGTTCGGCAGAGTAGTATTGATTCATGCCCTCTAGCAGACTTTCAAGTATTATCCCCTCGGGCGTGTCTGGGATATTCTCCATGGCAGATAAAACTTTAACGCCATAATTTGCAAGTGTGTGTTTGTGTATTGTTGCCTCATACTTGTTTCGTGAAAATCTGTCCAACTTGTAAACAAGAATATAATTCCACTCCTTGCTCTTGCTGTCTTTTAGCATCTTTTGAAAAGCTGGTCGATTGTCATTTGTGCCCGTCATGGCTCGGTCAATGTAGGTGTCAAGAATCAAAATGTCATTGTTCTTTGCATATTGCTCGCACACCCTTAATTGACCCTCGATAGATTGTTCGGTTTGGTTGTCGCATGAATACCTTGCATATACAACTGCTGTTTTCATTTTTCTTTCACTCCTTTTAATTTCGTTTTTTTGTCTTTCGACACCCACCACCAAAACAAACACGGCAAGTTGTCAAGGGCAACTTGTTGCTCGTTTAATCAAGCCACCTTGATGGTCTATTGGTCCACCCTTGACAACGCAGTTGGGTTTGTTTACCCACCACTTGTCGAAAGACTTTTTAATACTTGTATCTCTTCAAGCATTTTTAGATAAAAACTCTTGTCTAAAACGCTCGTGTCTAGGGAATTTGTAAAGGATACTTTCATGGCAAAAACTCCTTGTTTTGTGCTCTGTTTTGCTCGGCACGATTGAATACTAACACACTTTTATTGAAGAGTGTTAGAAACTAAAACTGCACAAAAACTGCATAATTTCCTAACAAAAACCCATAAAAAACCATACAAATGACAACTTTTTGCTTCATTTTTGCGTTTTTTTGAAAAATATAAAAAGCGTGTTACTTGTATAAACAAGCACACGCATAAATGCCAAATAATATTTTGCTACTTGTATCAAGACAAGCACACGCCATAATCTCAAATGGCTGTTTTGGGGTTGAAAAGGTTGTGAGCAAAAACGGGTTACTTGTTCAAGACAAGCACACGTCTTATCCTCACGCCCTCAACTTTTTCCAAAGTTTACACCAAAAAATTATAAAAGCATAGATTGATTGCAACTTTCGTTTGAAAAGTTGGAAACACAATCGTTTTGCTTTAATGGTTTTTCGTGTTAAAAGTTTGAAAAAAGAATAAAACAAAAAATGCGGTGGCGTTAAGATTTGTGCTCCACGATCGGCTTGTCCCGGGGACACAAATTAGCCACCGCTTTTAAGCGAGTTATCTTCTCTTTTTAATTAGTCAGTCAGTTTAGTCCGCGTGTGCTTGTCTTGGCGGAGCAAAGCGACGCCACTTGTATCAAGACAAGCACACGCCAGAATCCCAAATTAAAATAATTTATATTTTACTCCGAAAAATATATTTTTTTATAAAAATTATGCTATAATGGTTGTGATTATTAATAGTTATAGTATTTAGAAAAATTGATAATAGAACAAAATTACTCGGGGTTTATCTAATATACAAATTGAAAAAACTACAAAAGTTGGAGGTATAAATGACACAAAATAGATTAAATGTAGACTATAAAGTTCAAAAAAATCCAGATATAAAAATCGTTTTAGACTCAAATATATTTTTAAGCTATTTATGGCTTACAAAAGAAGAATTCGAAACATTTATTCGTGTTATAAAGTCACATAAAAATAATATTATATTTACACAGCAAACAATTGATGAACTATATAGAAATTTGCCCAATCATTTTGAAAATAACAAAGATAATAATTTAGGCAAACAAGTAAATATAAAACCAATTCAATATAAATTCTTATGCCCCGACGAAAAAGAAATAGTTAAAAAAGCAATAGTTTTAACAAAAGAAAACGAAAAATTACATACCTCAGTTTATTATCAAAATAATAGTTCATTAAAAGCTTTTTTAAAAAACGAATTAACACAATTTACTGTTATACCAAGAACTGATGAAATAGTAGATAAAGCGTTAAAGAGAAAGTATATAGGGAATCCACCAATGTCTGATAAAAAAACTGTTGGGGATGAAATAATTTGGGAAAGTTTAATAAATTGGATAAAATCAGATATTGTTATTGTTACAAAAGATAACGGATTCATAAAAAATAAAGAATTTTTAGCCAATGAATTCAACAGAACAACAAATTTTAAGCTTATAGACATTTGTGATGAATTAGATTTAACGACTGCTTTACAAAACATAAATGGCAGTGAAAACGATAATTCCATGAGGAAGTTAAAAGAAATTGAAAATCAAGAAAAGAAAATGCTGAGTGAACAAACCTATGAGAGTATTGATTTTCTGTCTCCTTTATATAACTCTGATGTGTTAAATAAGTTTCGAAAGACCTTAAAAAATAATTTACAAAAATGTACTACTCCTGTTCTAAGAGAATTAGCAGATGCTTTAAAAAAGGTTCAAACTGATTATATTCAACAACAAATCGAAATGATTCAAACTATTACAAAACCAATATCTGACTCTAGTAAACTTTTACTAAATCCAATAAAATCAACTAAAAACGAAAACCAAAAAGATGAAGGATAATTCACAAATAAGGAGAAAACATGACAAGAAGTTTAATTTCAATGACATCTATAAAGAGACTAGCCGCTTCTATCAATCATGCACAAAAAGTGCAAAACAATGAGCAATTGATAAAAGCACAGGGTGGAAATATAAAAGAATTACCACCCAAGTATGCAGTACAAAGTGTGGAATTTAATCCAGAAACTCGCATAACTAGGATTGAATTTTTACAAAGTCAACAGTATAGGACTATTGAGCGTTATATTACTCAGAATTATGTTAAGTATCCCGTTTTCTCCGAGTGGAAAATAAGAAATAAGACCATAAAAAAATCCATTAAACTTACCAACTCCCTATTGGAAACCTTAAATATTCATGAAGATGAATTAATACGTCTTTTTGCAGAGGAAATTATTTTAAGTTTAAACAATGAAGAGTTGATGCCGTCTTGGTTTATAAAAAACTATTTGATTCGAGAAAAAAATGAATTACTTCAAAAAAATTCAATTACTTTTAATAATTTTAAAATGACCAAGGAAAATGAAATATCAAATTGTAATAAATCAATAGAAGAACATGATTTAATTTTGAGCAAATTAAACAAGAGACTTAAAAAAATAAATAAAAAATGTCAAAAGAAAGAATTGATCATAAAAAATATAGAAGAGGCAACACCTAGTTTAATTAAAAGCATTTTCACTTTGGGAATATACACATATTTAATCTCAAATAAGAGAAAAACAAAAATTTTAAATTCTATAACCTTGTTACAAATAAAAAACGATAACTTACAAAAGGTAATTGATGATGAGAGTTTAATTATCCAAAACAACAAACATTCAATAGATACATTTAAAAAAGATATCGCAAGTAAAAGAAAAGAATGTGAACAACAAATAAACGAAATTAAAATAACATATGCACAAAAAATATCCGAAGTGACTCCTCTTGTTGATTATATACAAGAAGATGCAGATTTCATCCCGTTAAAAATGTTTTCTGGGATAGAATATGAAAAAATTATAGGTTGCTATATAATTCACAACAAAGAAAAAGATAAGTATTATGTGGGACAATCTAAAGACGTATTGAAAAGATTAAAGCAACACTTTAAAGGAACAATACCTCTAAATCCGATTTTTGCAGAAGACTATTATACCTCAGCTTATGACGATAAATCCTTGTTGTTTGAAATTAAAATAATAAAATGTGACACAAAGGACGAACTTGACAATACGGAAAGACAATTGATTTATGATTATGATAGCTGGAATAACGGATACAACGGGACAAGTGGTAATATTTAGTTCCCATTAATAGACAAATACTAAAAAATTGGAGCAAATATAAATACAAAGACGCAAAAATATTATTTTATTATTATTCGTAAATAAGAAAGGAGTTAGAGATGAAATATATAGAAATAGTAAACGATAACGATATTAAAAATATTAAAACACAATTTGCTAATCAAATACAAAAGTTTAATTCTATTAAAACCAACATGGCTAAAGTCTCAAATAACGAAATAGAAATGATAAAAAATAGTGAGCATGAAGAAATATATAAAATATTATCCCAAAAGAATAAAAGGATCTTTGATTTAATACACTATGAAGAAATTATTGTGACATACAATCAAGACCAAATTGAATTATTGTGCGAAATATTATTAGACAATAATATAAAGTGTAAAGATGGTAGTTTTAGAACTTATTGCTGGGTTCGTTTCAATGATTCCGCAATACTTGAATATGCAAACGACGGACCTATGAATCCACCATGCAAAGTTTATAAATTTGATGATTTTATTGCAACGATAAATATATAATTCGATTTACACGCATCGGGCTCTACCAGCAAAAAGAACCGCCCCTTGTGGGCGGTTTTCTTTTGCTGGTATCCCTAAGCAAAGGAGAGTCGAACTCAACGAGTTTGATGAGGGGAGAAAATTTTTGTAGAAAGCCATTGACAATAAAAATTATTATTATATAATATTTTGTGACAAGTGAAAACTTGGTAAGCGGTATATAACGTTGTTATATGCACCGGCCAATGGAATTTGGCAAGTAGGCTATATGCCTACTTTTTTATTTGTAGTAGAAATAGAAAATGGGATGCAAAAAGAAACGAAAAAACTCAGTCGGGTGACTGAGTTTTTGCATTAAATGCTTCTTTCTAAACTTTCTTTTGCTCAAATTAGTTTTCTATTGAAGAGATAAAATCATTGTTTGTAACAAAGTGTGAATTTGAAAATGGCTTTGATGGTGCGAGGGAAACAAGAGGGGTTGGTGGGCTAATGTGGGAGAAATTATTGACAAAGTGCGAAAATTCATTTATTTTATGCTTATGATAAAAGAAGAGGCGTTGAAGCTTTGCAAAAGAATGCATGCAAAGCAAAAGTACATTGTGGATGGCAAGGAAGTGCCATATTATAACCACTGCATTATGGTGGCAAATATAATTGGAGAAAACGCCGAGAAAGATTTGGACATCGAGTTTGCTCAAACCGTGGCGCTCTTGCATGACACGCTGGAAGACACCCCGCTTACGCTGGAGTATTTAAAAGAGCATTTTGGCGACAAGGTGGCGGCGGGAGTGTTGGCGCTGACCAAAAACCAAGAGCTAAAATATGAAGACAGGCTTGGTGACAGCCTTTCGAGGATAAACGCGCTAAAGAGCAAAGAGGTGGCGGCCGTGAAGCTGGCCGATAGAATTTGCAACCTCTATGAAACCCCGGCGGGCTGGTCGAAAGAAAAAGAGAGAGAATATATAGCTGACGCCACCAAGATAGTGGACAGGCTTGGATGGGCCAGCCAAAAACTTGCGGCAAAACTTAAAGAGATGATACGAAAAAGGGAAAAAGAACTTTAGGAGGGAAATATGAAAAAAAACAATTGGTCGGCGATTGTTGGGATTGTAACAATTATTTACGCCATAGCATTTGTATCTTGCGAGTTAGTACTACTTATTTTTACCGTACAAAAAGCCATAAGCGTGGCTGTGTTTTTGATAGCCACCCTGTCTTGGACAATGTCACTTATACTACTGCTTGGCTTAAATAACGCAATGAAACGCATCGACACCCTGGAAGAACTGCTTTTGAGCAAAAAGGTTATTGAAGAGCAGGAAATTGAAGAAGTTGAATCGGGTGAAGCGGTTGAAAATGTTGAATATTGCAAAAAATGTGGCTACCAACTTTTTGAAGAGGATAAAGAATGCCCAATGTGCCACACAAAAAGAGAAAAAAATAGCGGAGACTAAATAGTCGCCGCTTTTTATATAAAAGCCGCACCCGAGGTGGGGTGCGGCTTTGTTTAAATGCATTAATTCTTGTCGTTAGAACTGGTGGTGTCGGGCTCGGTTTTCTTTTGCTTTGCAAGAAAGCTATTGTAGGCCTCGAGTGTGAACCAGGGGCATTCATCTTCGTCGAGATACATTGATCGGTCAGGGAACACACCGTAAGGCGACTGTCCCTTTATTAGAGAAGCAATAGCTAATCTTGGGAACTCTTCTATAGTTGATTTAACCCCGGTTTGAGAGATTATACTTCTAGGGACACGAGGTGCAATACTATACTTTCCGTTTCTTTCGGTAAATAAATGACCTAAGAGGGTGCTTTGATAAAGGGGTTCAAAAAGCAAATCGCCCTTTTTCATACATTCAAAAACCCCTGTTCCATCCTCCGTAACCACCAAAGAGGCAAGAAACGAACGGCATAATGCAGCATTCAATCCCAGCTCCAAAGCTTGCAAATTTTCAATCGAAAATTCCTGATTATAATCAAAAGAAAGGCCAAGCAATCTTTCCATAACTGAGTTTATTTGATACTTTTTCCATATGTCCTCTGCTATAAAAGGCCTAACCCTTTCGTCAGCAACAAAAAGGGCTTCTCGATAGGAATCTTTTTTGCTGATAACGGCCAATCTTAATTGGTCAGTTCGTAAATCTCTATAAACAGCCAAATCTTTAAACTTATACATAGCTAATTCTCCTTACTCATTTAGTATATCATGGGGTTTGCAAAAAATCAATACCCATTGGAGCGAATTTGCGTAAAGTAAAGGGCTGTGAAATAGCGGCGGGGGCGAGGAAAATTTGGATAATTTCAATAAATTTATATATATCACTTTTGTTTGTAAAAATTAATAATTTGTGGTAGACTATAAATATAAAGGAGAGAATATGGCAAAGAAATTTTTTAGCCTTTTAGGCGTTTTTGCTTTGGTACTGCTCACCGGAATTTGTTTTGTTGGCTGTCAAAAAGCCGTTTCGGTGCAGGGGACTATAAGCATTAGTTATGATGGCTTCACCACTGATGACTTTGGTGGGGATTTCTACATCATTTGTAATTCGTCGGTAAGTGTTAATAACAATTCGACAGCCACAGGCGCCACTTTTACCTATGGTCCTGAAAAGACCAAGTCTAAAGAAAACATAACGGTAGAAATTTCGCTGACAAGAAAATGGGACATTAATTTGACGGTCAGAGAGGTCAACAATAAGCCTTTTACCACCAAGATAAAGGATGAGCAACCTGACGGCAATTACCGTGCCTTTGTTATAACCATACCTTTCGCCGAGAAGGTGGATTATAGCTTCACGCTGTCTAAGCCAAACCCACAAATAAACGAGATTGAACTTGGCATTGAAAACACGGTGGATCTTAATACCAGCGACCAAGTGATGCGAGACTTCCTTGACCACATCCAGGTATGGGTGGATAACAAGGAACAAGGCGTGGGCGGCCAGCCTGTAGGCGGGTTCATGCCTCTTGTGGGCAGTCAAGACGAAGATAGGTGGTTCGGCCTTGCGGGCAAGTTTATCAATGTGGACATGACCGAGGAATCGTTTACCCTTTGTATAAAATATGTAAACGAGGACAGGGATCTACCATTTAACAAAGCTTCACTGCTTCGAGTTTTCACAGTGGAAAATTCTATAGCCCAGTCGGTGAGCCTGACCGAGCTTCAGGGGCAAAGGGTGTACGCCCTTGAGTTCTCCACTCAAAATGTCAATGAGTCCAGCATCTTGCAGCTGTCGCAGGACGGCCTAAGCAATCTCATTTATATAAGCTCGGCTGTCCATGATGACGGAACGGGGACTGTCTACTTGAGCGACGGCGACGCTACCACCGACAACATTGTCTTTAAGTTTGAACGCGTGGGTTGGAAAACTCAAGATTCACAAGAGTGGCAAGAGGGTAGCCTACCACAAAAAACATATGGGCAAAAGCTGATACTTAAGTATAGGTTAGCGGGAATTGAATGTGCATCGTCGCAAACGGACACTTTGGAACAAATTGTGGACTTTGCGGGCATCAAATTTTCAGTAAACGGCGTGCCTGTAAAGAATATTCAATATGACGAGAGTGGAAAAACTTACACCTTTGAAATTGGCGAATACGACACTCCTGACACATACTTCTCGGGCGTAGAGATGAATAGCTTCGATATAGACGTGGATAGACAGTCAATAAAGGTTTTAGACAATGTGCCTGGCATGAAAAATGTGACGTTTTCTAATCAATTTAAATTCTATCGCGGGGACGACAACATTGTGCTCACCTACATTATTGGTGACGACGGCAAGACTAACGCCAAGGTCTATACAGGTGGGGCTCAAGAGGTCAGGCCATTTGAGTTCACCCTTAACGATTTGGGTCGTTTCGAAAGCTTTACCATAAAAATTACCGTCAACGGGCAAACATACACAAAAACGTTTGTAAAAGGCGTGGACTTTCTTGTGGCCAGCACCGGCGAAGACGCACTTGTCGACGCATATTTCCTTGGCTTCCAGGGGACTCAGGGGGATGAGGGCACAATAGCTGACGGGCTAATTACATATAGCCTATATATAAACGGCGGCAGCAACCAGCTTATCGTCAAGGTGAACGCAGGGCAGGCGGGTGACAGCATGCAAGTTTTGCTAGAAGATGTCCAGTTAAGAAACATTGATGTCGAAGCCCATGGCGGAATTTTTGACGCCAACAGCCAGCCCGAAATTTTGGACTCTACTCGCTATGACGGCACATACGAAACCGACAAGATCGAAGTTGATTTTGACCTAAACGAGATGTATGACGAGGCAAACTGCAATATTCAAATTGACATCTACTCAAATGATGTGCTGCTGTATACCTTCAGTGGCCAGGGTGAAAGCACCTCTAACCTGAGCGGATATGAGATGTTTGACGCTAGCTTCATCTGGAATGTTCATGGCTATTCCAGCGAACCTGACATCCAACTGCAATTTAACTCAAACGGTGTTTTGGCCATTAGAAAAGGGGATGTCGAGATGCAAGTCTTGATCACCAAAATAGTGGTTACATTTAGTTAAGAGAACTAAACCAAAGCCGCACCCGAGGTTGGGTGCGGTTTTTGGTTAGTGCATTAATTTAAATTAATTTTTGTTTTTAGTATCGTCAGTTTCGGGTGCGGATTAATTTGTAAACTGCAGACAGAAAAGCAGAGGGATAAATTTTTCAACACAAAAACACTCTGAGAAGAAGAAAAAGAAAAGCTTGTTGTCTAGAAGAAAAAGGGGAATGACGGCAATAAGCTTTGAAAAGGCAAAACAATATGGTATATTATTATTTGGAGACAAACAATGATTCTCAGTGTTAGTCGAAGGACGGATATACCTGCTTTTTATGGCGATTGGTTTATGAATTGCATAAAAAGGGGCTTTGTGTTGGTTCCAAACCCCATAAACCCATCAAAAATCGCAAAAATTAGGCTAGAACCTGTAAAAATAAGTAAAAAAAGCCAAAATTTATTGGGTGAAAAGCAGTTTGAAGTGAGCGGAACGGTGGAAGGCATGGTTTTTTGGACAAAGAACCCGAAGCCGCTTATCAAAAACCTTGAAAGCCTAAAGGACTACAAATATTATTTTCTATACACGCTGAACGCTTATCCCTCTAGCATTGAAGGTGGCCTGCCGCCACTTGAAGAAAGGATAGCCAGCTTTAAAGAACTTTCTAAATTTTGCCCGGTCATTTGGAGATATGATCCAATACTGGTAACCGATGGCATTGACGCCGACTGGCATATTAAAGTTTTTGAAAAATTGTGTAAGGAACTTAGTGGCCACACTAGGCATTGCAAAATAAGCTTCGTTATAGAGAGTTATTCGGGTTGTTCAAAAGAGGTGCACGCTCCGTCGCTAAATGATAAACATAAAATTTTGGCGGCCTTTTCTCGAATTGCAAACAAAAATGGCATTCAAATTGAAGCCTGCGCCGAGGCGGGGGATTGGTCAAAGTATGGGATTAGTCCAAGCAAGTGCATCGACGGGCAAATTTTTGAAAAGCTGCTAAGTGACAAGTATAAAGACATGGGGATTGTGGTCAAACGCAAAAATAACAAGGTTGACGGCCAGCGAAAATATTGCGGTTGCATGCCAGCCGTAGATATTGGCAGGTATGACACTTGCCGCCATGCCTGCAATTATTGTTACGCAAGAAAAAGCACCCCCGGTTCAATGTTTGATGAGCCGCAGGGCGAAATTTATGACCGCAAGACCAATTTGGAGTTCACATACTTGCCGGCAGGCGGCGAAAATATATAATCTTCTAGAAAACAAAACCCCCTCAGCGGTTGGCTGAGGGGATATTTTATTTATTTTTATTATTTTGTTCGGCGTGCTCTTCCAAGCAGTCTAAGCAGGTTTGGACTTGCTCTACGGCTTTTATAATAGGCTCATAGCAAGAGTGGCCTTCGAGCAGGCCGGCTAGCAGTTTTCTTTGACTAAGAGGGGTTTCGGAATTTTTGAGGGTGACGACGTCGGAGACTACTCCCGGTGCTTCATCCTTGGAAACTTCAAAGAGATAGTCGGTGGCCCTGAAGACTTTTAAAATGTTGTCTCTACCAAATTTTTTAATTAGTGAATTGAAATTCCAAGAAAGGTAGGCCTCTTTTAGCTCGGGAGAGTACTTGTCAAAAAACTTTTCAAACAGAGGCAAGTATTTATCGTATCCACTTTCAAAATCTAAAGGAATATTGTGGGCTTCGGCAGTTTTGTGGGTCAAATATTGAGTGTAGAACTCGTTGAAGGTCTCACCGATCACAACTGATTGGCCGGCGGCATAGCGTTCGGTCATCAGCCCGGTTTTAAAAGCTTTGCTATCGGAAATTCCCAAAGGATCGTCGGTCAATTTGCCCGAAATCAGGTGCAGGCATTCGTGAATGCTGATGATGTTTGGACAATCCTTTTTCAAAAAGCAAAACAGCACATTAAAATAGGTTTTTAAATCCACAAAGTTATTGCAAAAAGCTTCGGTGTTGGTTTCGCCAAAGGCCATGGCCGAGAGAGCGTTAAACTGCTCATTGAACCTTTGAATAAAATCCAGGCGCCCATCTTTTACCAGGCTATTTAGGTAGTCGTAGAAAGAACTTTGTGTGAGTGCGCTTGTTATGTAGTCGTCATAGTCAAGTTTTAATTCAATCAAGGCCGATGCCGTGGCGCTGAAGCAAGCAATCATTTCAGTAGCGGTGTCTTTGTCCACTTTTGCAATATTTTTGACTTCATTTACGTCTTCCATCTTTAATTGATAGATAAATTCATCAATGTCAAAGGATGGGTCTAGATTAAACGACCTAATCAGGCTTTGGACAATCTTTATTTCGGACAGTTGGTTGTAATCATAGTTGTATAAATTTTTGAAGGACAAAATTTCATAGACTGTCTTGCTGCAAAAGAGCTGAGGGTAGTGTAGGAGCATGGAGGCAATTTTGTTTGCATTTGAAGAAGTGTCGCTGGCAAGTTTGTGTTTTTTGAAAAACTTGTCTAGCACATCGTCGGCCTCTTTGGTAATCTTTTGTAGCTTTTCGGATGGCGCGTCAGCTTGAAGGTCGGCTAAAAGCCTTAAGTGCTTCTCAATTTGGCTCATCTTTTGGTATGGAAAATCTTGCAAGAATCTAGAAAAATCCCGGATGTTATCAAAGCCAAAATTTTCGGCCTGCTCAAGATACCAGTCATTTAACATTTCCCTGTCCACAGCATGGGTCTTTGGAACAAAAACATAGCATGCGTCGTCTAGAATTGAGCAAATGGAGTTCTCATGCTTTTTGCCAAAAGTGTCCGATAAAAGGACCTTCATGTTCTCCACAAAGGCCTCGGCCTCTTTTGGGTCAACATTAGTTGCAACACTAAAAACTTTCATATCTTCCTCACGAAGATATTATACCATACTATTTTGCCCTTGTGAAGAGGGGGTGAAGAAAATTTTGCGAGCGGCGCTTTTACTGCTTTATGGCCGTGTAAATTTGGTCGACAACCTTGTCGATGCCCATTGAGCTGTCTATGGAGAGATTGTAGTTGTTTATGTCTCCCCAAGTTTTGCCGGTGACGCTGTTATAAAATTTGGCACGGCGTTTGTCGGCTCGATCAATGTTTTCGCTAGCCAGTTTTTCATCGTCGCCGTAGTTTTGCATTATCCTTTGCCGTTTGAACTCGGTTGGAGCGTGGATAAACACTTTGAAGGGATTATAGTTTTGCAAAACATGGTCGGCAGCACGCCCAACGATTACGCAAGAGCCGCTTTGTGCAATCTTGTTTAGCACCAGCTCCTGGGCCTTTATTGCGGCTTGGTTGGCCTCGGTGGAGAGATACAAATCGTACAAAATTGAGTCCTTTTCTTCTATATTATTGATATATTCTTGTGCAAGGCCGCTTTCGTCGGCGATTAGCGAAGTGAGCTCCTTGTCATAGAAAGGCACGCCCATCTTTTTGGCAAGTTTTTGGCCAATCTCTCTTCCGCCGGCACCGTGCTGACGGGATATTGTGACAATGACCCCCTTGCTAGATGGCAAGATGGCCACGGCCTTTTCGGTGGTTGCTTCTTGGCCTTTGTTTATTTGCTTAAACAGCCTTATTATTAGCACAGTGGCCACGATGGCGGTCAGCACATCACTGATTGGTGCCGCCCAGTAAAATGGGTAGATGGTCTTGGTGCTGAGAGGCAGCAAGATGGTCAGTGGAACAAGGAATATAAGGTCGCGCAGCATGGCAATGAGGGTGGACTTTACGGGTGAGCCTATGGCCTGGAACAAGATGGACACCACCTTGGTCATGCAGGTTAAAAGGATAAAGCCAAGGTAGATGCGGAAGATGAGTATACCAAATTCAGGCACTTGCTTGTAGCCAAAGATGGCCAAAATATACTGCGGGCAAAGCTCAAACAGCAGTGTGGCCACCACGCCCACGATGAGAGTGGAGAGCATTATATATTTAAAAGCCTCTTTAACGCGGTCGTATTTTTTGGCGCCATAGTTATAACCAAGTATTGGTTGGCCGCCCGAGGCAATGCCGATGGCAATGCTGACCACAATTCCAAACACCTTAAAGGCAATGGTCAAAAGGCCGATGGCCGAGGTGTCGCCGGGAAGATAGATGTTTAAAATATTGTTGGTGACAATAGAGATGATGACAATGGAAATTTGGGTCAAAAAGCTTGAAATGCCCAGTTTTAGGCTTTGCCAAAGCAACTTAAAGTCGGGGATGAAACTCTTTAGGGTGAGCTTAAAGTTTTTGGACTTTATAAAGTAGCAAACGCTCAAAATAAAGGTCACAAGCTGACCGATAAATGTGGCGAGGGCAGCTCCATTCATGCCCATTTTGAAAGCATAGATAAATAGCGGGTCAAGGGCAATGTTGGTTATGGCTCCAAGCGCCATCGAAAGCATGGCGAACTTCGGGCTGCCGTCGGCACGAATGATAGGGTTTAGAACGCAGGCAAGCAAGAATAGAGGAAAGCCAATAATAATCCATGTTGAGTATTGCATGGAATAATCGAGAACGGCGCTCTCTTTAGCACCAAAGCCCACCAAAATTTGCTTTCTAAACACAAAGCTGACTAAAACCAGCACAGCACTTACAATAAAACCAATGCTGATGCCAGTGCCAATGGTCTTGTGGGTGTCCTCGGTTTGGTTTCGGCCTTGGTTTATGCTTATGCAGGCCGCACTTCCATCACCAATAAACAGCCCAAGTGCAAGGGCAATGACTGTGAGGGGGTAAACAATGCCGGTGGCCGTGTTGCCAAGCTGGCCGAGAGAAGAGTTGCCAATAAAAATTTGGTCAATAAGGTTATAAAGTGCTTGAATAATAAGAGACAAAACGCAGGGGATAGAAAACATTTTCAAAAGTTTTCCAATCCTTTCGGTGCCTAAAAATTTGTTGTCAGTGTTTTGAATAGTCTTTTCCATAATCATCCTTTTTGCCGTAAAAAAAACAGCAAGTTAAATCACGCCTGCTGTTTCTTATGTTGTACGCAAATCGGATTTTAATGGTAGTATTATATCACACTTAACCATATTTTGTGCTAGCGAATTTTTGAAATTTTTATAATTTTTAACGCTTAAATTTTTTCGTCTCCGTCAACGTCTCCCATGTGCTTGACTTAAAAAGGGGCTTTTGTTATACTTGGCCCATGATTAAAGTTGAGCACCTTACTAAGATATACAAAAGTTCGTCAAAGCAGTCTTGCACCGCGCTAGACGACGTCTCGTTTGAACTTGGCAACAAGGGCATGGTCTTTGTTGTGGGCAAGAGCGGTAGCGGTAAAAGTACCCTTCTAAACCTTCTCGGCGGGCTGGACAACGTGACCAGCGGAGACATTTTTATCGATGACATAAAGTTTTCCGAAATGGGGGGCAAGGGGAGTTTCGACCAGTTTAGAAACTCGTATATGGGCTTTGTGTTCCAAGACTATTACCTTATGGATATGCTGACCGTTTTTGAAAATGTCAAGTTCGCCCTTGACCTTCAGCATATAAAAGACGATAAAAAGGTGGCCGAGACCTTAAAGATTGTAGGGCTTGAGGGCTACGAAAATAGATATCCAAAAGAGCTCTCGGGCGGGCAGCAGCAGCGTGTGGCCATAGCACGAGCTCTAGTTAAAAGCCCCAGCCTAATCCTTGCCGACGAGCCAACTGGCAACCTCGACGAGGTCATTTCCACGCAAATTTTAAATTTGTTAAAAGAGCTTTCAAAAACCAGCCTTGTGGTCATTGTGTCGCACAATATTGAGCACGCCAAGCAGTACGGCGACCGCATAATCCGCCTGAGCGAGGGCAAGATAATTTCGGACAAAGAGCGAACCTCGGCCAGCGACGACCTGGTCATTGACGACAAAGAGATTCACCTGCCAAGTAGCCGCTCTCTCACCGAGGAAGAGGTGGCCCTTGTAAATGAAAAGCTGAGGAAAAACAAGCTCAAATTCTCGAGACAGGAAGATGTTTTTAAAGAGTATAAGAAAAAGAGTGAAAAGCCGCCAAAGAACCGGCCGCTTAAAGGTAGCAACCTGCCGGCCAGCAAGGTAATAAAACTTTCGGCCAAGTTCACCAAAAATAGCCTGCTTAATTTTATTGCTTCCACGGTCATAGTCTCATTTTTGGTCATGTTGTTTGGCCTTTGCCAAATGCTGATGAGCTTTAATGGCAACGACCTTCTCAAAACGGTCTCGGGGGCGTATAACGATGTGTATATCTTGCAAAAGGGCTATTATGCAACCGGTCTTACCACGGTGGTTTCCACCAACAAGATGGGCATGGTCACCGAAGAGGATTTGCAAAGGTTTAAAGACACGCCAAACCAAGGCGGAATGTATCTTCTTTACAACCTGCCAATTCCGCTAGACAAAGATTCTACCACCATCCAAAATGGCAACACGATTGACCAGGTTACCGCCTATCAAGAGCTGTACGCCAAAGAGGGCGTGGGGGTGCTTATTTGCACCGAGGAATATATTGCCAGGCTCTATGGCAAGGACGGGCAAATAGATTTTGCCGCCACCGACCAGGTCAACCACGAAGAGCCTGAAGGTGTTTACATAACCGACTACATGGCCGACTGCATAGTTCTAAACTTTGCACCCGACCTGTTCACCTATGGTGACTTTCCGTACAGCAAGCTTATAGGCTGGATTGCCCAGGATAGGGGATTCCGCGTTCGAGGGGTCATAAACACGGGCTACAAAGAGCGTTACCACGACCTCATTGAGGATATTCAAGAGGTTTTAAGAACTCAGTCCCGTGAGGACGCACAAAAAATTTACACCTCCGACCTCTACAGCCAGTTCGTCGAAGAGGCCCGAACCTCATTAAATGTTGCTTATGCTACCAGTGAGGAGTTTTTGGACGCCATAATAATGAACCGCACGGCGCAGGGCAAACCATATACATATGCAAGGTTGCCACGTGTCGACGTCTTGGAAGTAAACGAAGACGGGACGGCGGGCAAAATGCTGATGATAAACACCGACAGCCTGACCTGCTCTATGAACGAGGACAATTACTATGGTGAGTATCTTTTAAAGCCGGGTGAGGTCATAATGAGCATGGAGCTCTATAATTCGCTGTTTGGGGCTGAATTGACCAGTGAAACTATAGACCAGTTTGAAAACAAGGAGTTTATTATCGAGGGCTTTACGGCTGGCCGAAACCCAAGCGATGAGCCGCTGTATTCAAGAAAGTTCAAGGTGGTCGATGTTCGTGAGCAGACAAAAAATGGCAAGTCATTCGAGGTTTGCCCCGACGACTACAAGTTCTTTCGCCACTACGACCTCTATCCATACGCTGTGTACTTTGACCAGCCAACCGACATCGCCGCCCTTTACAAGGTGGGCGAGCCGCACGCCTTCTACTCGACCTCGCCGCAGTTCTCGGCCGTCTACACCGTGGTAAGAGTGATGACCATGTATAAAAGCCTGTTTATGACCATTGCCATTGTGCTGCTTTGCGCCTGCCTGCTTATCTTGTTCAACTTCGGGCGCAAGATTGTTCGTGGGCGTGTCTATGAAATTGGGCTTATCCGCGCCCTTGGGGGCAGAAAGGTGGAGCTCGTCAAAATCTTCTTATTCCAGCTCATGTTCGCCTCGCTGCTAATTTGTCTTGTGTCGGTGTGCGGGCTCTTTGGAATTGCCTATCTTGCCAACTCCATCTTGTCCTCAAGCCTTGTCAAGGTCACGCAAAACGCCGCCTTTAAGGGCATGGCACTAATTGTGGCAAACCCGGCTACTTTTGCCATAATTGTCAGCGTGGTGGTGGCAGTCACCATCCTGTCGGCATTAATTCCGCTCATAATGCTTTCGCGCATAAAGCCGCTAAACATAATAAAAGCCAAGGAATAATAGACCACCCGCATGGGTGGTTTTTTAGTTATGTATTTTTGACGGCGGGCTGTAAAAAAGTTTGAAAAACTTTGGGCTTTTGATATAATAAAAATAGTAGGAGAGAGATATGGTTAAATCTAAAGCATGGCAATGGGAGATTGTCCCAAAGGACGACAAGTATTGGAACACCCCGGCCGCCGAGGTCTATTATCTTTGCGAGAACTGGAAGGACAAGGGATACAAACAATTTCTAGATATGGGCTGCGGCTTTGGTCGCAACTGCATCTTTATGGCCAAAAAAGGCTTTGAGGTCACCACCTTCGACCTGTCCGAGCATAGCGTGGAAATGACAAAACAAAAGGCCGAGAAAGAGGGGGTAAAAATAAAAGACATTTGCATTGCAGATATGCTCAAAATGCCATATAAAGCTGGCAGCTTTGACTGCGTTTTGGCCTTCAACGTGATTGAGCACACTGACAAAAAGGGCTTTGACAAAGTGCTTAAAGAGATTAAGAGGGTGTTAAAGCCTGGCGGAGAGGTCTATTTCACTGTTGGTTCAAAGGAAAGCTACTGGTTCAACAACCCGGCCTGCACCTATGTTGACGAGAACACTCGCATACGCGTTGAGGACGGCCCCGAAAACGGCATCCCGCACTTTTACATTGATGATGAGGACTGCAAAACTCTTTTTAACGACTTTAAAATTGTCAGCATAAAGAATGTGCGAGTGCTGACCCACTACGGCACCTTCAGCCCGCACTATCATATTTGGCTTAAAAAGTTTTAGTTTATTCACCTGGCTTGCCTTTTTTAACCACCATTTTGGTGGTTTTTATTTTCTTTTGTTTATTTGTTTGACGAAAGTTTTTGCAAAATTATAATATAATTTTGGTGAGGAAAATTATGAGCAATTTTTATGAAGAACTATACAAGCTTAAAAACGTGCTACGTAAGGGCTGGCAGGAATGGAAGGTTGACGGCGGCACTCCAATGAGACTGGAGAGCGACGCCGAACACACCTGCTCAATGGCCCTGCTCGCCATGAGGATTATCTCTAAACGTAAACTTCAATTCGATGAGGCTAAGGTCTATAAAATGATCCTTATCCATGAACTTGGAGAGATCGACGTCGGGGATATCAGCCCGTGGGACAAGATCGACCTTGAAGAGAAATACAACCTCGAAAAGGCTGCCGTTGACCGCATAGCCAGGTCCTACGGTTTTGACGAGGCTCTCAGCCTTTGGGTTGAGTTTGAAGAGAACAAAACCCCCGAGGCACAGTTTGTGAAGATGCTCGACAAGCTCGACACCGTCGCTCAGTGCAAGGTCTACGCCGAAAAAGCCCACAAGCCCGAGATGTACGAAGAATTTTATAAGCGGTGGCAGGCTCGTATCGCCGGCTACGAAGAATTTCTCTAGCGGCGAATTTTACACTTTCGCCTGCGTTTCTGCCGAGCAGGGCAAGACAGTCATTTATTTAAATAAACTCCTGCCTTGACCCTACTCGTCGAGCCTTGGCGAAAGTGCAAACTTCGCCGCTAGAGTAGCCAGCACTCGAACTTCGACGAAAACTCCTGCGTAGATGTCACCGCCCGAGCCTAGCCCAAAACCCAAACTTTTGGTTCCGCATCGCTTACGATGCGGCCCATATCTTCGCACCTAAGGCAACCTTTATAACAATAGCTTTGAAACCTGACATTTGGTGACCAAACAGGTCTACCAAACATCAGTTTCCTTCGCTCTTGTCATAAATCTTGCCTTATCTGCTACTTTACGAGCACTAAATTGTTACTAGTTAACATCGTGAGAAAGCGGATACTTATTCACCCCCTCAGGTCTTCGACCAGCTCCCTCCGTCGAGGGGGAGCCACATATGGTGACAATTTCATCTCTCTAAGTCTCCCCCGACACAAAGGGGTCCCCGACGAGCGAGTTTACGAGCTTGATGGGGAGAGGAGAAGTTCGAGGGTTAGCAAAGGCAAGCCTGCGTAGCATGATTGCTTTTAGCCAGCACTCGAATTTCGACGAAGAAGGTGGTGAGTTTGCTCACCAAACGGGGGCAAGGCTGCAATCTCGCACAAAGTGCGATGCCATAATTCTTCATTTTTCATTCTTCATTTTTCATTTTATTGTTTCGGCGAAGCCGAAACAAAGGAGACACCTATGAAAGCCCTAATTCTATTTGGCAGCCCAAGAGCAAACGGAGACTGCATGAGACTGGTAAATGAGTTTATAAAAAACTTCGAGGGCGAAGTGGACTTTGCCTATGCCTATTTGCGCGGCAAGGGCGAGATTGGCCTGTGCCTTGGCTGCGAGGCATGCAAAAAAGTGCCATGTGTTTTGCATGATCAGTTTGATAAGCTCAAGGCTGACGATTACGATGTTTTGGTCATTGCCAGCCCTATTTATTACAGCAATCTCCCGGGGTCGATGTTCAACGTCATCTCGCGGTTTAACTATATGTTTTGGTCCGAGAAAAGGCCAAGCTTCAGGCCTAAAAAGGGTGTGCTTATTCTCACGGCGGGTGGTCATGCCTGCAAATCTTTGATGGGTGAGACCAACGAGGATTTGCCCATAAAGCAGGCTAAATACATCTTCAAACGCCTTAACGCCACCCTTGACGAAGGCGATATGGTTCTATCTTTACATACCGACACTCTCCCCGCCAGCGCCGACACATCCGCCCTTCAAAAAATCGCCGATATAGCTAAAAAATTGCGAAATTGATTGAGACAAATAAAAGAATAAATTGTGCAAACAATATGCAAAATGATATGTAAGATAATGTGTAAGATATTTGACTTTAAAAAGGTCATTGTGTTAACAAAAAGTATTTCAAGTTGTAAGCACACTAAACCAAATTTAATTTTCAAATAATAGTTGATAAAAATGTTTTTATGAGGTATAATCGCTAGTGAAATGCTCCACTAGCTCAACTGTATAGAGTGCCCGGCTTCGAACCGGTAGGTTGGGGGTTAGAGTCCCTCGTGGAGCACCAAAAAGAAACACGGCCATGTGCCGTGTTTCTTTTTGGTCGACACGAGGGAAAAATAGGGGCCCCGACGAACGAGTTTGCTAGTTTATTGGATAAAAATGTTAGAAAAGTTGCAACCTAACAAAAAACAGGTAAACGAATAAGATAAACTAAATTTGTTTGCGATATTGAAAATATTTGTGTTATTATTAAAGTAATAATTGCAAAGGTAGAAAAATGGAAAAGAAAAAAGTTTGGATTGCATCAATTTCGGTGATATTGGGTTTTGTTCTCCTATTCGTTTTTGTGTTTGGCATACAATTAATGGTTCCAGGCGAGATAAAAGAGTTTGTTTTTGCGGACACTAATCTTGCGGAAGAAAAGACAAATTATCCACTGTCTCATGATGGGCGAACATTTTATGTGGCGGCAGATGGAAAAACTTTTGAATCTCCTGGATTTAACTCCCAAACAGGTTTGTCGGAAGATGACCCTGTTAGTCTTGACTATATTAGGTGGCTTACGCGTAACAGCAAGAAGAATGGACAACTTCCTTTTTTCAGGCCAGGAGACCAAATTTTGTTGAAAAGAGGAGATGTTTTCAAAACCAACTTGGAAATATATGACTGTTATGGGATAGAAGGAAATCCCATCACTATTGCCTCTTATGGCGACTCAAACAAGAGACCTGTTATTGAAATAAATCAAAGTGTTGGAACTTTTACTGACCCTGGTGGGCATCAAGCCGCAGTTAGTATTGTGCGTTGCTCAAATATTGTTGTTCGTGATTTGGAATTAAGCATAATATGGGGCAGTCGCAAAAACACAGATGAATGTGGGTATGGCATAATGGCAAATTATGACTACGAAAATGGGAGAACAGAGAAATATAAAAATGTTTACATAGTAAACAATGTTATTCATTCAAATAGTTGTTACACAAACGTTATAGGTATAGCAGCAAGCAATATTTACGATTCCTATGAAGAATCTGCCGATGATTTCGTTTTAAAAGGTTTTTATATAACCAACAATCATGTTTATAATCTAGGAAGAACGGGAATTGGTATTTGTGCATGGGGTTTGGGCTTTAGTCAAACAAAATTTACAATATTTAATGATGTTCATGTTGACAACAATTTAGTGCATGACGCAGGTTCTATATGTATTGCGGTAGAGTCAGCGACTGGTTGCACCATCAATCGTAACTATGTTTATAATGGTGGAAAATACAAGATTGGAACTTTAGATGATGGTTCGACCGACTCCCCTATGGAAGGCCAGGGCGGCATAATGGCTTTGAGTTTGAAAGATGCCGAAATAAAATACAATGAAGTGTTTGATTGCTTTAGGCAAGGTGGGCCTTATGATGGCACAGCAATTGATATCGATTTTAACTGCTTGAACATTGATGTTTCCTACAACAATTGCTATCATTGTGATGGTGCCGGAATTTCTACTATGGCATGTGCAAGTTGCAAGATAACGCATAATCGTGTTTGGGATAACCGTTGCTGCACCAACCAATATGGACAGATTACTGTAAGCGACTACCTTCCTTGGAATGGACAGGATACATCTTGGAAATATATTGAAATGAATTCAAAGGATTTGCTATCCCTTCGCAATCTGGAAGTTTCCAATAACCTTATAAAAGCCGCACCGGTGCATGGGCGTAATGTTTCAAACCAGTATGTAAGAAAAGGATTGTTTGTTGCAAGAAAGGATAATGGAATAGAAAAGTGGCTGGGCAACACATTTGTTAATAACCATGTTGTCTACACTGGCTCAAGTTCCAACTTTTATTTCAACCTTATTGGAGGCTCTTCTAACGCGGGAATTGAAGCGAGCTGGTACAAATTTAAAGATAATAAATATTATGCAAAAAACTTGACAAAATTCAACTGCGAAGACTCAACCTCTTTGCTTGATGACATAGCCTTTAAGGACGGGGCAACGCTTTGCCCGACAAGCACAAAATTTTCCGAGTGGAAGAAGAGGGATGTAAATTCCACTTTTGAAAAATATTATGCAATACGTCCCGGCAAACCAACCAATGCAAAAGTAACATTCAAAAATGGTATGCTTCAACTTTTGTGGGATGCGCCAAGTGACAACATTTGGCATTATAATATTTTTAAAGTTAAAGAGGGAGAAAAGGTAAGCTACTGCAACCTTATTGGTCAAACCGACGGTTCGGCGTTTTACTATAACCCTGAGTATAAGGGAGAATTTTATCTCGTTATCCAGCCAGAAGACGTAATGGGAAATCTTGGCGAAGTGTTAAAAATTAAGATTGTTTTGGAATAATAAAGATTGGGCTAAAAAATTATCGATAAATAATCGGCAGTAAAAAAATATGGGAAAACAGGTTGAATTTGGTCGTTTTTTGGTTTTACTTTTTAAAAAAAAAGTGCTACCCTATTAATAGACGATTTATTTAAAAGGAGAATTTTATGAATAGATCTTGGGAAAAAGGTTTGCTTTGGGTGTTAACATGCTTGGCTTTTGTTATTTCTATCATAAACCCAATAGTTTTTCGTTTAACATCAAAGAATAACAACACCACCGTGGAAAATAACGGGGGGTGGGGGGATACCCTAGGAGTAGAAGATGCCTACATCGGCTATGACAATTATGTTTGGGTTGGAGATCAAAGGACAAATTGTTATATGCCACAAGCGCATGAAGATGAGGTGTTTGAAGATACACTTGGTGTAATAGGCAAAATGAGCGATTTTTTTGATAGCGAATATGTTCAGCTTGCACAAAACCGCATTGCTTTAATGCCATATTACAAGGAAAATGCCAATGTCGCACTATATTCCGGCTTGGAAGTGTCGGATTTAACAGTTTATGCTAAAACGTCGGGAACTTTGTCTGTGGGAACTGCCAAGGTAAGCGATATCGTCAACGCTCGCAAAATGGGAGAACAGTTGGCGGTTGAAAACGCACAAAACTATTTGGTGGTTAAAGGCAAAAGCATAATTCACTTCGAAGATCCTTTGAAGCTAAATGAAGACGAAACCATTGTGCTTGGTGGAAACAACTCAGTGTCGCTTTATTGCTTAAAAGATGTTCCTGTTGATGACGAAGTTGGCAATTTTACTTTGCTAGATAACAAGGCTCATGACGAAGTTATTGCAAGTGGAGAATATGCAGACACCCTTGCTATCCAAGTCAAAGTTAATATTGTGGAATGGGAAAGACCTATTTTCAAAACAATGGCTGACATTAGAGCAAATCAACAAAACAAGGAAAACATAAGCGGATATTATCTATCTTGGGGCGTAACTAAAACGATTGCATACAAAGATCTAAGATTGTTTGCTGGCAAAAGGATAACAAGAATTGATGTTCCAGTTATGGAGATAACGTCGTCAGATAAGAGAGAAGATTGGGCGGATGGCGTGTTTACAGTATCTGTTTTTGAAAACACAAAAGAAGGTTTGGAAAGTGATGCACTAAGAAAAGAGGAATTCAAAATTCATCATTATGTCGATGCTGGCGGCGAGGGTTGGATTGGTCAGTGGACAACCTTTAAGTGTGATATTCAATTGGCAGAAGACGAAACTTTAGGTTTTGGAGGTCCTAACGACAGCGTTGTTTATGGATGGGATGGATATAAAAAGGGAAAACCTCTTAGGGTTATTTCTCCATATTCATGGCAATTTTGTGGAAAAGACGAAAATTGGGGCGGCGTTGGCGACGGCTCAATATATATGGATGTTTATTACACAGAACTTAGGAACTTTGAAACTCAAGTTGAACATTTGGAGACTCTTGAAGGTGAATTAGTTCAGAAACAAAAAGAAACCGAACTTAAAGCTAAATTGAGCGGAAAACAATTTTCAATTTTAGGTGATAGTGTCAGCGCATACGATGGCTATTCAAACAATACAAAAGACAACTCTACCATAGGAAACAATGCTTTTACTTATTGGGACGGCCACGAACTTAATAGAGTTTGGAAAACTTGGTGGTATAAAGCACTTGAAATGACGGGTATGGATTTGTGCGTAAACAATTCCTATTCATCAGACAAAACTTCTGAATTGGCACAGGAAAGATGCTTGCAGTTGCATGATGATACTCTCGACGAACAGCAAACTGCAATTGTTAACCCAGATATTATTGCTGTATATATGGGAGCCAATGATTTTATCTGGAGTATATCAGCCAGTGCTTTTGAAGAGTCTTATAGTAATATGCTTTCACAAATTAGACATAAGTATGAGAACGCAGATGTATTTTTGTTTACACTTTTACCAAACAGGGGAGAACATTCAACAGAGTCCGACCTTATTGCATACAACGAAGTAATAACACGTCTTGCGAGACAATACGGATGCCATGTTGTTGATTTGTATAATGATAGCGGAATAAACTCTACAAATTTACCTTTCTATTTCGTATCTTCAGAAGATGTTATGTATCATCCAAATGAATGGGGAATGGAAAAAATAGCACAATGTTTCTTTGATGCTGTTTACCGCGCATATTGCGAAAAATAAAACTTTAACGAAATTCTTTCTTAAAAACAATTATAGGGCGTCGAGGCATTTAGTTCCGCGAGACTTGCCTAGCGCCACAACTCGCCGCACCTAGCGTGAAATTTAGAATACCCCCCCCGAAGTAGAACCCTCGTCGAAGCTCAAGCTCAACTGTCAGCAATCTTCTATCAAAGTTTGCCGCCTGCAATCGCTTTTTCGACACACTTTGCGGGGTGTTAGACCGCGAGGTAAGCCTCGCGGAACTAAAAAACAGTTGCCAAGGGGCGGGGATTGGTGCTACAATGTGCATATGCAAAGCCAAGAACTTGAAGAAACTTTAGAAAAGCGTAAAAAGCCAAAAGAGAGAAGAAAGATTGTTGAAATTGGAAAAAGCTGGAGTTTTTACAGCTATTTTCTTGGAGCAATGATCATTTTTGGCATTTGCTTTGTGTGCTATTTGTTCGTCTTTGACATCGTGTTCATGCAGGTGGACATAAAGGGCACGAGTATGCAGCCTACCATCAACCGCACAGGTGATACCGACTGGGTCTTTTGCTACCGCACACACAATCCCGACTACAGCGACATAGTCATTATCGAGGGCGGCTATACAGCCTCGGGTGAGGACATCATAAAAAGGGTAATCGCCCGCCCGAACGACAAAATAACATTCAAGCGTGTGGCCGACATACACATACAAACGGTGGCTTACTATAAAGTGGACGTCTATGTAAACGACGTCAAGATCAAAGAGGACTACGTAAAAGACGGGCTACAAACGGTCAACGCTGTGGTCAACCCAACCTATACTTTTGCAAACAAGGTCTATGACGCTCTTGATAAAACCTATGAATTTTCGCTCACTTTGGGCAGTGATGAATACTTTGTCATGGGCGACAACCGCGTGGTGTCGCTGGATAGCCGAATTTTTGGCCCAGTCAAAGCCAAAGACATAATCGGCAAGGCGGTCATCATTGTTCGTGAGGGGCAAAACTTGATAACCGCCATTTGGTCGATGATATTTTAAGGAGAAAACATGGTCATAGTTACAAGTGATAGCTCTTGCGACCTCAGTAAAGAGCAAAGAGAGCAGTTTAACATTCCCACGCTGCCGCTTTATGTCAGTCTGGGCGGGGTGGAGCACCGCGATGGGGTGGATGTTACCCCGCAAGACATTTTTGAATTTTTTAAAGCCAATAAAAAATGCCCCAAGACTTCGGCCATAAGCCGTGAGGACTACAAGGAGTTTTTTGAGAAAATTTTAAAAGACAACCCCGGCTGCGAGATTGTGCACATCGGGCTTTCGAGCGGGCTTAGCACCAGCTATAACAACTCGCTGGAAGTGTCCAAAGAGTTTGGGGGCAGGGTGGCAGTGGTGGACGGCAAAAACTTGTCAACCGGCACTGGGCTTTTGGTGCTCTACGCGGCTGAACTTGCTAAAAAGGGCCTTCCCCAGGATGAAATCGTTAAGAAAGTGGAAAAGCGAGTGCCATATGTTCAGGCTTCCTTCATAATTCAAGAGATTGAGTATCTCTACCGCGGAGGAAGGTGCTCGGCCATGGCCATGTTTGGAGCCAACCTTTTAAGAATTAAGCCAAGAATACAAGTGATTGACGGCATAATGAAAAACAACGGCAAGCCACGCGGCAAGATTGTGCCCGTTTTGAAGGGGTATGTGGACGACGTTTTGAAAGAGTATAACAACCCCGACAAAAGGCGCTGCTTTATAACCCACTCGTCGATTGAGCCCGAGATTGCCGAAGAGATTAAAAAATACGTTGAAGGCAAGCATATTTTTGGCGAGGTATGCGTGACCTGTGCCAGCTCGGTCATAACCAGCCACTGCGGCAAGGGTACGCTGGGCATATTGTATATTAACGACGGAGGAACCGATGATGAAATTTAAAAAAGTTTTAATGGCAGTTTTTGCAATTGTGCTATGCTTGCCAGCCGTGCTGCTTGCCGGCTGCGGCAAAGATAAAAGCCTCAACCTTGAAAGATATTTTGAAAAGTCGGTAAGCTACAATGTATATAACGTGGGCTCGGGGAAGGGAAAACTCAGCGACTATACGGGAAACGAGGCCGTGCAAACCAACCAGTTCTCACGAACACAGTTCACAGGCATTTCTTCTTGGCTGTATAGGATGAAGATCGAATATATAGAGTTTGACATATATTCAACCAAGGATGTTGACAACTTTGAAATTTTTATCAGCATCACCAACATGGTGAACGGTGACGAAACACTGACCTCGGGAAGCCGCACCCACATCACCGACGCCATTGCTTTAAGCCTTAAAGAAGGGAAGCATATCCACGCCAAAGTCAAGATTGACGACATAGTGGCCGACAACTCGGCTACAACCACGCTGGCCTTTTATCTCAGCGACACATCATATTTTAGAACAAACGGCCAAGATACCGGCTTTAAGTATTCAATATACAACCTTAAAATTTTTGGAGAGCACCAAAAGTAAGGCATAAGAAAAGGACCCGAGCGGTCCTTTTTTATTTGCGTATTTGGCTAAGAGGTATGAGTTTTAAGATTCGGCGTTCAATGGCCGAACGAGTGCGGTCGTGCATGGTCACCATTTGCTCAATTGGCACGCTGCTATTGTATTCGGCCACCAGCCTTGCGTCCTCCTCATTTGTCCAGCGGGAGCCCACGTTTCTATTCTTTATTTGCTTTTCACGCTTTTGCTCGACTATATGCTTGGCTTGCTGCTTGCGAGCATCTGCATTGACGGTGACTTTAAAGGTGTCAGCGTCGAGTTTATCATAGCGTAGGACGAACAGGGCGAGGGTGTCAAGAGCACATTCTAGCTCTTCGCTAGGGGTAAATATCTTTTTGCCGCTAAGGGGGTCCTTGCCTTGGGAGAGCTTTTGCATAAACTCATATTTACCCATCTTTACTTTGAAAATTTTTGCTTGCTTTGTCATTTTTATCACCAAGAATAATTATAAAGCAAACAAAAATGGCTTTCAATAAAACTGAAAAAATAAACTATCTTACAAGATACTTAATGTTCCGCCTCTCTACCTCGTCGAAGCACAAGCTCAATTGTCAGCAAACTTCTAACGAAGCTTGCCGCCTGCAATCGCTTGTCTTCTCCTCTCCCCGCCAAGCTACGCTTGTCGGGGACCCCAATATTCTCCGCACCTTCGGCATCTTTTTGGCTAAAAAAGCCAAACAAAAACCCTCGCACAGCAGTAGTGTTGCGAGGAACTTTGTTTGGCCTTTTTATCTCAAAAATCTATCCGAATTTGCTGCTTTACAAGCACCGCATATCATTTTGTTAACATCGATTGTGCAACCGAACACTAAAATAAAAAATGAAAAATGAAGAATGAAAAATGAGGGCGTCGAGGCAAAGCCTCGAGTTAAATGAAGAATGAAAAAATGAAGGCGGGCTTTTTTGTGATACTTTTTCAACATGTCGAAAAAGATGGGGCGTCGAGGCAAAGCCTCGAGTATCATAACTGTCGTATTGACTTTTACTTTGATTTGTGTATAATATTTTTTGGAGAAAGAAAATGGTTGAGGATATAGACGAAATAGTTAAAGAAATAGGCGAAATTTTGGCGGATAAAAAGCGTAAGTGTACGCTTTTTGACATTGCCTGGGCTGTAGGCCGAAGCTTAAGAACCAAGCTTATAACAGAAGTGTGCGTGCAGTATCCGTGTTTTGATGAGCCTAAACTCATGGCCTTGATGGAAGAGACCTTTGACTTTTTTAAAAACGGCAATGACTGCTACGACTTCGCTTACCAAATGTCGAAGTGCGGGCGTAAGCATGTGAAATATGACAACCTTTTGGAATGGATTATTAAGGAAGAAGACCCAAAACTCATTTTGAAAAGTCGATTGAATATTCCCGAATTTCGCAAAGATGTGCTTGACCTCGCCATGGCCGTTTATGCCGATGATAAAGACGACCTTGAGAAGTATATAGAATTTGTTAAAAAGGATGAGAACATAGACAAAGATCAAAAGGCCGAGGCTCTCACTCGTCTTGAAAACACCCTAAAAAAACTCGAAAATTTAAATAAATAGTTTTGCAGGGGAACCAAAGTGGCGTTAGCCTTGCACTAACACTTTAAAACGGGCAGTTTGTTTACCAAACTGCCCGTTTAAAATGGGAGCGCGAGGGGCGATGGCTCCTCGCAAAAAATTTTTACGACAGTTTTCCTTGCCAGTGCGAGGTTGGGGAAGAGTCGGTGTCTTTGTTGTCGAGGATTCTTTCCTTTTTTGGCTTTTTGACAGGTACTTCAACCACATTGCCTTTTTCAATCTTGAAGTGTCTATCCAGGATATCGTCAATTGGGTTTTGGGCACTGAACACCAGGATAGTGCGTTCGCCCTTAAGCTCATTTAGAAGGTGTTTGATGGTCTCTTGTTCTTTCTCGTTTAGTCCGATAGGGAATTCATAGATCATGAAAATCTCGCTCTTGGTCAGCAATGCGCGAGCCAGGCCGACAAGGAATTTTTGCTGCGCCGAGAGGGCACTAGGGTTCTTTATAAGGTTGGTTTCATACCCTTCAGGCAGGGCAGTTATGGCCTCATGCACGCCAAGGCGTTTGCAAACCTCAAAGATCTTTTTCTTGCTGCTTTCCACCACCTTTAAGTTTTCCATAATGCTATCGTTAAAGAAGTATGGCTTGTTGGTGACGTAGCTTATGTTGTGTTTGTAGGTTTCGGAGTCGAAGTCGTAGATGTTTATTGTGTCAAAAGTGATTGTCCCCTCGTCGGGTCTAACGGCGCGGCGGAGCATATAGAAGATTGAGCGTTTACCGCAGTTTCGAAGGCCTTCAAAGAGCACCACTTGATTCTTGGTTATTTGTGCGTTGAAGTCTTTCAAATTTCCAAGCGACTTGCCCAGTTTGTCGGCTTCGGAGTAGGTGACGTTGGTAAAGGTCATGGCCCCGCTGAGCTTGTCGGTGGAGTTGCGACCAAATTCTATCATGTCTCTTTCGTTCATGTCTAAAATGGTCTTAATTCTAAGCGAAGCCACCTTTGCATCTTGCAGGTCGGCCGAAAGTGAGAAAAAGTTCACAAACTTGGTAATTGACGATGTTAAGTATGGGGTTATCACCAGGTAAAGAGTCAGGGTTATGGTGTTGGCCTCAACCATCTTTACAAGTAGTAGTGTGGCCACCAAGATTATGAAGGTGTAGAGAAGGTAGACATAGTTGTCACGAATGGATTTTAATGCTTTACGTTTTTTATAATGCTTCAAAACCCCGTCGACACGCTTAAAGTACTTATCTTCAAGATTGTCTTTAAGGTTTAAGTCGGCACTAAGATAGCGGTTGTCCACAATGTCGGTAAGGGCTTCGCCCAGTTTGTCTCGCCCGTCATGAATTTGTATGGTTCGGCGTCCAACGGCGTTGTTAAGGGCGTTTATCAAAAGATAAACGATAATGGCTATTGCAAAGATCATTAGGCCGATATAGAAGTTGGTAACAAAGATTATGACAAGGGTGGTGAGTGCCTCGCAAAGGTAGGCCAGCTTGTAGGAAATGTAGTCGCAAAAGTCCGAAAGGGTTACGATGTTTGTAGACACGATGTTGACCATCTTTTCTTTGCTGGTGGCCTTGAAGCTGGCATCGTCGGCAAGGAATATCTTGTCGCAAATTTGCTTTTGGATTCTTGGATAAATTTTGCCAAGCTGCACGATGTCTAGCCTATACTGAATGTCCCAGCTGACAGTGCTTATAATTTCCAGGGCAAAGGCTATGACAAGGTTTATTATAGCTCCCCTGTAGTCAGCCACCGAAATGCAGGTAATGGCACGTGCGGCAGGGTAGGCTTTTAAAACGGTTACAATGCTTGGAATGACCGCTGTTAAAAACTGGAAAAACATGACCGCTTTGGACGGCCTGGTTATATTGTACCATTGCTTTATGGATTTAAAGTTTTTTCCCATAATCTTTATTCCTTTTTTAGTTTGTTCATATGCTTTAAAAATACTCATAATAGCCCACGAGCACCGAAAAAAACAAACTAAACTTTGTATGTTCAATATATATAAACCCCTAATTTTTGTTAAGAAAATATTAAAAATGCAAAAAAAAGTTAAAAATGAGGCTTTTTATATTGTCAAGTGAATATAATTATGTTATACTTTAATAATCATGAAGGTAGTGTGGGGTCAGGAGCCTCACAAAGGAGCGGTCATGACAAGCAATGAAAAACAGCTAAAATGGGACAGAAGATATATGGACATCGCCAAAACGGTGTCGGCTTGGTCAAGCTGTATTCGTGAGGGCCGAAAGGTCGGAGCGGTCATTGTTAAAAACAACCGAATTTTAACCACGGGCTACAACGGAGCCCCTGCCGGCATCAAGAGCTGCCAGGAAAGGGGATACTGCATGCGTGACCAGCTTGGCATCGAAAGCGGAACTAGAGCCGAACTTTGCTACGCCATCCATGCCGAGCAAAACGCCGTTGTGCAAGCAGCAAAGATGGGCATCAACGTTGACGGGGCGACAATATATGTCACTCATCAGCCATGCTCGGTTTGCACTCGTATCCTTATTAATTCGGGAATAAAAAGAATAGTCTATGAGCAGGAGTATCCTGATAAATTTTCCCTTGAACTTCTTGAAGAGTCAGGTATCGAACTCGTCCACCTAAAATAGGCTTGGAGAAATTAATGAAGAAATTTTTATCTTATGTAATGACCTTTTTGGTTATGTTCTTTATCTCAGCGGCCACAACTGTGTCGCTTACTATGCTTAGTTCGTCCAATTCACCAATCAACACCTTCGCGGGTGATGAGGGCGGCTTTGGTAACATCTTTTCGGGAATACTTGCTGCTTTTGATGAAGACAAGCAGTTCAACATTAATGGAGATATAGACCTTGAAGTAAACGGCAAGGCAGTTTCTCTTTTGGTCTATGTTGACGCCGATATCGAAAATCTTGACGATTTGAGATTTGAAGGTCACATCAACTTTAAAGGTGAGAATGCCGGCGACTATATCAGCTTTTCCTATCTAAACGACACCATTTACCTGTCCACCAAAAACGTGGCAGTAAAGGCCGAGGCAGCCACCATTGGCGACCTTTCAAAGGTGATAGGTGGCCTTGTTGCAACCACTGGTGAGGTGGAGGCTGACGAGGGCGAGAGCCAAAGCTTTGTGGACACCTTAATGCCGCTATTAATGGATGCCCTTGGGAACATGGAGCAGACCGAGCTTGAAAACGGCGACAAGAGGGTGACACTGACTCTTGAAGGCTACGGCGAGGGAATACTTATCCTTGATGAGGACGACAGGCCAAAGAGAGTTCAGCTTATAACCGAAGACATTTCGGGAATAAAGCTTAGAGCAAGGCTGTTTGCCGACTTCAACTCTTCAATAGTAATAACAAGCCCTGAACTCAAAGAAAATAGCCAAGACTACCTTAGCCTTGGCCGACTGACCAATATCATAGAAAACACAGTTGCCCTTCGTGACATTGAGGCCAATGCCAGCCTTGTGTTTGACGGCAAGGATGTTGACCTTAATGCTATAGCCAACATCTCAAGCGGCAACTACAGCCTTGGTCTAGACGGGCTTGGACTTGTTACATACTATAATAGCGACCTGTATGTAAGCCACGACGACATAAACCTGATGCTGACTGGTAACCTTTTGAAAAAGGGTGCAGCTAGCGTCAAAGACATTATAAAGCAAAAAACCAGTGAAGAGACTGGTGAAGCTGCCGAGCTTCTAAACAAGATTGCCGAAACTATAAAGAAGGTCAACCCCGTTGAGCTTCTAAACACTCTTCGAACCCTACAACTTGTAGACGGCGGGCTCAGCCTAGAGCTGGACGGCGGGCTGTTTGGCCTTGAGGGGCATATCAGCCTGGGTGTGGACTTTGAAGAGGACACGCTAAACAATCTTCGCCTTAGCGGAGAGCTAGAGGGGCACACCTTTAGCGGAAATGTTAATATTGCAAAGACCGAAAAGACTGTCAGCGTTGACGCCGAGAAGTATTTTGATGTTGAAAAAATAATCAATATCAACAAAGATTTCTTCACTTCGGGTGCGTTAGACGCCACAATAAACCTTTTGGTTTCGGGCGACCATGAGTTTGCCCTAAATAGTGGCGTTAAAATCGCCAAAAACTACATTGAGTTTGGCGGAAGTGTTGCTCTTGGTAACTCTTACGCACTAAACCTTGTGGTAAACGGCAATTATGCATACCTTAACCTAAACGATATTGCCGTCATGGGCAACCTTGATGAGATAAAAGATCTTCTCTCTAGGCTTGGGGTCAATATGGACGCAGGGTTAGACACTGCCAAACTTAAAGACACCTTAACCGAGAAGTTTAATATAGAAAATAAAGATATTAAGCAATTGCTAAGCTCTATAAAGACTCTCACCGTAGGCGACCAGGGCGTCACCATTGAGTTTGACGGCGATATGTTCAATCTTGGGCAGGTTAGCCTTACAATTTCGCTTGAAGAAGAGAAAATCAAACAGGTCAGCCTTGGTTTTAGCCTGGATGGCAACCGTATCTCGCTTGACCTTACAGTAAACGCAAACGAGATCACCTATACCACTGTCGATGCAAACAAATATCTTGATGTTTTGGCTCTTGCCGAAAATGTTTATGCCTTAAAAGACCTGACCGTTGGCGAGATAGAGGCCATGCTTGACGGCACAATCTATGGAAAGCAGATTGAAGCCTCGGTAAAACTTGACGTCGACCTTGACGCAAAGCAATACTTCTTGGCCCTTGCCCTTAATGGGGACTATGACCTTGGGCTAGACCTTAGGTATATTGACGGAGAAATTTACCTGCGTATCGACGGGTCATATGTAAAGATAAGCTATGAAAAGCTTATGGATCTTCTTCCTGACGATATTTTAACAGAAAACAAGCTTAGCGAGCTTGTGGACAGAGAGGAGCTAAAGAGCAGGCTCAGTGAACTAGATATCGACTATGGGCAGATTATTCAAAATGCCGTTGTTTCGGCAAATGAAATAAAACTGGCATTGCCAGGTGCAATAATTGGTCAAAACCAAGACATTGTTGTCAACCTTGCGCTTGCAGGTGGAAACCTCAGCGAAATTGAGATCATGAACCTGGTTATTGGTGAGATTGCGCAAGTAAATCTAAAGGCTAGATTAAAGATTGGGCAGTTCGACCTTGGCAACTTCTATAGAAATGACTATCTCGACCTTGAGAGCCTTGGCAGCGTTGCCACTGGACTATTTGATGCCAAGAACCTTACTGCTTCGCTGAATATGACCCTCAACAACCTGGACGGCAGCAAGTATCTTTCGGCTAGTGCCGACATACACAAGCAAACCGTGAAAGAAGGACTTTTGGGGCTTGCCAATCTTTCGGCCACAATGAACGACGAAACCATTAGCCTGTTCACCCAGCTTCAAGATGGCTCAATCTATGCTTCGTTTAATGGCCTCAACGTCATGCTATCTAGCAGTAAAATTGAAGATCTATATACCAAGGTTATGGATTTGTTAGGCAAGGATGCTCAGCCATATGCTGAATATCTTAGCAGGTTTGTAATGCTGCTTAACGGAGCAAATATCAGCGACGTTTTGGGCGGGCTGAATGTGAACTTAAGTGCTGTCACCAGCTCGGCCAACATGCCAAAATTTGAATTAAATATTGATAATATATATAATATCTTAAAGAATATTCAAATAAACAAGCAAAGAATTTGGACAAATTTAGGCGGTGAACTGTTTGGCCTTGATGGAAGAATTGCCATCGACCTTGAACTTGAAAATGGTCTTCCAGCTTCGCTTGGCATAAACAACCTGGCTGTTAAAGACAAAAAGCTCAGCCTGAAACTAAATCTTAACTATGCTCAGCCTGAAATTGTAAGGCTTACAAAAGCTGAGACCGATAAATATATCAATCTTTACAGCCTGTCAAATGCTTTTGAGAGCGTTCTAAACACACTAAAGAACGGCTCAATGAGCGGAAATATCCTGTTCGACTTTAATTATGGCGGCGAGGTCAACACCCTGAAGCTAACCTATGGCATAAGGCTTGTTAAGACCACTCAAAACCCACAAAGCATAAAAGACTATAAGCTTGAGGGCTACCTGACTGGCGAGTTTGATGGAACAACCATCGACATAAGATACTCTAACCGCACCTTCTATCTCGACATCATGGGGCTAGACATCTATGCCGAGTTTGACAGTCTAAATGACATCATAGCCTTTATAAACAACGAATTTAACGCCAATATCAACTTTGACGCAACAAAGATTGATAAGTTTATCGACAGCCTTGACTCAACAACCACCAATGTTGACAAAAAGCCATTTAGCGAGACCTTCCATAGCCTTGCAACTTTGGATCTTGACTTTGTTGACCATGTAGACTTTGGCGAGAACTCTCTTGAAACTTACCTTTCGGGGGATGCAAGACTGTTTGTTGCATATAACGGCAAGATCACTCAAGTGGTTCTCAACTACAAGACCTATAGAGCAGAGCTCAACTGCACAAGCTACGAGAACTTTGATCTTAGCGGGCTCAATAAACAAAATTATCAGCCATACACCATTTTGACCGATACCTACTATGCAATCCGCAACACGCTTGACGCTCTTCAATTCAACGTTGTAGCCACGGCTACCACTCACGAGAATGGCGAGATAAGCGAATCGGCTGTGGTCAACTTTGCACTGGATACCTTCCTTAGAACCAACGAGAACAATGTACAAAAACGCATTGCCAACAAGTTTAGAGGTGATGTGACAATTAGTCAAAAGTCGGGCGATAGCCACCTCATCCACTTTGGCTACATGGACAGCGACCAGCATCTATACTTCGACTATGACAGCATGAAGCTCAGCATGGATCAGTCGGCATTTAGAGAGCTTTTGGCCGTTGTGCTAAGCCTTCTAGATGTTGACCCTAGCACAATTTCCTTCTTGCAAGAGGCATCAAAGGATCTTGACCTTAACAAAGACAACTTGCAGGGTCTTGCACCAAATGTAGACTTTGGCAACCCACTTGCACTTATTGGCTTGCTTAAGGGCATAACCTATGAAAACGGCACACTAAAAATTGTTGTGGCAGCATCTAAGATCAATGATAAATTTAAAGACGACATAACTGTAAGCCTGACCACAAATAAGACCAATGTCGAAAGTATTGGCCTCACTAACCTGTATCTTGGCAAGGCCACAAAGAGCATTGACTTTATGCTTAACTTCGCCGGACTAGGACTTAGAAATAACCACACCAGCAGCGGTGTTGAAGAGTATACCGAGACCAAGAAAGTGGGCGAGGTAAACGAGATTGCCGATATAGAGAACACCGACAGCTATATCGACATCACCGATAGCCCTAACCTTGTTAAGGCCATTGTAAACACCACCAGCTTTAAAGGATTCCATATCAACGGAGACATTCAGCTTGGAATCATTGGCATAGACGCAACAACCATCAATGCCGACATCAAAGTGGCTCTTGACGACGACGGCAATCCAACCATTGCGGCCGTAATCACCGGGTACCCACTTGTGGGTGGCGTGACAGCTAAAAACACCAATGGTGCGGGATTCCTTGGTAAATGGGAAAGAAACCGTGAGATTGACGTTTACTATCGTGACGGATACATCTACCTTAGGACTTTTGATAACGGATGGGGCGCTTATGGATCGCTAGAGAGAATGACCAAGATCTCGCTTCAAGTGTTCCTAGACAACCTCGGCGGGGCAGACGGCTATGTAAACTGGTTGCTAGGATTTTCGGACAACATACAAAATCAGATAGATGCTGCCATTGAAAAGAGCCGCAACTCAACCGACAAGACCGATGTCAGCAAGGTGCTTGAAGCCTACAGCTATGACGGCACCTTCCACAACATTCAAATTAACCTTGGAGAGCTTGTACACAATGCTGACATTGGCTCGCTCAGCGTTGGCCTTTCGACCTACAAGACCAAGCTTGGAGACGACACCGAGGACCATGATTATCTCTACTCAATGCTAATGAACCTCGTACTTGTAAATATCCTTGATCTTAAAACATCAAATGATAACCCACTTCACCTCGACGGTTCGGGTAAGGAAGTTGTAATCGACACTTCGCTTATGGACAACTATAAGTGGCCTACCGACGGTGAATATTCAAGCACGGGCGGAAGAGATTTTGAGCAAGGCAACAAGAAATATGTAACCATTACTCTTGACAACGACGGCGGAGAGGGAGAGACCTCACTCCGTGGCATGGTCGGAGCTAAGCTTGAGCTGCCAACCCCTCAAAAAGAGGTTCGCATTGGCAATGAACTTGTAACATACGAGTTTGTTGGCTACTACTACCAAGACGGCACCAAGTTTAATGGGGACGGCTTCCCTCGTGAGGATGTCACCCTTGTGGCACACTGGAAAGAATCACTTCGTCGCACATACCACACGGTAACCATTCAATTCAACGACGGCCGTGAGGACTATGTATTCGAAGTGCTTGAGGGAGAACAAATAGTTCTTCAAAACCTTGTTCGTGACCCAGAGGATCACAAGGATGAAAAATATTGCATCTTCTTCATCTTTGAAGGATACTACCAGGGCGACGTAAGGTTCCGTGGTGGAGTAATGCTTGACCAAGATATAGTCTTGCAGGCAAGGTGGAAACCATCGACCAAGAACTACTACGACATAACCTTTGTAAGCGAATACGGCCAAGCCCCTGAGACATTGAGAAAGCTTGAAGGAACGCTTATAAATGAGATTATGCTAGAAAATGTCAATGCCTACGACGGCGACCTGCCAGTAACCTATAAATTCCTTGGCTGGTTCGACGAAGAGGGCAATAAACTTACCGACTTCACACTTCAAAGAGATATCACTCTTACCGCTCGTTGGCAGGAGATTGTGCCAGAGCAGTACACCTTTACTATCGTCGACGGTGGCAAGGAAGTATATTCGGGACGTGTATATGAAGGTATGGCCATCATAATGGATAACGAGTTGTCAGTTTCGGGTGCAAGATATACGCTAATTAGGCCAAACACCCAGCTGTTCGAAGACCAAGCCTTCACGGCAAGATACAGCTTTGAGCCCGAGCTTTTAAGCGGTGAAAACGCTGGCAAGTATAAGCTTGGAGTTATGCCAAGTGCCGACTTCACCCTCTATGTTCGCAACCTATACACCGTAAACTATCAAGACAAATACGGCACGGCTTATAGCGGCCAAACCTACTACCAGGGCGAGACCATCAAGCCTCTTGGCGGATTTGTTAAAGATACGGTTGACGACGGCGAAAAGGTTACAGCATATACCTACACCGGTCTTGCCGGCCTGCCAAGTGAAAACATTATGCCAAACAGTGATATTACAATCAATGTCAACTGGCAAGAAGATATCAAGTATTGGACAAATGTCAACTTCACGGTAGAGTATGGCTCTCACGGAGCACATATTGATGCTCTTCAGGTATACTTCAAGGGCGAGCTCGTGGCTTCGGGCAAGCGAACATTTACCCAAAGACTTCTTGAAGGAACCGAGGTCGTTCAGGGCGTGGACGGTGTTGAAATTGTTTGGAGCTACAAGAGCTTGTTTAGCAAATATGTAACTGTCCATATGACTGGCTTTGAGATCAATATGAACATATGGGGCAGTGGAGACAAAGTTCAATCGTTCACAGTTAAGGCCGACAGCAATAAAGAAATGGACGTTCACGTAACTGTTGACTAACAAAAAAATACGAGGATTAAACCTCGTATTTTTTTTGCTTTATTTACGCACACCTGTCACGGTCTAAGTCGCCAATAGTCAGGTGGGCCACTTCTTCAAAAGGAAGATTGGTGATGGGCTGAACCTTTTTGGCCTCGTCGTACTTTTGGGAAACATACATGGATATAAATTTTCCCGAATTGTCTTTGGCCAGCTGTTCAAGATTGGTCAGAGGAAAATTGCGGTCGGTCTTGTAGCGGACATTAAACAGCAATTTGTATAGGGTCACGCTGTCAATCTTGTCTAGGTTTTTGCTTTTCGCTATGCCTTCTTGAAGCCTTAGCCTGTTGAACACAAAATTTAAAATTTGTGCATTGATAATGTTTTTCATGGTCTTTTTCCTCCTTCGTACTTGCTATTATAGCAAAGGCGTGTTATAATGTAAAATATATAATATTTATGGTAGGTATAACCAAAAGTTATGAGAAGCACCGATTTGTTTAAAACCTTCGTTGTGGTGGCCGACGAAAGGAGCATTACCAAAGCCGCCGAAAAGCTATATATTTCTCAGCCCGCCCTCACAAAAGCCATAAAAGAGCTTGAAAGCGAGCTTGGCGGCAAGCTGTTTGTCCGCAAGAGCAAGGGGGTGGAGCTGACCAGCGAGGGGCGGCACATCTATGAAAGGGTGCTGCCAATACTGAGCGAGTTAGACAACATCTACAGCTATTTTGACAACGTCAACAAGCTAAAGACTGGGGTGCTGCGAATTGGTACCGACACGGCAAATATCACCCTGCTACTCAATGATTATTTGACCAAGTTTATAGCCAAGTATCCAAACATCGAGATAAAGATCACTCGAGACAGCGAGGTGGGGCTAATTAAGGGCCTTCGAAACAATGACTACGACTTTGTCATGACCGACCGTGAGCAGCTCAAGCCCGACATGGGGCTGGTCAGGGACTTTAAGGTTAAATACTCGGTAATTGGCGGTCAAAAGTTCTATAAAAAGTTCTTAAACAAACCTCTATCGCGTGAAGGCTTCGCCGCCCAGCCACTAGCACTGATTGAGCATGGCCACGCTTCTAGAACCAATATTGAGACTTATTTTGGCAACTTTGGCATAAACCTCATTTGTAAATATGACCTTGAAAACTATGGCCTGGTCATGGAGATCATAAAAAAAGGCACAGCCATTGGCATTGCCAACCTTGACTATTTCAAGGGCGAACAGGAGAGGGGAGAAATTTTTAAAATTAACACCGACTTTGAGATAGACCCTCGCACCATCTCGTTAATCTACTACAAAAATGCCGCCAGCAACCCCGCCCGTGAGGTCTTTAAAGAGATGCTAATGAAGGGGAAAAAGTAGGGTCATGATATCAACAAAAAACGGAAGGCAAGAGCCTTCCGTTTTTCTATATACTCATTAATTGCTTAATCTATTTTATTGTTGTAATACTTTTTTATAAGCTCGGGCAATGTCTTTGCAACAAGCTTGGCTTGGTTTGTTTTGTGCTTCCACAAGTATATCTCGCCGTCATTTATAGAGCCGTCAGCTAATATTTTATAGCAAAAAAGGTCTCCTTTTTCGCCGACCTTGTCGGCACCGAAAAAACAGAACTTATCTAGCCCGTCATAGGTGGTGTCTTTAAAAGCCTTACGCACAAGTTTTGTGGTGCTGACAATCTCGCTTGCTGAAAAGAGCAAGGCAACATCGCCGTTAAACTCTAGCAAAAAGTCCACAAGCTCGTTTGGCAGTGGCGTGCCGAAATATTTTTCGACTTCCATTATCTCCACAAGAGATGCGGGTTTGTTTTTAGGGAAATTTTCATACGAGAGTGTTCCGTCGGTTATAAGGTAGCTGTAAATATTTGAATAAAACAGTTTTGTCTTCTTTAATCTACCAATCAAACTGCCGATACCGCAAAAGAAGCCAACCGAACTTATTGCCCCGCCAATGCAAATGAAAATGTCCAAAACATAAGATTGTGTTCGAGCAAGTGCACAAATAATTTCAATTGTAAGCCCCGCCAAAAATAGTGATAGTTCAATTCGCCACTCTAGTTTTGAGGTGTTTTGGCAGTTTTTTGTAAACCCGCAGCCAACCAGCCCGATCACCGCAACGGCTACCGAAGAATATAAAAAGGCCTGATACCAAGCGGGGCAAGCAAATAGTTCTTCAATTTGCGGGTAAAGAATTTCGGATAAAAGCAATCCAACTCCAACTCCCAAGCTGCCAACCAAAACAATCGCCATAAAAAATATGGACAAAATATTTTGCTTTTTAATTTTTGCTATCTTCGAACTTTTTAAAGTAGTTGCAACTTTCTCTTTTTTGTTATTTTCCATGATACTCTTATTATAACATATGTTAATGCTAAGTGTAATATATTTTTGAGTTAAAATAAAATGTTTGGCTTGAAAGAGGATAAAGCTTCAAACATAAAGGATGAATTACAAATATCAATCCAAATAAAAAGAAAGAGAGACTTAACTCTCTTTCTTTTATATGGTTGCGGGGACAGGATTTGAACGGCGGATGCTGCGAGGCACTTACGCCTCGCACCGAACTCTCCGCATTTATCATCATCTTTTTGGCTAAAAGTCGCAAAAAAGAACCTTGGCACAGCAGGAGTGTTGCCAAGAACCTTTTTTGTGCCTTTTATCTCAAAAATCTAACGATAACTGCTACTTTGGGTTTACCGCATTAAAATTTGCAAAAAACTTTCCCGCTTCTCGCCATTTGCCAAAACCCGTTCCAGTATTCAAATAAAAAGAAAGAGAGGGTGAACCTCTCTTTCTTTTTATTTGGTTGAAGGAACACAACCTCAAAAGAATAAATATAAATATCAATTAAATTGCGTTGCGGACTAATTTAGTATATAATTCAAATAAATAAATTTATATCGGTGGTGCTTATGACAAACAAAAAAGAAAATGCTGTAAACACTCTTTTTGACAGCAAAGAAAAAAGCAAGGATTTTTATGATAACTTTATAGGTTTAGATGAAGAAGCCTCGATTGGTATTTTTGACTATATTCCAAAGCACTTTTTAAGAAGAAGTCCAAGTTTTAGCAAACATTTTACTTCCCCAACTGCGGTTATAGTTCTTGAAAACAAGGGCGATTGCAACGCACTTGTCTATCAAAATGGGCTTTTACGCTACAAGCAAAACGGACAAAAAGTTAGGTATGGCAATTTACCTAAAGAATTTGATGAGCTTGTGCTTGAAATGTTAAGACACTATAATGAGCTCAAGTATTTTGATAATGCTGCGGAAAAAACTCAAAACCTTCCAATAACCAAATCCGCCGCCTGCTTATATTTTGATAAAAAGAGATACCTTATTCCCCTAGAATATAATGGCAAAAAGAGTGAAGTTCAAAAAGAGGTTGACGAAATTAGAAAAACAACCGAAAAAATCTACAATGAATTGGTTTCAGTTGTTGGAGATAAAGCTGAAGCATTCCTCAACAACCTCGATATTGACAATCTTGACAAGAATTATAAAAAGTGCTATAAAAAATACGAGGAAAAGACGCAAAAAAGCTGGGACAACTTCACTTTTTAAGGAGCATATATGAATGAAATTTACGATTGGTTAAAAAGGAACTATGGGGAAGAGTATAGCGAGAAAGTGTTAAAAGGCTTTGAAAATAATTTGACTAAATATGACGACATAAAAGACGAGTTCTTACACTATGTCCGCACCGGTGAAAATCTCTCAAAAATAAAAGTTGAGGGCTACAGCGTAAAAGACATACTAAACCTTAATAAAACTTTTCATGTTATTGGAGCTTATAACTTTTTAATCTTCTTAAGAGAAGACCCTTTAACTGCTCTTGACATTATTAAAAAGGGTTTTCCTATAAAATAATTCAAAGGAATAAATAATGGATATAAGCGAATTTTTAATTGAAACTAAAAAGCAATATATTGACCTACTTATCTCTTCAAAGATTGCATCTGAGGCTGACAGAGCCACCATTGAGGCTAAACTGAAAGATTTTAAGCACGGTTACTTTTCTGACGAACTTGGAACAGCTCAAGCCGAAGTAAAAACCGAAGAAGTTGACGACCATAAAGAAGCAATCTTATATGCAAACCGCAACCTTATTTCTACGCTCGAAAATATAAATGATGTCAACGACCCAGCCCTTGATAAGCTTAGACAAACCATTTTCCACGAAACAACCCATGTTTTGCAACTCAATGAGCAAATGGATGAAAATGTTGGCTACATAACACCGCAAAGAGAGGGCTATGGTGCGAATGAGGCGGCGGCAGAAATGGCTGAACAACTTATCATGATTGAGTATCTTAAAAATGTTCGAGGGCTGGAAAACGCAGGGCTTGTTAGTGTTACAGCTCATGAAAATGGCGTAGATTTCCAAGCTGTTGAAGTTTCTCAAGACACGACCACTCATGACCAAAGCCAAAATATCCAAGCTGGCGCATATTTTAGAGAAGTGTCGGTAGTGAGGGACGCGCTTAAAAAGATGGGTGCTGCTGAGGCCGACTTTATACGAAATAGCTTTGGGTTTAAAGAGCAAGAGCGAGAGAGTTTTGCAACTGAGTTCGAGCAAAAAATTGGCAGCTTTAACCAATTCAACACCGATTTAACCAGCATGCTGGTTTATGAAAGGCAAAACGCCGGCGAGAGCATTGTGTCGCTTGACGAGTATAAAGAGGCGGCAACTAGAATAAATGCGGCTGAGCAGCAAAGGCAAACTGTTATCAACGAATTTGGTGAAATTCAAAGGGACGAAAATGCCCCTTTTGAAATTGATCCAAGTATACCGACTTTCACTCCACCTGAGCCACAAGAAGAAACAAGAAGTGGCGTTACCATCAATGAGTTTGGGGAAATAGAAAGAAACGGAGATGGCTCGCAAACGCTGGATGCAAGCATTCCAACCTTTACTCCACCTGAAAGCGCTCAAAACGAAACAAAGGAACAGGGCGGCAGTGTTAGCCGTATAGACCCTGACGAACTAAAAAAGGCAAGGGAAGAACTTGGATTTGACACAAACGAAGATGTAATCGATACAAACTATACAAAAGGTAGAGAAGATGGTTCTTTGTCAAAATAATAAAAGAGGTTGCGCTCACCTTACCGAGCGCACCGAACTCTCCGCATTTATCATCATCTTTTTGAGCTGAAAACCGGGCGACCTTCGGGTTATCGCTAAAGCGCCTCTTGCGGTGTCCCGAAAAATTTGCGGACACAAGTTCCTTAATTTTTCGACCGCTGCGTCAATCTTGGCTCCCTGTTTCGTCCACTGGACGCGGTCGCCTCAATTGCCCACCGAG
>CANQUB010000002.1 GCA_947626955.1 uncultured Clostridia bacterium | reverse complement strand
CCTTTGCCGTTTTTAAATCGATTATGACTTTACCCTTTTTTGCCGGAGTGCTAAGGACTGCCAGTTCAACATTTCCAAGAGCGATTCTTGCATCGCCGCCACTTGTTAAAACGAAGTGATTTAGCGCATCCTCATCGATAGCTATGTTTAGATTGCCAAAGCCACGAACTTTATCGCTAAGCGCACGATTGATGACCTCTTTTATGTCGTTTTTTTCAAGCGGCTTGAACTCAAATATGCGGCACCTTGAAACAATCGCACGGGTCATCGAGGTATATGGGTTCTCGGTGGTTGAGCCGATGAAGATAATATACCCCTTTTCAATCGCTTCAAGCACGGCGTCCGATTGAGCCTTGCTCCACCTATGGCACTCGTCTAGCAAAAGGTAGGTTTTGCGTGAAAACATTTCAAGGTCTTTCTTGGCCTGGTCGATAACACGCTTGGCGTCGGCCACACCCGAGGTCACGGCATTCAAAATTTCAAAGTTCGAGCCGGTGGTGTGAGCAATAATTGATGCAAGGGTGGTCTTCCCTGTTCCTGGAGGGCCAAAAAATATGCAACTGCCAAGCCTGTCAACCTCGATGGCACGCCTAAGAAGGCTGCCTTTTTTTGCAAGATGAGGTTGGCCGTAGAACTCGTCGAGAGTGCGAGGTCTCATGCGTTCGGCAAGTGGGGCTTGGTGTGCTAGGTTTTCTGAAAAAAGATTCATAATTTTCCTCTTATAGTTTATATTTTAGTATAACACACCAAAAGCCCGCCTTTCAAATGTTTTTGGGCATTATATTATACCTTTATATAAATATTTTATATAGTTATATACCACTCGTTGTTTTTCGTATATCTGGTCAAGCTCGCTAAGCAGCTGGTTTACGGCAAAGATCACCTCATCTTTTTTTAGTGCAAACCTAGATGACTGTTTGTTGAACTTATAGAGGCCATAGATATAGGCAGGCGAAGTTTTGGTTCTTACTATACAGTGGCTGGCCTTTTTGATGTCGCTCTTAATTTTAATAATATCCTGCCCCAGCTTTAGATATATTTGAAGAAGTTTTGAAATTACCAAGATATTTAAAATTTCAGCTTCCTTTTTATAGACCTTAACGAGCCTGGTTAGGTTGCGAAAGTTTTCGAACATATCAAATGACGGAAGGACCAATACTTCCTCGGCATAACTGGTGGCCACTGCCTCGATGATGGTTTGCCCACCAATTGCACGATAGCGGTTTATATTTTTGTTTATCTTACCTTCAATGAGTGGGCAGATTGAAATAAGTGCCTTTGTCTTTGAGGCAAGTTCGTTTTCCACATAGGTCTTGTTCTTGCTTTGACTATATGCTTTTAGCGGCTTAAATATTTTAAAAGGCTTAAGCTTTTTATATTCTATTTTATCGGTGTAATGTGGTTTGTTTTGCGTAGTTTGGGTGTTTTGAACCGTATTTTTCACTTCTGCCAAGGCAAATTTGCGTTTTTTGCAAAGTGACAAAATATAATCAAGCAGCCCGCCGCCCTCTTTCTTTTTCTTTAATCGAGGCAATAATATTAATAGGATTAAAGTTATAATAATTAATATAATATATAATATCATCTATATAATTATAAACATATCTATTATATATAAAACAAAAAATCCACGCTGATGCGTGGATTAAAGTTAGGTTATAAGCCGAGTTCTGTCTTGGGTGATTATCTATCTTGGCGACCTGTTGCCATGCCGCTCATGCGATTTTGGGGACTGGCGAGCAACCATTATGTCCCACATCTTGCATCGTGCAGAGTTTACAGCTAGGGTATGTCACCATATCCTAAGGTGAGCTCTTACCTCGCCTTTCCACCCTTACCCTTTGCCAATACGGCCAGTTGGCGGTATATCTCTGTTGCCCTTTTCCTCGGGTCACCCCGGCTTGACGTTATCAAGTGCACTTGCTCTATGATGCTCGGACTTTCCTCATCACTTTCGTGACGCAATCACCTGCCTAACTTCGCTAACATTATATAAGATATTTATCGTTTTGTCAAGTCCTCATTATCTCCCTAAGTTCATCTATGGCCTTTTTCTCAATTCGGGATATGTACGAGCGGGAAATGCCCAACATTTTTGCAATCTCGTGCTGAGTCATGGGAGCCATTCCGTAGAGCCCGTACCTCAGCTCAATTATTTCTCTTTCTCGCTCGTTTAAAACTTTGGGCATCTCTCTTATGAGTTTTTCATAGAGAACTTTGGTCTCGGCCTTGTCTTGAATGTTCGATGACGGGTCTTGCAAAACGTCGATGAGCGAGATGTCGTTGCCATCCTTGTCAGTCCCTATCTTTTCGTCTATGGATATTTCGGCCTGGAACTTCTTTTGGCTTCGAAGCAGCATAAGTATTTCATTTTGTATGCATCTTGCAGCGTAGGTAGAAAAACTGTGACCCTTGCTGGGTTCAAAAGATTTTACAGCCTTCATGAGGCCAATTGAACCCACCGAGATGAGCTCGTCCTGGTCTTTATAGGTGCTGGAAAATTTTTTGGCAATATGTGCCACCAGCCTTAGGTTGTGCCTAATTAGTTTTTCCTCAGCCTCGGGGTCGCCATTTTTTAGACCAATAAAGCATTGTTTCTCTTCCTCGGGTGTAAGCGGCTTGGCAAATGCTGTTTTGCCCGAAAGTCGGCCGGTGAAAAAAAATATTTTTGAAAGTAATTTTAATAGTGCAGAAAAAATCATATATTCGCTCCTTGGCAAAATATATGATTTATTTCGACTAATTATTCACTTTTTCGCAAAATGTCAAGAGGCTGGATACCTTGGAGCCTTGTGTATATGTACACCTGCTCGCAGACGTTTTTGCAGTCCTCGATCTCTTGGCCCTTTAGGTTTTCAATTTTTTCTATCTTTATCTTTTTATTAAAGCTAGCGCCTGGGCTCAAAACTTCGAGCACGTCACCCACCTTAAAGCGGTTACGCATTTCGATCAAAATTCGTCCCTTTTCTACGGCCTTTACAACGGCAATAAATTTGCTGGTTGCCACCTGTGCCGAGGTCTCTAGGTTTTGGCGAATCTTATTGTCACTAAATGTAAACCCGGTTGTATAGTCTCGGTGGCTGGCCTTCTTTAGCTCCTCGGTCAAGGCCTTTGGCAGGCTGAACTTTTTGCCGTTTTCTTTGTCTAAATAGTATTTGTCTATGGCTCGGCGGTAGGCGTTTACCACGGTGGCCACATAGTATGGGCTCTTCATGCGGCCTTCAATCTTAAGGCTGTCTAGCCCACACTCGATGAGCTTGTCTATTTGTCCGATCAAGCAAAGGTCCTTGCTGTTTAAAATATATGTACCTCTCTCGTCCTCTTCAATCTCTAGCTTTTCATCTCTGCGGCTCTCTTCGCTGATATAGTACTTCCAGCGGCAGGCCTGAACGCACTCTCCATGGTTGCTGTCTCGACCGGTCAGGTAGTTAGAAAGCAGACACCTTCCACTATAGGATATGCACATTGCCCCGTGCACAAAGGCCTCAAGTTCCATGTCGGGGTTGTGCTTTTTTATCTCGGCAATCTCCTCAAGCCTAAGCTCCCTTGCAAGCACAACACGGGTTGCACCGAGCTTTTTGTAAAATTCGGTTGAGTACATATTGGTGGTGTTGGCCTGTGTGCTGATATGAATTGGAAGGCTCTTGCTGGCCTCTCGCACTTTCATAAACACGCCAAGGTCGGACACCAGCACCCCGTCTACCTTAATTTTCTCAAGGAATTTTACATACTCACTTAGCCCCGTAAAGTCCTGGTTGTGGGCATATATGTTAAGCGTGATGTAGGCTTTCTTGCCACACTTATGAACAAGCTCAACTGCCTCTTTAAGTCCTGCCTCATCAAAGTTGGCACTCATGGCTCTAAGGCCATAATTTTTGCCAGCAAAATATACAGCGTCGGCACCAAAGTGCAGAGCAGTTTGCAGCTTTTCCATATCGCCAGCTGGGGCTAAAAGTTCGACTTTTTTCATGTTTTTTTACCTTTTTTCACTATTTTTGTATATAATTTTGCGTTTTTTACTTAACAGTTATTTCAAGCATTCCGTCCTCAAGTTCGTATAGTTTGAAGCTCTTTATGTCGGGATGAGTCTCCACTTTGTCAAGAAACATTTCCAGTCTTTTAACTATGGTGCGATACCTTTTGGGCATATCAGTTTTGTCGCCACGGACAAAGCCGCGAAACAATACATTGTCAACAAGTATGGTTCCCCCATGCTTGGTCAGCATTATAAGCCCATCCAGCATTTTTATGTATTGTGCCTTTGGCCCGTCAAGAAAGATTAGGTCAAAATAGTTGTCATACTCGCCCCCGGCCACCATGTTTGACACAAAGACATTGCAGTCATCAAGAATGCAGGTGGCACGCTTTTCGTAGTCAAGCTTTTTAAAATTTTCTTTAGCCTCTTCCACCTTGTAGTCGTCATGCTCAACAGTGATAAGGCTAGCATCGCATGATGACAACATTATAATTCCGCTGTAGCCAACGGCTGTGCCAATCTCTAGTATGGTCTTGGGGTTCACCCGTCTTGTAACTTCGGCCAGCTTTTCGTGGCTGAGTTCACGTATTATTGGCACGCCTCGGCGTGAGGCCATTTCTCGTATGTATTCGCTTTGGTCCATACTATACCCTATAGATGATTGGAAGAATCATTGGAGTTCGCATGGTCTTTTTGTAGAAGAAGTTTCTAAGCGGCTTACGAATTTGGTTACGGAGTTCGTTCCAATCGTGGTCCTCTTTAAAGTCAATGACATTTAGTGTGTCCATAAGCACCTTTGTGGCCTCTTCGACCAGTATGTCGGCCTCGGCGTTATACACAAAGCCACGGGTTATCATGTATGGGTCGCTGAGAAGTTCGCCCGAAGTGCTAGAAACCCCGATGACCACAACCACTAGTCCGTCTTCGCTTAGAAGCTTACGATCACGAAGTACCACACTGCCGGTGTCGCCAATTCCAAGCCCGTCGACAAGCTGTTCGCCTGCAGGCACTGTTCCCTTTACGGCGATTGAGTTCTTGGTTACTTCAACCACAGTTCCAATCTCAGGAATTACCATATTATACTTGTCCATGCCGAGAGTTTGCGCAAGAAGATAGTGCTCTTTTAGGTGTCTGTACTCGCCGTGAACAGGGATGAAGAATTTTGGATGAATGAGCGAATGTATGGTCTTTATCTCCTCTTGACAAGCATGACCCGAAGTGTGCACATTTTCGTGAATGACCAGTGCACCCTTTTGATAAAGCTTGTTAATGACGTTGTTTATCGAACTTTCATTGCCCGGAATTGGGTGCGACGAGAAGATGACTGTGTCGTTGTCGCCAATCTCAATCTTTGGAAACTCGCCGTTTGCAAGGCGTGAAAGCGCACTTCGAGATTCGCCCTGGCTACCAGTGGATAGAACCAAAATGTTCTTGTCCTCAATATTTCCCACCTTCTCGACATCCACAAAGACATCTTTTGGGAATCTAAACTCGCCAATCTTCATTCCGGCGTCGATGTTATTTATCATGCTGCGGCCGATGACTGCCACCCTGCGGTTATACTTGATGGCAAGGTCGACAATCTGCTGAATACGATAGATGTTTGACGAGAAAGTGGCCACGAACAGTCGGCGATCGGCGTGTTCGATAAATATGTTTTCTAGCCTTTCGCCAATGATCTTTTCACTTTCGGTGTAGCCTGGCCTTTCAATGTTGGTGCTCTCGGCAAGCAGCAGTGTTACCCCCTTTTCGCCGATCTCGGCAATGCGCGGCAGGTCAATTTTCTGTCCGTCGATAGGGGTGTAGTCAATTTTAAAGTCGCCTGTGTGGAAGACAATTCCAACAGGTGTGGTAATCGAAAGCGCAAATGCCCCGGCTATTGAGTGGTTAACCTTTATAAACTCAACTGAAAAACAGCCAAGCTTTACAACATCTCTTGGTTCAACCACCATTTGTGGCACATTTGTAATCTTTTGTTCCCGTAGCTTGTTTTCAAGCAGTACCTGGGTAAGCTTAGAACCATAAACTGGCACCTTGACATCCCTAAGAAGGTATGGCAGCGAGCCAATGTGGTCTTCATGACCATGGGTTATGACAATGCCACGCACCCTGTCGGCGTTCTCTTTAAGATAGGTAAAGTCAGGAATGACAAGGTCAACGCCAGGAAGTTCGTCACCTGGGAAAGCCAGTCCGCAGTCGATGACAATTATGTCGTTGCCATATTCAAGGGCGGTCATGTTCTTTCCTATCTCGCCTATTCCTCCAAGGAAAATGACCTTGAGTGCGTTCTTGTTTGAGCCTGCATGCAAAGGCTTCTTTGGGGCGTCAGCAAGCGGAGCTGAAGCCGCCTTTGCCTTCTTTCTTCCACCCTTATTTAGCCCAGCCGAAAAAGTGACGTTCTCTTGTGGAACATCAAAAACACGCTTTTTGATGGTTGGCGTTACAATTGGTGGTTGGCTTTCGGCCTTTACTTGCGAAGTGGTCTGCTCAGCCTTAGCTTTTAGTTTAGCAGCTTGCAAACCGGTAGGCTTCTTGGCTGTTTTTGGCCTGTCTTGCGAGGCTGCATTTGCTGTTTTTGGCCTTTCAGGCGAGGCAGTTTTTTGAGTTTTTACAGTCTTTACCTGCGTTTTATGCCCTGCTGCGGCCTTGGTTTTGGTTGTTGAAGACAAAAATTTGTCTATTCTGTCCATAATAAAATAGTTCTCCTAAAAAAATAAATTTATATTGACAATATTCCTATTGTTCAATTTGTTTGTTTTCGCCATCACGAGGTATGGCAATTACGGTGTTTGAAAGATAGTATCTTTCTTTTGTGCAGCCGAAATATGAAGTGAGTTCAAATAGGCTTAGAAATACTTGACTTGCTGGAATGGTTATTAGCAGTGCTACCCCGATTGTAAAAATTCCAAGCAAGATATTTACAAAAAGTATGGTCAAAACCACCATTATTGCAGTTGAAAATACTTTGGCAAACCTTTTTAGTATTGGCAAGCTCCCTGCAAAAAAGGCTTTGAAACTCGACCCTGTCGAGCCCTGGCTGAGATATTTTGCGGCGTGGCCTGCACATATGCTTATTTCAAGTGCGTATAACAGTACTAGCACCAGTGACACAATAAACAGCCCAAGTATTATAGATAGCGGCGAACTGACAATTCTAAAGAAGGCCAAGAGTGTCAGTCCCTTAATAAGGGCGAAAGGAATCTTCATTACAAGCCTGGTGAAGGCAAAGCGAAGGCTTGGCCACAAATTTGCAATGAGGTTTCGGGTGTAACCAATGGTGGTGTTGCTGGTCAGCTTCATATACATAAGGCTGGAAAGGTTGTAATATGAAATGCCTTTCAATAGCTGATATACCACGAAGATAAAAAGCATTGAAAAGATCAAACTAACAGCCAGGCTAGAAAAGTTTGCATGAATCACATCAAAGAGGTTACTAGTTGCGGCCGACAGTGCCGAGAATACCTCACCCGGCTTTGTGTAGATGTTTGAAAACACTTGGCTGAACTGGCTGAAAACCCCTTCGGCATCCAAAGTGTGGATTATAGGAAGAGCGATTGCATAGGTTATTGAAAAGCTCAAAAGACAAATGACCAGCATATAAAGAAGCTGTTTCCAGACAACGTTAAAGTTGGCGGTCAAAAGTTTTACCGAATTTCTATAAGACATTGTATCCTCTTAAGATTATTTATATACCTATAAAACAAAACTTTGATAACTTAGAAAAGTATATCAACACTATTTAAAAAAAGCAAGTATTTTTACCAAAAAAAACCACCCGCATATTGCGGGTGGCATGAATGAAAGCTGTCTAGCCTCGAGAGATCAGGTCATACATCTCTTTGTAACGGTTCCCAAGCACCGACTTAAACTCTCGGTTTGTAAGAAGCAGGCTTAATGCATAATCTTTATCAAGCTCGGACAAATAATCTTTAAGATAGTTAAACTGCTCGTCTCGTATCTTATTAAAAGTATAGGTGGTGTCATATTTGTCTTTAAGCTCGGTTAAGGTCTTTTGCTTGTCTTGCTTTTGTTTGTCAAGTTTTAGTTTGTACTCAGCTTCTAGCTTGTCGACATTGTTATTAAAGTTTATTGCCTCTTGAACGCTCTTTTGATAGTCATCCTTGGCCTTTTGAATTTCTTCTTCAAGTTCCAAAGCGTACTCCACTTCGAGATTATTTAGTGCCTCTTGCTGCTCACTTTCTAGCGAGGCAATTTGCTTTTCGGCATCGCTAAGTTTGTTTTCAAGGTCTTTTAGCGACTGGCTGAGATCGCTGGCTCTTCCCCCTTCGAGGGATGAAATTTGACTAATCACAATGCTAGAACGAGCAAGGCCACGCTTTAACGCTTGGTTTTCGGTAGCCTTTATAGAATTATCGTAGCTTTGATTAATTTGGTCTTGGCTTTCTTGGTTTCTGTCCTTTAAAGTTTGAGTGCTGCTAAGAAGGCTTTCTATCTTTTCTCTAAAGCTTTGGTCGGTGGTTTCTTTTTTCTTAGAATACTTGTCTGTAAGCGAATTTTTCACTGCTCCAATAATCTCTTCGTCGGTTTTGTTTGGTACTTCGACCTTATCAAGATTTAGCGAGTCGGGTGCGTCGACATAGTCATTGAAGGAATATTTTCTCTCAATGTCTTTTAAAACATCCTCCACCTCTTCGGCGGTTAGATGCTTTTTGTTTTCTGAAATTTTAGAAGTGTTTGCCATTTGTTCTCCTTTATCTAAAAAGATTTTTATTGGTTATTTTGGCTATTTTGAGGTTGTTTTTCAACTCTTCGATATACAATTTTGCGTTTTTTGGTTTACTACTGCTCATTTTTAACTCCTATGGATTTGTCAAGTCTTGTAACAAAAGTGTTTTGGTCAACAGGTATAACTTCGCGGTATGGAAGGTTGACTTTCACTCTTTCGAGGGTCATGGTGTCAAGGTGCACGTCCTTTCTTGTTATGCCCTTTTCAAAATAATATATTGAAAGAAGGTCAGGGCTAAACATGATGGCCGAGAGGTTTTCGCCCTTTCCAAACTTTGCAAGGCGGCTACTAAACAGCATTAGTTTTCCACCCTTTCGTCGCCTAGCGACGAATATTTTGTAAAGTACATGGCCTTAGCCGCCCTTGGCTTTGTGTCATCAGCAAAGGTCAGTTTAAGCTCTAACCTCACCCCTTCAAGCTCTTTTGATCCAAGCAGATCGTAGGTTTTCATCTCCACATCATAACTGGCCTGGCTATTTTTCACATTGTCTAGCCTTATCATAGACTCCTTCAAAACTATTCCATATACAGAGCTAAGTGTGAAGACTAGCAGCATATGGCCAACGAACTCAAAGTCCTTAGCGTCCACTTTATTGAAAAACTCAGGAAAGCCGCCTGCGAACTCTTCAAGTGCGGATGGATTATGGAAGTTATAAATTTTAAAGTCATCATCTTGCCCCACGGCGATTATATAGTTTCCGTCCCCTGACACATAGTGCTTTTTGCCCGTCGAAAGATGGGTGGGCGACTCTATAAGAGTTGGAAAGTAATATACGCGAAGATAGGGCGAAAGCTCGTACTGGCTCATCACTGCTCTCCCGGCTGCCTTTATTTCTAGCGAATCATTGACAAGAGTGTAGGCCTTTTCGCTGTCGCCAAGAGCTGAAGAAGATTCAAAAAATTCTTCGATGGCATAGAGTTCTTCACCAAGGTAGTTGTCGGTGACAAAGGCCACAAGTGGCTCATTATACGGTGTTTTGCCAAGAGCAAATACCTTTAGTGCTCCTACCGACTTTGGCTTTTCAATGCTGTCGTAGTATGTGGTGTTCACGTTTTGGTTGAAACGCATTATAACCGGAGTGTGCTCCTCGTTGTTTATGATAAGGCCAAGGATAATCTTGCCGTCATCGCAGACTGTGGCATCGGCATCTATCCAAGAATACGGGTAGATTGAGGTTTGATAAAAGGTCAGGTCCACCCCACGGCTTATAACGTTGTTGCCATCAATATCGAATATGCGAAAGTATGGACTGGTGGTCATAAGCATAAGAATTTTGTTGCTAAATATAAACATTTTCATAATGTCGCTAGCTGGCATTTGTGTGGTGTTGAGCTTTTCAAAGCCATAGCCGGTTGCCCTGTAGAGGTGCACCTGCGACTGGTATATAAAGGCAATCATGCTTTGGTCACGAGAGACATATCTCTTGGTAGATGATGTGAATGGCTGATCAAAGAGGTTTTCGATCTTGTCGGTTAGTTTTGAGGCATATCTTGTCAAAGTATAACTTGTCTCGGCCTCTTCACCGCACTTAACGCTGGTCACTTCCTTGACGTTTTCACCAAGTTCAAGCACATTTCCGTTTAGCGAAGTTAATGTGGTTGTAACGCTTTTGGGGGCTTTGGTTTCAAGGGTGTTTATCCTAAGTACCGATTGATTGCCATAAACCAGCACCAATTCCTCGGTAACCCCCACTCCCATGTCGGCCTTAAATGTGATATCTAGGCCGCTGTCGGTCTTGGTTATTTCTTTGTCGCAAACCACGGCATTGTCCATCTTTGGCAGCACACGAGTGGTATATTCGTTGCCGGTCAGATTTTCTCCTCGGCAAGCGTACAAGTTCGTGTCTGAAAGTTCAAGTTTTTCGCCAAGAATTTGTTTTATTAAATTGTTTTCCCCTTTAATAAACAGCCCCTTGCCCGTGGTTGATAGTTCAAGGTAAATAGTAACCTTAATTTCGAGTGCCTCGCCTTTTTTGCGATTGATGGTGACCACCTGCCCGGCTGTGTCTTTTAAAAGTACATGGTTGTAAATGACGGGGTCAAAGTCGCCGCTATCGGTCAGCCCAAGTTCGCAAAAGCTGAATTCGGTCTCATTATTTTCGGGTATTACCACCGATTTTTTGATGTAGAGCGTGTCTTTGGTAACGTCGCTTTGTATCTCTTCGGTGGTGCACTCAAAACTTAAAGCATATTGACCAAGCTTGCTGTCGGTTGGTAAACGTTGCTCCTTGCCAAGGCCGAGAGCTAGGTGCGATGTGTACTGACTAAGGCTGCCAATCTTGTCAAAAACGGTGTTTAAAAGAGTGTTGTAGGCCGTTATGGTTTTGTTGTTATATAAAATTTCAAATTTGTTGTGTAATCTAATATTCATATTTCCTCCTACTAAGTTTTTGGATACATTGCAAAACGGATATTTTCGGCCGGACTTTGGGCTTGATCAAGATTTCGTAACATTTGACAGAACATGCCCGAATGTTTTTGAGCAGAGTTAGGCGAAAGGCCAAAGGTCATGTATCCGCCATTATCAGAAGTTTTTTGGCTTGATTGACAACAAAAGCCTTTTGTAGAGTCATAAGACCATTTGTCGTTTGGAGTTCCCATATGGAAAAAACCAGTTTCGTTGTATCCGTTAATATCTAGGGCAACATATGTTGAAGCATCGGTATTTGCCGGCACAAAGTCTTTATCAAAAGTAGGATAATCAAGCGTTTCGGTTGGGGTGTATTTAATATTGGGATTGGTTTTTGGATCGGCAAAATGAAGTTTATAGTCGGTATCCATCCAAATTCCCGGCACGGCCGTTTCGCGTATTCCATACAAAGCCTCTAGCCCAAACAATTTTGGATAAGACCGGACTTTGCTAGTGCCATAAAATAGTCCCATTTTGTCATAAACACCGGTTTTATATGAACCATTGTACGAGCTCGCCCCCACTCCCATGACGTCTATTGATTTAGTAGTTTTGAACATGATGGAATAAAGACATGAAAGTGTGTTGCAAAAGTGGTATGGCATGCCTATTATATATTGTTCAGGGTCGAGACTGCTTTCAAAATATAAGTTATATACGCTTTTATAACTCAAAGCATATGATGCGTTTACATATCTACCCGAGTAACAGCTTAAACCATAGTAAAGGACGTCTGAACCTGCACAAAGGTAGGCTGCCACATAAAATTTGTCATGCTCCTTGCCATTGAAAAAGTAGGCGTCGTTGTTAAAACCCTCTTGTTCAAAGTTGGAAATATTTAGCTTAATCTTGCCGTCAACTTTGCTAATCTTATAATATATTTCGGGAAATTCAACCATGACATTGCCACTGGCTTTTTTTGTGATTTCGCTTGGCGTGCCGTCCTCAAAGAGCGTGTAATCATTCTTGTCTAAGTATCCAACAACCTCGCCGTCTTTAACTAGGCATGGCCGAATCTCTGAAATTGGCCAACGATCAAGCCAACCATTGTCGTTAAAGATTTTATTGACAGGATCGTAAGTGGCAGGCTCGTAGTTTTGCGAGTCGTCGCAGTAGCTTACCCAAGTGTTGTTATCTGGATTTGAAGGGTCGATAAGCACACCATAAGTGACCGGCTGAACGATGGTGTATTTCTTTTCAGTGAATGACATGGTGCTTTTTATGGTGGCAAATGAATTCTCGTCAAAAAGCTTATTTAAAATGTTTTCACTGGTAATCTCAAACACCACGTCAAGCTTGATGTTTTCGATATTTTTGCAAAAGGAAATGTCGATATACTTTACCGCTTGCACAAAATAGGATATTTGCAAATTTTCTATGGTCTTGCCAGTTGCCACATCAATGAGAGATTTGGCAATGTAGTTAGAGCCATTTTTGTGACTGGCCACGACATAGATGTATTTTGAGTCACTTCTAGACACCGCTAAGATGTCGACATAGTCCCCACTTGGAAAATTGAACTCAGTTTCGGTGGTAAACTTGGTGCCTTCAACCATCTTGTAGTAGCATAGGCCGTTTGTCTTGACATATACCACAATGTTCGAATAGTCCCCACCGCTTGGGCACGGACAGGCAAAGACTTTTAACACATCTTCAGCAATCATGGTTTTATTTTGTCCGCTGCTTAAATATAACTTGCCGTTGGTATCGACCTCATATAAATTTAGCTCGTCATCCTCGAAAGACTTTGTTGAGTAGCAGTGGCTTATGGCAACATCAACATAGGTAAAGTCGTCGGCTTTAAGGCTGGTGTCGAGGGCTGGTACGGTGGCTTTATAGAGCTTGTTGTCGTCGACATACGAAATAAGAATATTGTCGCCGGTCTTTAGAGCACGCAGTTCAATGTCGCTTGAAATGTTGCTGCCCGATGCTCCAAGCACCACCGCCGAAATACTTTTAAGAGTAGCCACGACATTATCTTGGGTGGCGAAAGTTATATTTAACGAAAGGTCACCGTCGGCCAGTGGCGTAAAAGTCTTAAAGACCAATATGTCCCCACTTGTGGCAAGAGACCTTTTTTCACTGTGGATAATTGAGCCATTGACACTAAGGTCAATTGAAATATTTGTGGCAGATGGCAGGCTTAGGCTGGCACTAATTTGAAAGCAAAGGTTCTTTCCTTCCTTTGTGTCAAAAGGCGGAAAGTCGACCGAAAGATTGTAGCCCTTAGAAAAAGATTGATTGATACTTGGCTTGCTTATTTCAAGATAGTTTTCATAGCTTGAACTATTTGTAGATAGTCCCATTAGGCGTTGCTCAAGATCGACAACTTTTATATATGCACTTTTTCCGTAGTTCATAATGCCTCCTAATAAATGGTTTTCGCTACCGAAAATTCAAACATGATTCGGTCAATTTGGCAAAGTTGGTCGCACGAAATAATGGCAAAAGCAAAGTTGTCTAGGCCAATGTTTAGTCTAAGTATGGTTGGTTTTTTTGAACCTTTAATGGCGTATTCATGTTGCTTGTCGTCATGAAAAATTTTTATTTTTATGTCGCCAAGAGTGCTAACCGATAGCTTTCTTAGCGTCTTTTTTTCCATACCGTTTGTCAGTATTGTAAATGGCGATTTCCAAACTTTTTCTAGTGTTTTGCCCAAATATTGTCCATTTTTACATATAAATGTGGGCAAAAATGCGTTTTTTTCGTTTGGGCTTACAAGGGCTACGACGCCGGGAAAGTTGCCAGTCATGGCCGAAATATATTTTATATTTAGTCCGTGAGTAAGGCTTTTTAACTTACATGTAGTGGCGTCTATTTCAAGAATAGAATTGGCCACAAAATTATTCTTGCAGTTGTCGTCATCGTCGCCGAACAGGAATTTGCAGGACAGATAGTAGTTGCCATTATAGTAGCAGGCCGAGCAGTCATCATTGTTTTGGCCAACAAGGCCATGGCTTATCTCTTCAAGTATTTTTGTGGTGGTCAGACCGTCAAAGGCATACATCCCATCTTCAGCCATGAAGATTATTCTATCCCCACAAACGCTGACCGAGTTGGTGTAAATTTTTCCGCTGGACACAAAGAGGTTGCTCACCGAAAACTCACTTTGGCTTGCAAAGGCAGTGAGGCGAGAAATACCATATTCGCGGAAGATATAGACATAGTCGCCAAAAGATACCACCTTTTTAAGAGCACCACGCTCATCGATAAGCTCAATGAAACCGGCCTCTTCTAGGTTCAAGCTCCAGTTGGTTGGGTCGAGGTCGTCTGAAAACCAAACGGCATTTTGCTCGCCGTCAACCGTGGCAAAAAGCCTTTCATAATGAAGGCACATGGAAGAAATTCGTGGAGCGTCTAAGACATCGTAGGGCTCATCTACCCCATTCCACACCACCATGTTGTCGGTTGGGCTGGTGAAAATTATGACGTCCTCGCCATTTAGCCTATACCTGACCGCCTGTGGCAACGACGTAAACTTGATGTTTCGTATCATGTTCACGCTCTTGTCCTCGCTGTAGAGGTTGATGTAATAGAGCTGATAATTAGAACTGACGAATATCAATTTGTCCTTCCTCATCCCTTCCTCTTCATCGTATTTATAGAAGTGAAAAATTCTTTCAATGCTGCCAATGGTGGCAAGGTCTCGGTCAAGAATTTCGGCCTGTGCGCTACTAGCCAGGTGGCTTGAAAGGCTATCAAAACCAATACCGCTTACCAGTGCTCCCCTGTCGTAGGCGAAGTTTTTGAGGGTTTCGCTCACATTTATTTGGGAATGGTTTTGGTCATATTTGGTATTGAGGCCGTTTGCAAAATTGTCTATCTTTATGGTGAGTTTGCTTTGAGACGGATAGTTAATCTTCATTTGAGTTTCCTCGCATAAAACCTTTTCTCTTTGCCCTTAAGCTTTGCTTTTTCAAGTGAGTTTACAAACTTTGCTTGCCACATGGCAGCCTCGTCGTATAGAAGTTTTGAGAGAGCATATTCGCTGGCAATTCCGTAGCAGAGCACAAAGTCACTGAGCCCAAGAGGCATCTCCACCTTGTCCGAAAGCTCTTTAACCTTGTTTGGCGTGTAGTAGTAAAGCACTTCATACTCCTGGTTAGGCCTGCCCACCTTTATATACTCGGGATAAAGGTTGAAGGTGACCGATGAACCGCAGAGGATGACCTTAGAAATTGATACGGCCGACTTTGAAAGCTTTTCATATGCAATTTGGCACTCGGCGTCCGAAGTCACTCTTTCTATGGTCTCTAGTGTCATGTATTCTTTTGTGATTGAAGAGAGCACGTAGTTTAGGTAGGCAATAAGCTCGCCTTCGGTCTTTTTAGTGTCTTCGCTGGCCTCCATGTCCTCGCTAGACAGATGAGTTATAACGTCGTCGAGGTTAAGCATGGTGGCTGTCAGTAACAAAATATCTTTTGTCATATTTATTCCTCATTAATAATTTTTTTGATTTGGTTTTGACCCAAGTTTCCCCCACCCGCTTTTTCGGCATAGCTAAAAACTTCACATAGTTGGTCCTTAGCCTTGCCAATTTTTTTATTGACATCTTTAAGCTCAATTTCAAGATTCTTTTGCTCGATTTGGCTGAGATATTTTTGTATGTTTTCGCGGCTGGTAACCTTGAGTTTTACTAAAATGCCATAGTCTGGATAGCGGTCATAGGTTATAACTATTTGCTTTTTTGCTGTGTCAAAAACGGCATATTTGTTTAGTTCAAATAAATATACCAGACAAAAATTTGGATTAAAATTTTTCAAAAATTTTGATATGAAATACACATCATTTATTTTTGTCATTTTTAAATTTTCCGCATTTTTCATATAAACTCCTTGAAAAAATGGGTCAAAAATACTAAAAAAGGCTGTTTTCTCTCGGTAACCCGAGAGAAAACAGATAATTATGACTCCAAAATACCTGTAATTAGAGCTTGTCCACTTGGCTGGTCGCAGATGATGTCAGCGTACTTTACAAGTGTTGCTGTGTAGGTTGGCTTGTTGAAGGTTTGCTTAATAACTCTTCCATCCTCACCCTCAAGCCATTGCCAGTCGCAAAGCTGATGAAGAGTGAAGGCCTTGGTGTTTAGAAGATACATACTGTTTGCTGGTGCAAAGCGGTCAGAAATAACAGGGATACCGTTATAAGAAATGGCCTTGTAACCACCGGCAAGATCCATGATGTCCACATTGCTGCGGTAACTAGCAAGATATTTTTGATAGTTTCTCTTAACTCCTGCCGAGCAGACGATGAAGTCTACCTTGCTGCCGTTGACCTCTTCTAGGGTGTCGATAGCTGTTTGCATGGCAATTTCGCTTATGTCGGCCGAGCCGTTGTCTTTCATGTATGGGATTAGCCAGCTGTATTCACTTCTTGCAAGGCCATACAGTGAGCCATCATTTTTGAAGATTGCACCAAGACCTGTGATTTCCTTGCCGTATGAGCCCTGAACGCAGAGATAATATTGTGTTTCGTCCGACTTGAAAGCATCTGCACCAACAGTCTTATCGATAGTGACAGTCTTTGCGGCACGGTTGATGGATTTAATTCTAAGTGCAGTTCCGGTTGATTGAACAACCCCCGAACCATTTACCACATCAACCACCATGCCTTCAACCAGGTTTGTAACCGAGTCAACGGTCAAAACTGTGGCTGTGTTTGTGGTGATCTTTGCCAAAAAGCCAGTGCCGTCACCATAGAGCATTCTTCCAAAGTTGAAAGAACTTGCCTTGATGAGGCCTTCCATTTCGGCGTTTAGAAGGTTTACAAATGCTCCGGCAGAGTTTTGCGAAGCACGAATTGCCTTGTCTGAAATTTCGATCTTGCCATAAAGGTTTTTAAGATCGAGTACGAACTGAGCGTACGAATTGCCGGCAGCTGTTGGCAATTTGCCGTCCTCGTCGCCAGCACCTATACCACCATTGATTCCAAATGGAGCAAGTTTTCTAATTTCTTTGCCCCAAACGTCGCTGGTGGTTTGATTGATTCGGGCCAAAAGTGGGTTCACTCCTGTGTTGAGTTGCTCGGCAACCACACCAAGGTAAACTTCTTTTAAGGCCTTGTTTGCTGTTTCTAGTGTTACCATTTTTTCTCCTTATTTTTGTAGCAGCTTTTCTAGAATGTTAGAAGCTTCTTTGATTGTTTTTGGTCTATTTGCGTTTGGAGTTGCAGCCGAAAATGTGGCCTCTCCCGAAATAAACCTTAAATTACTTTTACCCTCTTTAAGACCTTTGAGATACTCGCGAATTATCTCTTCTTTGTCTTGGTCGGTAATCTTTGGAGAAGTGTTTGCAGGTCTTTTTTCTTTTGCAAGCAAATAGGCATATTCAAGGCAGTTTTCATTTTGCGAAAGGCTGCTGTCTTGCATAAGCTTTCTTGCAATGTCGGCTCTATACTCACTGGCGTCGGGGTGGCCCTCAAAAAATTGCCTTACCCTTTTTGGCCAGTCGCTTTTAAGATATAAGGGCTTGTTATTATCGGCCACAGCTGTGGCTTCATCACTCAAATTTTCTTCACTTTGGGCATTTTGAACGGTTTTTTCATCTATAGAAGGTTGATTTTGCGTTTTTTCAACGCTTAAATTTTCATATGCCTTTTTAAGCTCAGATAATTTTTGTGCCTTGCGTGTGAACTCTTTTTCAAGGCTGGTATAGGCCTCTAAAAGACTTGATGCATCTTTAAACTTTCCAAAAGTGGAGCCTTCAACCTTTTGTTCACCCTCACTTTCTTTGTCGATTTGTTCGCTAACATTGGTGCTAGTGGTTGAAGGTTGTTCCAAATTTTCTTCCATATTTTTTCTCCTTTAATTTTGCGTGGTTTGACTATCGGCATATATCATTGAGCGGTGAGCCAAGATGTGCTCGGTCAATTTTTCTAAATGCTCTTTTGAGAACTTTTGGCTCTCATCGCTTAGTAAAAATTTCGTGTGCTCCTCGATGTGGATTTGATGGTCGTCTATCTCAGAAGGCACGACACTTACAAGATTTAAGTTTTCTTTTATGGCTTTTTTGATGTGCATTTGTGTTAGGTCGCCCTGGTTTTCCCAAATGCCCATGCCGAGCGCTTCAAGAAGCTTTGTACGATTGCGGTTGGATAATCTTCCGTTTTCGTCATTCAACAGTCCGTCTCGATATAGTTCAAGCAGCATATTTTTACGTTGGGTTGGTGTTTGGCTGAGCTCGTTTTCGGTGTCGAGTACCACATCGTCACTAGTAAGGTCGCTGCCCTTCCAGTAATAAAGCTCAATGTCACCATTTTCGTCGGTGATTTGGCTCAGCCTTTGGCTGGTTGCATATTGCTTGTAGAGCCTAATGGCAATTTGAGCAATTTTCTTTACGGCCGAGCGTATGTATTCGGCGGTCACCGACATTCGAGTGTCGTCTTGCTCGATTAGAAGGTTAAGTGCCGTTCCGCTGGACACATTTGATGGGATTGAGCTGTTACGCATGATCTCGCTGACTCCCGAGACTGAAATAAATTCGCTGAGCAGCCTATCCTCTTCATTGTTGAACTCGTATGGTATGCTGCCCCCGTCGATAAACCTTGGCGGAGTGCTGCCGTTGCGATAAACCAAAATTTTGCCGGGAGCTAAGCCTTCGTCTTCGATATTGTCAATGTCCACTGACCCATCCTCCACGGCTAGCACTCCCGATGACAGCCTGGCCATGAACTCGTGCTTGCGGTTTTTGATGGCGTTGTAGGCACGCTGTATTGGAATGCAACGCTCAATAACGCTAACTCCCCAGAAGCTGCCAATTTGGCTGGTTGAAATTTGCTTTACAAAAGGAAAGGCTCGTGAGCCGTTTGCACCAATGATAAATGGCATATCTCCGTCGTATACAAGCTTGTCGCCGGCGATTATGATGAGTCGACCATTTGGTAGGCTTTCGCAAGGCTTAATATATTTTTCAAGCACCATGACTTGGTCGTGCTTTATTGAGTGCGACAGCCTGGTAACATTACTAAGCCCGCTCATGCCGCCTTTTAACAGCAGGTTGTTAAACGAAAAGCAGTCAATGTCCTTGCCGGTGAGTTTAACATTCCAAAGCTCCTCGACTTGGTGAGCCGGGAAGGCTCTTGCGTGGATTATGCTCTCACACGCCTCGATGTCGGTGTAGCCGGCCGAGTCGGGAAAAATTTCAAAAGGCGGGCAAACGGTTATGCTGATGTCTCCCGCCTTTATGCTCTTGTCGTTTTCGTAGGCAATTGTGTCGCCGGCAAGGTCGTCCCAAATAATTTTGTAAAAGGCGGTGCCGGTTATTTCACTCCAAATGGTGGCTGTGGTTATAAGCTCACTGAGGTTGGAACGGTCGGTCAAATTATTTATTATAGCCTTAGACAGCTTTGCACAATATAGATCCTTTTGTTCGTTGCCCGACGGACGAACCGAAACCGTCGGCCTGACCTTTCCAAGCTTGGCCAGTCTGGACTCAATTATGGGTGCAATGTGGTTGTAGACCTCACGCTCTTCCCAGTAATAGTTCTTGGCCGATTGCTCAATTTCTCCCGATGGGCTTATGCAAGAATATTGGTTGCCAAGCATGAAATTCATGTTTAGCTCCCAGGCAAGCTCATATGACTTTCGCTCCTCACGACGCCTTTCAAAGTCTTTTAAAACATCATTCACAATGACCTCGTCTTGCTCTTTGGAATAATAAAATTTTTCGTCATTTTGAGTTTTTGAGCGGTTTTTTACGTTTTTTATGTTTGTTTTTGCGTTTTTTGAATTCACTTCTTTGTCTCCTTTTGAATCTCTATAAGTTCTTTTTTCATCTTTGTCATAATGGCTAGCATTTGTAAAAAGCAGTCCTCGCAAAGGTGCAGGCTGCCTTTGTGTCCCGAAGTGTTTATGCACACTTTTGCCATCTTGTTACATGTGGCAGTGTCACAGCGGATGTTTTTTGGGCAGTAGTCAATTTGCATTTTTTCTCTCCTTTATAATTTTTTGAGTTGGTCAATTAGGCTCTCCTTAAGCTCATTTAGTTCCTTGTCGCTAAGATTGCACAGTTCGTCGTCGTTCTGCGTTATGAAATAGTCCATTAGCAGTTTTATGGCAGCAAGGTCGGGCGGAACATGATGACTGCTCACCTTTTTCTTCACAAGGGTCAAACTTTTCTTTGGAGTGCTGACCGGTTTAAAGTTTATATTAAGGCTGGAAAAATCGAGTTGCTGACTGACGCCGACAGACTCCTTTTTTGGTTTTTCTTGCGCACTTTCGTACTCATCGACCTCTTCTTTATACATATAGCCCTTGGCCTTTTTGAGTAGAACCTTTTTTAGGGTGCTTAAAAGCTTGTTATCTTCCATATGAGTTTCTTATCCTGCGATATAGCCTCTCCTTGTCTCTTTGTATTTCGGTTTTCTCAGGCTTTGGCGCTTTGTTCTCGGGGCGGCTCATGAGGTAATATCTCAGCTCGTCCAGGCAATGGTCGTCGGTTTTTACCGGCCGATCACCGTCTCCCCAATGGTAGCTCTTTATTTCACGGATGAGGTTCACGCAGGAAGAAAAGATAAATAGTCGGCTTCGCCCATCGGCACTTTTAAGATAACTTTTAACTCGACTTATGCCGGCAAACAAGTCTTTGTTGACATTGGGGTTTACAGCAATTCCATTTTCAAAGAACAGCTCAGAGACGCTCTTACTTGACGAAAGGGTCTTTTGGTTGGCAGCACTATCAATTAGTGCCTCTAGCCTCCCATCCTTTCTTTTGGGCCAGCCAAGGGATGCGGCAATTTCTTTTATCTTGCTTGCATGATACTCAACATTCTGCTCGGCCATATAGTGCTCGGCCACGACATAGATATTGCCGTCGTAGTCGCAGGCATAAAAGTGGGCTGAAAGCGGGTTGTTGAGTCCGGGGTCGATGGAGATATTGTCGTAGTATTCATGCGGCAAGCTGATGGGTTCAATGATGTTTATCGAGGGGTCGAACTCCTTATATACAAGGCTGGTTAGATTCATAATAAACCTGCCATATCTTCGAGCGGTCAGCTCTTCCTCACTTAGTGTGCTATTTAGCCTTGCAAGTTCGGCCTGGCTTAGGTATGGGTTGTCGTTCCACTCCATGAACATACAAAAAATTTCGGGGTCGCCAGTGGGGTTTAAGTAAATTTTGTCATAGATATAGGTCTGCCCCTTTAGCGGGGTCATTGTGCCAAAAATGTCGCCCTTTTTGTCAAGGACTCGCATGACGCACTCGCTGTATATGTCCTCGGGCGGCTCTTCGTCGAACCAGACATAGTCAAGCGAAGTACCTTGGAATTTTTCTCGCCCCTCTTCGCAGGTCTTAAAGGAAATTTTAGAGAATCCACCAAAGACATTCTTTACAACAATGGTGTCAATGACCCCATACTCGGGACTGTTTTTCTTGCCGCTGTTCATGATAATTTCGCTGATAAATGACTTGTCTAGATATTTTAAAATTTTCTCTTGTGCCACCTCTTTTTGCACCTTGGTTGATAGGCTGACCACCCAGCCGAAGGTGTCTTTTTTATTGGGTCTATAAGGATGCGTTCCAGTGGCTAGCCACACCACCTCAACAGCTCCGCATTCGGTCTTGCCTGTTCGGTTTCCTCCAAACACCCAGCGATTACGCTTTTGGCATTTGTGAAATTCAAGTTGCTTTTTATGAACTAATTTTCCGGTGTTGTAGTTATAGATAGGACGGCTCTTTCTCTTGGCTATTTCCTGGGAAAGTTTTTGAGCTTTTTTTATTATGTCGTTTTTCATGCTCCTCCTTTAAAAAACGCAAAATTAATCGAAAAATGATGAAAAAACGCAATATTTTTGCGTTTTTGACCGAAATTTTGCTTGTTACAAAGATTTTATTTATTCGCAGTCTTTTATTAAAAACTGCTCTTTTTCGCCTTTAAAATGGTGGTCTATATTTGCTAAACTTTTGGCCATGAAAAGATTTATTTGTGTTTTAAATTTGGCCTTTATAATGGTCTTTGCTCCCCTGGTGGTGGTCATGAGTGCGGGCTATATTTTTCGAACGGCTAGGCAGGCGCCAATGTTTTATGGCAGAGCTTCAGCCTATGTGCCCAGCCAGGTTGAGTATGCCAAGATTAAAAAGGACTGTCACCTGTTTACCACTTCAGACATTAGCGACCTTTCCTATCGCAATGTCAAATTTATTTTGCCCGAAAGTTATTTTGTGGTGGTGCTGAGTCATGTGAGTTCCTCCATCGCTCGGGTGGACTACGACGGTCAGGTTGGTTATGTTGATGCAAGCAAGATTAAGGTTGTGGACTTTGTGCCAATTCAGCCAACGCTTGAGGGTATTACCTTTGACATCAGCAGTAAGTCGGGCACGCATATTCGTTTAGCTCCCAGCGATTCGGCCGAGATACTCGAGATTGTGCCAGCCGGTGCAAGCTCGCTTATCTATGTTGGCCAGATTGTGGGCGACATTCCGGTTGGGGGAAGTTCAAACATTTGGTATCTCGCTGTCTATACCCCATCTAGCAGCACCACAAGCGTTATTGAGGGCTATGTTTATAGCGAGCGAACCACCAATCTCACCCCCATTAAGGCAAATGCCGAAGATATTATTGAGCCGCCCAAAAACGAAGAACAAGCCGACGCCGAAAGCTTTGCAATTAGCGGTGCTGTAAAGGGCATTTTGATAGCTCTAATTTGCCTTCCAATACTGCTTGTGTTTATACTACTTTTGGTGGGTCAAAAGCGGTCGACTAAAAGGGCAAAAGACATTGAAAAGGAGCTGTCAAAGCCCGAAAAACCCGCCAAAAAGAGTGATCGTAAAATTCATAGCATAGATGAGCTTGAGGGCCAGCCGTTAAGCCGAAAAGAGACATTTTTAAACCGTAAAAAAGAGGCGTCAGCTTCGCTGAAACCTGTGTTTCCTACCTATGAAGTAATCGATGATGACGACCTATTGTAGCGGCTCACCTTCTCTGAGCGGGCTTGGTTGGTCAGCTCGTCGGCTTTGACCTTTTGGTAGAGCTCATTAAGCCATGGTTCATCCCCAATCTGGCTTTGCAAAAACATACTTGTCCAGTTCTTTTTTAGAAGGCAAATGGCCAGCTTGTTTAATATGCTGCTTTCCCTGCGAAAGACAGTGCGTTCGGTCACCTTTAGTGAGGCGGCAATATCTTGCGTGCTGAGTTTTTTGACGTATTTTAAAGTGAGCAGCCTTTTGTCCTCACTTTCAAGACAAGAGAGCATTTCCCCGGTTAGAACATAGAGGTTTAAAAGCTTGTCTTTTCTTGCAGTAAGGTCAATGACATGGTCAATCTCGCCATAGGTGGAAAACTTCCCGCCATAGATAGAGGCAGTTGGAATCACGCTCGTGGCACGCTTTTCAATTATTTTATCGAGAATGGCAATGATGTTTGGTATGTTTTTGTAGGCCTTTAAAAGGACCTTTATGTAGGCAAATAGGTCGCTATTTTGGGCCTCGGCGATTAGCTTTTCATTGGTGTTTTTTTGGTAAGCTTTTTTGTATTTTAGAATTGAATCTGCTTTTGTCATGTCTGTCTCCTCTATTTTGTCGAAATTTGTCGTTATTTGTCAAGTGGGTTTATCTTGGCTTTGAGCAAATTGTAAATCGCTTAGGCGGTTTTTTTATTTTGCCACTGACATAAAAACCAACTTTTTTTTGCTAAAACATTTCGAACATATGTTTGATATTATGTTAGAACACAAAAGCAGACAGCAGCCTGTCTAGTTTTAAAAAAAATTCAAAAAATTTCCAAAAGCCATTAAAATGTTTTGACCCGTCGACATAATGTGCTAAAATATGCTTGTTATATTAATAATATATATTCGTGCGTATGCGAAAACTAAGGTATAACCCAAGGAGAAACTCATGAAAGTTACTGCTAAAAGTCAATTCAAATCAAGGATAATGCTAATCTTGTCGGTGGTCTTTATGGCTGTATTGGGGCTGTTCACCTTTGCAGCCTGCAAGCTGACAAGCGGTTCATCCACCATTAACCCGTCCTATGATGCAGACGGCCATTTAAGGCTGTATGCTCCTTCTTTGGAATACTATCCATACGACCGTGAGGCCTATCTTACCAGCGAGGCTAAAAATATCAGCAGTGATTCAGGCAGCTTTTATTGGCCCCTTCAGTACTACTATGCCTCGGCTGATTCTATGGAAGAGGACCAGATTGGCTATTTGAAGAATTTCTTCCTTGATTCGCGTTTTAATGAGCCATACGTTCGCGGCAGCAAAAAGATGCCTATATATGCCACATCTAGAAGCGAAGTTATCGACTATTTCTATGGCGATTCTGCCCCTGCAAATGTAACTTGGGACTGCGTTTTTGATGGCCGTGGCCACTTCTATGCCGACACATCGTCAAGCGGCGAAAATAAAATTTCCACTGTATACTCAAAGTCGGAATATGTGCTTAATGGTAGGTCGGTTTCCTTCCCTGACTACGAAGTCGTTATCGACGGCAAGTATTATACTTTTAGAGTTGTGCTGAACGAAAACCCTCGTGTTGATTACGATATTGACCGAGCAAGCAACCCATTTGTCGACCAAACGGCCGTAGAAAACGAGGATGGCAGATTGTTTAGTTTCTACTATCGCTCGGGCCGTATTCAAGGCGATGTCAGCGATGGGTTTATCGAGTGTCCAAAAGGCATGATGACCTACTTTACCGACAGCCGCACCGGCAACTTCATGATAAAGTTTAACCCAATGCTTGAAGGCGGTGGCACAAATAGATATCTTAAAGTAAAGGCGCTTTCAAAAGATACCAACCGCGGCGATTCGCTCTATTCGAACACTATTGCATTCAACGCCTATACTCTGACCTTCGAAGCCTATAGCCCTAACTCCATAGACCTTAACTATGGAGGGCTTTTGTATGACGAGGGTTCGTTCTATTTCCACACTGTTAAACGCATGGTCGACTCGGTTTCTAACACCGAATATAACTCCATGCTTATTGGCTCCTTCCCTGAGGGGCGTCAGGTTATTGTTTCCCGTGAGTCAAGGACAGTAAAGAGTTTTGATTCTAACGGTCAAAAAGTCTACAACGCCTTTAACGACTACGACTACGCCTTCCAGCCATGGACTCTAAATGCCAAGGCCGAAAACACTGCCGTCATTAAAGAGACCATGCCAAAGAATATGTACTCTAATGACTACAATATTTTTCAAAATTACGATTCTGTGACAAAAGAGGGTCTAAGTTGTATTCCTGAGGCACTAAAGACAAATTCGTCGGCCTTTGGAAGTGTGACATACCTCATGTATGGACTAAGCGATGACTTCCCAGCCGATTTTGCTTACAAAGCCGGGTACTATAAACCCGAAGAGTCAACCGCCCTTAGCCAATATGTAAAGGAATATATCTACGGCGTAAATAATATCGGAGAGCTTGCCGAGGTTAATTCAAACGATGCACTCTATCTAAGAAGCGACCTTGTGGTAACTTCTAGCACCAGACTGGCCGGAAGTAAACTTTATGCCAACCATGCCAAGGTTAGAAACTACAGCCTCTCGGGCACAATTTTTGATAGCCAGAACTTCTTTGGTGCCGGAAACCAGTATTTGACCGGCTTTGACATCATTGTCTATAATAAAAACAATGAAATTTTGTGCCAGATAAGCCAAAGCTCGACCAGTTCGGTTACAGATACTGCAAAAGGGACTTATAGTGGCAACAATTTGATGGTTGAACAGGATCGTAATCGTTCAATCACCATTTCCATTGAGGGGTCTCAGTTCTCGGTCAGCGGCCTTGAATGTGGCGACTTTATCGCCTTCGAAAAACTTGGCAAAACCGATGGCTTTGGTTTTGAAAATATATCTGTGCCATACACCTTCCACTCGGCTGTAATGCGTGAAAAGAGCCTTAATGGCAATATCAAAAAGTGTCTTACCGTCATGGACAATGAGACTGTTTACACCGATAGACAAAATTCAGGCATTATTGCTACACTGATTGAAGAAGAAAGCAATCTTGTTGTCAATGTCTACGGAATTGATGAGAACGGCGAAACTTGCCTTAAGGATGAAAACGACAATGCAACCTACCTTAATTTATTAAAGCAGCTTGGAATTAGCTACGAGGTCATTAGAAGTGTGACCAGCGTGGTTGACGACAATGGCTATGTTACCACAAACGTCATCATCTCCATCCAGCTCCCTGCCAACTGCTCGCTGGTTGGATATAATGTTGAAACCCTGTCTCAAAACACCTTTGAGTTCTATTCTTCATTAACAGGTGAGCAATATGTTGCAAAGATGCTCTACGACGCAAACACCTTTAGTTACACACGTTCAAATTTCTACCGCTTTACCACCAGCGCTTACAATGGAAATGTAAAGCGAACAGTGGATGGGCAGCAAATAGAAATAACCCGAGGCGGAAGAACTGAGTTCTATAACTATACCCGCACGGCCAAAGTCGGTGGAAACACAATCATGTATTATAACAAGTTTGATGAAACCGACGAAAGAACCTATGAAGTCCTGGCCTACAACCTTTCTAGCAGCAACAATGATGTCACCATCATCACCTACACCATGGTAAATGATGATGACGTCTTAGTCAGCGGCAACACCCAAACTGGCGAAGAAGAAATTTTTATAAATGGTGTAAAAGTTGATCCTGTTAACAACTCTAACAACCCTGCTGTTGATCATGAAATGAGAAATGTAAGTGCCATTGCTACCGTTTATGGAACGGCAATGACATATAAAAATCCTGATGGCGACGGCGAGCAAAATGTTTATGTCTACTATGACATTGTGACCACGACAAGTGGCGATAAATACTTTAAGTCTCCTCTTGGCAAAAAGACTACCATTGAAGGCGAAGACGGTGACACTACTTTTGTTGATGAGCACTTCTATCCCGAGATAACCAACTTTGATGATCTTGTTCGCCAAAGAAGTATAATGCTTGGAAGGGATATTTTGAAAAGTAGTGAAGAAAAAGCTATCGTCTTCCGTGATGCCATGGGCTCAAGCATTATTTCCTCGTGCTACTATTACATTGAAAAGCTTGGAGAAGAAGTCGAAGTTCTTGTCAGTCAATATATTCAAAGTATTACCGCAAACGAAGAGACTCAAAGCGTGGTATTGTGGTATAAGACTGCAAACGGCAAGCTAAAAAGATGGGGCGGTTTTGCCGGAACTAACACTGGTGATTTACAAGATAATAACGGAAGATCGGTCTTCATGTCCATGCTCACAGCAAGTGTTGGAGGCCAAGTCGTTGATTCTGGGTTAAAAGTCAAAACAAATACACTTTACGCTGCATCAGGTCTGGTATCTTATGGATTTAACAGTGATATCACCAACCCTGCCAACTACAAGAACACTTGTGAAGTTCAAGAAATTGAAGATGGTGAAAACAACATACTGCACATTGCTATTGCTAAATTTGTCCAGGTTGAAAACAAATACAATATGAAGTTCTTATTCAAGTATTATGAACCGCAATATAGCGATGGCAATTGGTCTTATCAAGTTTATGATATGGTTCATGCAGATTTAGGCAATGGCTTTGGATACTATAAGGTTGTCAACTCAATATCGGTAGGCGTTGACGCAGATGGCAACTACACCAATGATCCCGAACAAGTTGTTAATACAGTAGCAGCCTTTGTGCTTGACACTGAAAAATATGAATTTTCCTTTAATGTTGACAACACGCTTGCTAGCCGTTTTGTTATAACAGGTATAAAGAAAAACGGAGCAGCTTTACCAGATACAGCTATAAGACAAACCTACAGTCAATATGAGTATTCTTCGGAAAGAATTGTCTCGACCACAAAATATAATTACCTGAATTATTTGATTCCATCCATTCAAATTAGAGAAGACGAAGAGCAATCAGCTGTTGACCTGTATTTTGGTGTTACACTCGATAACAAAGTTGTTGTGCCTAATATTGAATTGAGCTATAACAAAGCTTATAGATACTATGCTAATTTCACTCCATCCGAAGATGGTGAAGGAAGCACAGAACCCCCTACTTCTTATCCAAATGGGCAACGAATAGTGGATAGTAATGGCAATTTGCTAGATCCTGATGGAGATATAATTCAAGACCCTAATGGCAATAATGTACGACCTCAATCGGGTCTCGCTACAAATTTGTTTGAGCTTGTTGCTTCGATAGAAACCATAAGTGTTCCAAGATATGCCAACCAGCTAATTAGAATGGCAAAGCTCATAACAACCAATGACGACGTTACCGTTCTTGGTAAATATTTCCTAGAGACGGGAACAAATGACCCTGTGGTCTATCCTACCTTCTCGTCCTATAACAAATACAGCGAAGAGGATTCGTATATTCTAACTCATGGTCTTGGCGAGGATGCAGACTTTAAATACTACTCGCTCGACTACACCTCAAGGCAGCTTGTGGTTGAAGGTATGCCTGGCTTTAAACTTCTTGCCGGAATGCCATACCCTAACCCAATTCTTTTCTTCTCGATAAGGCATAAATATGGCGAGGACGCCATTGTAAACATCTCGTTTGACATCAAAGATGCCTTCTATGCCGAGTTGCTTGGAACAAACATTGCACCTGAAGACTCAAACCAAGTTCGAGATTTCTGCACCTATGCCTTTAAAGACACACTGCTTAACCTAACATTAAACGACTATATCAACAAGACCTATTGGATCTTGGATAACAAGACCTTTAAACCAATCGTTGGTTATGTTCAGTTTGATTCTAGGCCAGCAGGCGTATCTGACGATATGTGCTTCTACTATAACGGCAAGTACTATGTTCCATACACAACGCTTAATAACGAACTTACCATTCAAGATGTGGGCATCAACGACGGTGACTCATACCTTTACTTTGCCGACGTAATTTCCCCATCCGACAAATATCTAAACAAGGTTTATCGTTCATATATCGACGAACGTGGAAATATGGCCTTTAAAGAGATTAACTACGAAGAAGAGCTCATCTTGTGGAGAACCGACTCAACCAAGATTGAGCAAGTTCCCGTATACGACGTCCACACCTACTACGAAGGCCAAGATGGAATTTTATACTTCACTTCGGGTTCGGAAAACTTAGATGAAAACCAAGTTTGCAACGGGCTTGAAGGCCTCACTCCTGGTATTACACAAAGCGACAACGGCGTGTTCAACTACGACGAAGTTATGCTTGGTGGCGTGGCTTATGCATACCGAACAAAGGCCTCTGAAAATTTTGAGCTCAACGGTTACTGGTTTGACAGACAAGTAAACCTTATCAATGCATATAATGCTCGTGATGCATATTTCCTGACCGGGCGTGAAATGGCTGTGTTTGTGGCCAGCCCAACTGTTGTGGTTCAAGACGATGCCGGGCAATCATACATCTATCGTTTCAAAATGTGGCGTGTTTATAAGAGATATAACAGCGAAATTTTGTATCTCGACAAATCCATTCAACCTAATGACCAATACAACGCCATCTTGCAATTTGCCCCATCCACAGCTGGCTATTATGTCATCATGCCAGTTTACCAAAGAGTGTTCTCGGTAGATATTGGAACGGCGGTTATTGACGGTGCTCTAAACAAAGGTGGTAGCATCGACCTTTCCTATGATAAAGACAGCGAAGAAGCCAACATGGAAGGCCTTGTTGATCGTAACCTCTACCTCACCGATTTCTACGAGACTGTTGAAAACGGAAAAACTGGTTACTACTACGGCCAAATTAATGGTTCTATCTTCCTATACTTCACTGGTAAATTCAAAACAATAACCGACGAAGAGACGGGTGAAGAACGCACAGAGCCTATCTTTGCATTAAATAAAAACATCTTTTCGTTTAATTATCAACCAGACATTGCAAACCTTTCAACCGAAGAAGCCACTCTATATTTTGAAATTAAAAGGGATGGAAATAATGTTACTGGCTTTGAGCCAATAAGAATTTTGCGTGAGCTTAAAGAGGGAGTTCGTGGAGTTGTGCCAATTTGGCATGAAGGCGGAAACGACAGGTACTTCTATGAATTGGCCAGCGGTATTACTGCAAATTTGGAACTTGAAGACGAAGGGTTCTATTTGGAAAATCACAATGACCCAGTTACTTTTGGTGAACTATTTAACTATGCCTTCAACTCCTACTTCTACTATGACAGCATAACTAGCAATACTTCCAACCGAGTTAGTATGCCTCTATGCTATGACGAGAACACCAATGAATTTTCTAGCCTAGATTTGTCTTCTTTAACTTCGCTTAGACAAGGTAATAGCAGTATTAAACAAAATGTCAATATTTTGACCGTTCTTATCTATTGGAACTGGTATCAAAACAGCCATGCCTTCACTAACAATGATGCTGTCAGAAAGGTATTAAAAGCAGCCGGCGCTTATGGACTAAAGAGTGTTGCAGGTGTAACTATCGACCGCAATATGTCAGAACAATATCTATTAAATATTACCGGTCTAGGTTCTATTTTTGGCGGTGCTGTTGCACATATTGTAAGCAACATACAGCTCAATCAAATAGACACAACTTCTTTTGAATTTAAACTTTCTACATATTTACCTTTTACTTCTTTAATTAAAGACACAGTGGGCTATTCATTCTCGCTTCTATACTCCGAGATGCCAACTTTTGTTGCCCATATCGAAGATGGTCGCAAGCACTCAACTCATGCTTCACTTACCGATGGTGAACTCTTTGCCGATGAAAACGGAAATGTTTATCCTTCGCAGCAGTTTAAGAGCTCATATATTGACCGTGATGCCGAGATTATCCTCACTCCAAAGCCAGCAATCGGTTATCGACTTGAAGGCTGGTATAAGTGCATTTTTGACGAGGAACTTGGCCTATGGTTGACCACCGATGAAAAGGTTACCAACTCTGAATACTCCTACTCCGATGAGATATTCAGGGCCTACTATAATGAATATTTTAGACAATATTACTATATAACACCTTTTTATACCCAAGATGCTACAAGAGGTTATATTTACTATCGTGACGTAAGCCATAACGAGCCTGCCGTTGTTCCTGATTCTATGCTCAGCCGAGTTCGTGGATTCTTTATTGCAACGGGCAGCAAGGATGACCCTAACTACATCCAGGTTTATCGTCCAAATGAGGCCAGCGACTATTATTACTACGACACCGCCTTTACCCGCGTTGTTGAAGACCAAGAAGTATTCGAGATGACCTACGAAGCAGCCATCAAGCAAATTGGCGATGACTATTATGTTTTAAACGGCATTAGAATTTATAAAAATGTTACCGAGGACGGCGTGTTGCATTACTATCGCACCCGCACTCAGGGCAACGTTGTGGTTGACGAGAACTACAACCTCATCATTCATTCCCTGCACTGCAATGTTAGATATGTTGCCAAATTTATTGAAATTTACAATGAATATATTTATGTTGAAGACGAGGAATATTCGGGAATTAAGGTCGAGGCTGTCTACTACACTAGCCAAGATGTCGAAAAGAACCTCGAAGAGCCAATGCATCTGAGAAGCAGCAGTATTGATGGTGCGTATGTAAACGCCACTGATGCTTACGACTATAATGCTTACGGTTTGGATAGAAGCCTATTTAAGCTCTACGATGGCGACAGAGCTTCTAACTTCTCAGAATTTTTGAACAAGGACTTTACATATCGTGAAGGACAAAGTCAAAGAAAAGATAAGCCATATGTTGGGGCAGATAACTATAGCTCGTTATTAAGTGGTTTTGGCGGCAAAACAAGTGTATATCGTGTCAACGCCGACAAGGATCCATCGCTAGATAAAAGTTTGGTTATGAAGTCGATGTACTTTGATCCAATGACCACGGTTTATATTGTGGTCAGTGTTCAATCGCAGTATAATTTGTCCATACATTCGCTTGGCATGAATTCTAACTATGTCTTAGAGCCAATTTTGTACCCAACCGACGACTTTATCAACTACAACCAGTCAGCACGTGAAACCGATCGCGTTGATTATTACTATTATATCTTTAGAGTCACCTACGACCGTGACCCAGAAAACGAATACGGCAGCTACATTGTTCACCCTACCCGTGGCGATTCAATGTCCTTTGACGTGCTTGCCGGTAACTACCTTGACTTCTATAACAAGGCTGGCTTCGTTCACTATGATAATTTTGGAAACAAAATTGATTATGATCTAGGAGCCGACATCAATGGTCTGCAAACTGTAAACCTAGACAAATACTTTGATAGACTTCACCTTGCTAGCGATGTTTTAGCTAGGGTTCGTGGAAAAAATTATGAAAACATTCAAGATGGTCTAAACCAGCTCAGCCTTGCAATGAAGCAGCCAGGGCTATACTATGTTGACCATGTCACAGACAGCACATCGTCTACTGAGTATTCAGATGCCTTTACAATCTTTAACCAAATAAGGCAAGTTAGGCGTGATAAAGATTATCAGCCACCATATTTGATAAAGAGCGGACAACAAAACTTTGTAAACCTTTCGACCATACCTATTTACAGCTACACCATCCAGTCAATGACCATTGACCAATTTGAGCAAGAAGAAGATTCAACCGACTTTAAGTATGAAGAAAACGGCAAGGTTATTTTGAAGAAAGGCGCAACGGCGCACAATCTTCTAAACGGCCTGTACGCCGCAATTGGAACAAATGGCCGAACCTATCTTGGCACAGGCGAAAAGGAAGAGCTCGAATATAGCTATAAAAACCATGGTGATAACGGCTACTATGTTGGCGACACACCATTTGTCTTTGACACCCACTATAAGGGCTTGCCATACGGCACAGACGGCCGAGACCACACCCTGCTCGAAGACTTTGCTTTTGCCGAAAACAGCGTTGTGCTTCTTGATGGTACTTCGGCAGCAGAAAATGGCTACGCCTTTGTTGGTTGGTATGAGCAAAAGTATGACAGGCAAACCGGTCTATGGTCACCAATGACCATTATGTCCCATGACCTAGAAAAGCCATACCTGTCGCTTGCAACCTCGGATACTGTTATTGTGGCACTCTATAAGAGAGTGGTTCAGGTAGAATTTACCTACGATATGAGCAAAATTACTATAAACTTTGCAAATAACGGGCTAGACAGCCTTGGCCAGCCAGTGACTCAGTCAATCACTGGTAATATGTGCTCAATCACCGGCAAATTCTGCTTTGATACCGAGCTTCAAATAACCGTTATTCCAAGCGGCGGTTATCGCTTTGATGGCTTCAACTTTGTTAATAAAGATGCTTCTTTTGCCACCCCAATTAAGCTTGACCTTAACAACGACCACATCACCTACTTTGACAAAGATGGAAATAGTGATTATGACGGCACGGCCTACACCTATGGCGATATGCGTCTAAATGGTGTGTTTGGCATGAGTCTACCTGTTAAAGAAATTGCTAGCCTTACAGACAGATTGACAAACGTTAAGCTTGAGGCTTTGACCAAGAAAGTCAACCTTGTATATATCGACATCGAGAACTACGCAAGTTCAAGAGGACAAAATTCGGAGTATACATTCAACAATGTCGACTTTGCACTCTATGACCTTTCCGACTCTGCAAGTCCAAAACTTTTGGTAGAGACCGACGGATCAAAGTTTGACGGATATGTTGATTCAATTTTGAACCTAGACGGCAAAGACAGCACTCAATACCCTATCTGTGCTTCGCTGGTTGGCGGCCACCTTGCACTCTACGGCTACTTTGACGACGAAATGAGCGGCAAACTTGCCCTTATAACCCTTCAAAGGGCCGAAGAAGGAGCAACCATCTTCGAGTGGTACATCAATGGATGTGGCCAAAATACTAACGACCTTGCAGCCACCTTCCCTGGACTTAACACGGATGCTTATAAAGGTCAAAAGTCGGGAGAATTTATCATAAACTTCGAGTACTCGGGAGACCTTGTTGAACTAAACACAAACAACTACTTCGAGCTATCTACAAATAACTCGGCTTACTATGCAAAGGCCATCATTGAGACCACTCAGCAGGTAATCTTCACCCATAGCTATGTCGACAGTGTTAACGACGCCTTTATTGCCGGAACTCAATTCCCTGAAAACCTTGGGGCAATCAGCCTATTGATATTTAACGGCAAACGCTTCTTAGATAATGAAGAATTTGAAGAAAATGGCCAGATTACATTTGACGGAACCGGGGTTTACACCTTTAGCTCCAATGCAATTTTGCAGATTGCAACCAAGTCGCAATTTATAAGCTACAACGGATCGGTTTACGCCTTCCTTGGCTACTTTAAGACCGAATACAACTACCAGCAAGGCGTAAGTGAGGTTGAGTTTGTTGGAACAGACGCTCAAAGCCTTGTCCTTTCACCTACCGGTGTTTACGAGATTAAGTATGTCAAGATTGACAAAGTGACAATTGATGCCGATGGTCAAGGTTCAATGCAAATAAACGATCAAGGCAACATTCGCAGCGGTGCAAATTCGTTTAGCACCACAGTATTTGGCTATTACGAAGAAGGTGGCTACAACTATGTTCTAAATGGTGCAACCTTGGAATTAGATTGCTACATCATCGAAAACTATACTTATCCTACCGTTACTGTAACTCCAAGCAATCCTGGACCAACCCTTCTTACCGAGAACCATGAAGGCTATATTCATGTCACTATTTCGCGTATTGAAACCGACATCACAATCAGCGTTTTGTATCAGCGTGGAACACGCATTTCAATAAGTCAAAGACTGTATCGCACTATAGACATGACCACCGACCCAGAGCAAGCAAATATTGGTGCCCTAACTCGAATCATGATGGGACAAAACTCATATGGCCTAAGTGGTACATTTGCACTTAACACCGACATTTCATTGTCCCTTCTAGACTCCACCAAAGATTATTTCTATTTCATTGGTTGGTTTAAAGACGGCCAGCTTCTATCTTCGGAGTACACCTACAATATCACTGTCAAAGAAGATATGGCTGTTGAGGCCAGATTCACCTATTATTTGAACCTTTCAGTAAGAAGTTTGTCTCTAACTTCAAACACAACAGTAAACGGCTTCTCGGCAACTGTAAGCTATGACGATGTTCGTGATGGACAGAAAGAAAGAGCCTTCACAAACTCCACATCCGACTTGTTTAGAGTGCCTTCGGGCGTAAAACTTCACGTGGTTGAAACCAGGACCAACAATCTTGACCGCTACTTCTTCAACTATTGGAGAAACGGCAAAGCCAGCAACCCTCGCATGCTGAGCGATCAAAAAGATGCCGAAATTATATTGAACATTGATGACGGAACTCGTCAATCGGGCTCAACCTATGAAATTTATAGAGTTGAAATTCAAGCCATCTACTCGCAAGTTTCCACCCTTCATGTCACCAAAAACATCACCATTTCCGAAGATGACAAGGATCAGTCAAATTATTACTTTGGTGGACAGATGACCAACGCCTTCAAGTCGCTGTTTGATATAGTAATCATCTATACCGATGCTCAAAACCAGCAAAAGACGGTATCGCTAAGCAGCGACCTTGAAAAAGACATCGTTTATATTAGCAATACTAAATTAACTATTAGAATTTCCATTTCTAGTGTTGTTTCTGACCGCTATTTCGTATCCTCAATTGTAAACTACCATGGCGGCCAGTCTGAGAGACTAGATAACGCGCTTCAATTAATAACTCTGCAATACACAGCGCAGTCATCCTCACTCACTGTGGACTTTGTTCCTTCAATTCAAATTCAGCTTATGCGTGAGCTTGACGGGCAGGTCGACAACTACGATGACATTGCTCTTTCCTACTCCATCCGTGAAAACGCTGTTGAAAGTGAGGACGGAACACTCACAGATGCAACAAAGAACTTCAATATTCAGGCTGCCGATCTTAGTTATTCATTTACCACATCGACCGAGAATCAAAGATATATCTTCGTTGGTTGGTACATAAACGAAACCTTGGTATCAAGAGAGGCTACAATTGATCAAGACATATATAAAATAACCCGAAATGCTACCATTGTGGCTAGATATATCACCACCGTCAACCTCACCATTGAAAGAGAGGTCGACAACGAGCCATCAACCATGGATCTAACCATTTGGGCTGTTGGAAACATTATTGAAAATAAAGGCACAAACGAAACCCCAGACACCAGCGTCAAACTCTATAGCATGAACAGCGACCGCTCAAGTATGTCGCTAAACCTGCACCTTGGTGGCGAACTTGTGCTTGCAGCCGACCATGTAAGCGGATACCGCTTTATGGGCTTCACTGTCTATGACAACGGCACCGACATTTCAAGCAATCTTTTGTATGTTGCTGATACGGCAAAAACTGTGGCTAGACTTGCAGTCAACACTGTAAGTAATCTTATCGTGACCGCAGTGTACTATAAGGAATATGCAATATCATACAAGACCACCTCATTTGCAAGGGATAGCGTCAACATCAGTTCAACCACGCCATCAGGTGGCTCAGTTGTGGCTCCTCAATACTTCTATACAAGTCAAGAAAATGAAATTAATATTTCTGTCAATACGAATGCAGGATATAAGGTAAAAGCCATCTTTGTCAATCAAGAAGCCATCGACATCAGTCGTTCAACATACTCGTATAGCTTTGCTGTTCCTGAGGGAAAAGGCGACATTATGGTTGACATACGCTTTGTTCAGGAGACCAACATAAACTTCTATGTGGCAGTAAACGGCAGCGTGGATAAAAGCGAAATTAATTCTAAGTTTGGCCTTGATTTCAATCAAATTGATGCTATTACAGTAACGCAGAATAATGAAAATACAATCAATGTTAGATTTAATAACACCAACGAGCTTAGATATAATTATTACTATGGATATATTAATGATAACCTTAATCTTTCAGCTCTAAGAACGCTTAGTGGCAATGGCAAGACCTACTACTTCCAAGGCTGGTACGTATACAACGGCCAAAACGTTGCAAACTCCACCTATGCCCTTTCCTACAACTACAACTTTGATATGACGGTGAGCGACGACATAAGCCTGGTTGCCAAATATGAAGAATATGAAAATGTTTCGGTGTTTGACGACACTGAGCATTACTATACAATATATGACTCACGCGAAGAGCATTATATTGATAGCAGAGATATTTCCCTTTCTTCTAGCCAAGAAGATAGAGCAAACCAAATTTACACCATATATGGCGAAAAATATATGTTCGTCGGATACTACACCACAATTGCTTTTGGCAATACAATTGACGAACTCAAATTGTCTAACACATATAGCACAACTCAAACAGCTAAATATGATGGCGTTGTAGCAAATGTAACGGCCAGATTCGTTAAGCTTTCTCAATACACCATTGACTATCGAACAGCGAACACATTTAGCTTGTATAGTCAGGTTGTAACCAACTATTCGGGTCAAGACACTTCGGCCAGATTAGGGCTCACCAATACCTCGACAAAGATAACTAGCACATCTTTGGCTGGTTCGTATGTCCACAACCAATATAATGCTGCGGCTGGACACCAAGTTTCAAGCGGCAGCAGCTTTACAGTTGGAACTGATGTTTCTACTGTGGCAAAGGTTAATATTATTGGCTACAATACTGTAGTTGAGTGTGCTGCACATGTTAATAATGTTACAACCACTCAAAATGCTGCAGATGGTGCAAAGTCAAGCGTGGTACTAAATAGCCGTGCTACAATCTCTACCACATTCTCTATAACCCAAACTTCAAGCAGTAAACTTGTGGTCACCGTTTACGACCCTAGCACCTCGACCACCCAAAGCTTCGAGGTAACAGCCTCTCAAAGCCAGACCAGGCAGTTGGTTGTTGGCAGTGTGGTCAACCTCTATGTTGAGTTGTCAGCCGACGAACAATTCCTAGAATATGTCATTGGTGGTGACAATTATAGAAATATTCTCTATAACTACACTTTACCATCCGATCTAAGTGGCAGCCTTACTATTAATGCTGTCATCGGCACTCTCTACACCCTGGTTGTGGCCGAAAATGACGAAAATGCCGGCAAAGTTTCGATCAGCGAACGTGGCGGACTAGCTGGTGTTAATGGCTATTATTCTCTAACGGTAAACGCATATAAAAACTATGCGATCACCGATATTTTGGTAAAATCCAGCACCTCAGACTATGTAAGCTTGCTTAACGGCGGTACTGGTCTAGAGTCACTTGCAATTGTCAATACTACTATCCCAACATACAGCACATTCGATAGCAACCTAAGTAATTATGTAACATCCTACACCATTGAATTGTCGCTAAAAGCTAATCTCATGCTAAAAGTTGTGTATAAGCATGTCACAACCATAAACTTCATCATTTGGACGGCTTCGATGGCCGAAGGCTCTAACAACCCTACTCGTGCTAAGAGCACTTATAACCTCTATATATATGAAGATAAGAGCCCAATGACCCTCGACGGATTGATTGAGTTCTTGACCGAACTTGACAATTTCAACTTCCTTGACAAAGTTGGTGCAATCGATCGCAATGCCTTTGCTTATAACGGCCAAACCTTCACAAGTGGCACGATAGAATTTGCCACAGAAAGTTATATAACAATTGAATACACCACAAATATCAAGGCCAAAATGAAAGTGGAAATTGTTATAAATTCAGATGATGCAACCAAATATAACATTCCAACCGATGGGCTAAACATCAAGTATGGTGACAAACAGGTTTCTTCATATAACAGCTCAACTGAGTTTGAATGCTCTTGGGGCTCGGGTACTGCCCTGTTTGCAAGCGACACCAATAATTATTTCGTGTTCAAGGGCTACTGCTACAAGCGTATGGGCCTTGCCATAAACAATACCAATTCGCAGATGCTCATGATCGATCCAAGCATAATAACAAGTTCTATCGAAATAGAGGACGGCGTATATGTCATCTACGCTCTGTTTGAAGAAATTATCAATACATTAACACTTGATGCAAATTATGATAGTTCTAGCTTCTCAATCACGGTCAATGGTACAGCAGTTGCTCCAAACAACCACTACACCGACTCAGCACTTGGCAATCTGTATGTCAACTTCGACTTCGACACAATGACCTACACTATTACCTATCCTAACAGCTATGTTAAGGCTAATGTAAAAGTATCTGTATCTGCACTTAACTTTGAAGAAAGCACAAGCGACAGTACGTATCTTGACGCTCTTAAGCTAGAAAAGTTCTACGAAAAGGACACTACCGACAATAACGTTCGCCTAAGATTCTACCGCTTTGTGGATAGCGACGGCAACACCCTAAACACAAGATACGATACCTCGGCCGAGATCGACCTATCAAAGCATGTTTCAGACACCGTTATTACGGCCGAAGCCAAGAGGCTTTACAGGGTTGAATTTGCCTATGACTATTGCAGCGACGACTTCACAATTGGGCTATACTACATAAAGACCAACAACCTTACAATTGATAAGACTAAAATAAAAGAGTCCTTCAACGAAACTGATCTCGATAAAGCCATCATCACCTACTGGGCCGAAGAAGGCATGATCTTGTCGGCTGAAGTCAAGATTGACAATCCTGACGAACTTGTTGCTGGTGGCTACATATTCAAAGGCATTTTGGGTAACTATGCAAATGCCGGAGTATTTAACAAAAACCTGCTTAACAAAGGATATGTATTTGGCACTGAGCCTCAGCTTAGCGGCTCGCAAGACTGGTGGAAGCAAAAGCTAGAACTAAACCGCTATCCATTTGTACTTGCAACTGCACTCATCTCTTCAGCCAATGTTTCGGACAACGCAACGCTAGATAAATTCATCTTCTACGCAAATGCTCCAATATCTCTGCTTGCCGACTTCTTGAGCCTTGGCCTGACAGGAAAGACCGATATCTTTGCCGTTCTTGCCAACCCTGAATATGACGGCACTATAAAAGCCAACTATGTGCAAACTGGTGATTCAATGGTTAGCCAGCAAGGCTTTGTTCTTGGCTTTGTTTCGGAGGATGCACTTGATGTTGAGCTCACCATCGAAGAAAAGTCTAACTTGATATATCATAGCGATAACCTTGATGGCAGCTACACAAAGTATCAACATACCAACCTGTATCTGCTGGGCCTAGATGGTCTTAAAGAGCTTTCGCTTTTAAATGATCGAAAGGTTGTATACAACAATCCTCGCTATGGGCACGTTTTCTATACCTACAACTTCAACAAGAGTGCAAAAGATCCTGCCAGCAACATAAAGCAGTACATCATCTCGATTGCTGTAGACCGATATGTCAGCCTGTTGTTTAAGACGGTTAAAGCCAACAAGAAATTCTACACCGACGACTCAATGTTCACAATGCTTAATTTGAGTAGGCACGCTGAAATTGATAATGTTAGATATGAGATTAGAGACAATGATAATCTTCGTGGCCCTACTAAAGAAATAAATTCTAGCTTTATTCCAAGAAATACTGCAGTAACCCTTTCGGCTGACATCAAAGAAAACTACTTCTTCCTTGGCTTCATACTCATCTCAGCCAGCTACTATAACAACATTAATGTCCAAGACTTTGATGAGCAAAGCCATACCACTCCTATCACAAGCTATGTCTTCATTAACAATTACCGCCTGCTCAAAGATGGTAGAGGCAACTATTATAGCGCCGAGACTACCATAACCCTTTCAAACGATACCATTGTTTATGCTCTCTACGAAGCTAGAGTATTCTCAATAACTGTCAACCAGTACCAGTTCATGGAAGACAATGAAGTCATGTATGATGAGGACGACCCAGAGGGCAGCGAGGGCATATCAAGGATGACCAAGAAGGAAGTTCAATCGGCCAATGTAAAGGGTGACAGGCTGGTTGAGGCCTACACTCCTACCCTTCTAACCTCGGTATCTCACCGCTATGTTCAATTCGCCGGTTGGGCAACCGAGAAAGAGTTCACCACATCAGATGAAAGGAAAATTAAAATTGCCTACGACTCGGCAGATCCAGCTCATGAGTTTACCGATGAGGGCTATGAAAAATGGCCTGGTGTGTATAGGTTGAAATATGATGATGTTTATGGCCTCTATGATTCAAGCACCGGAGAGTTTACCGGCGCCGACCAGAGAAATAACCTGTATATCTATGACATCGACCAAGACATAATAATTGATGCATACTATTCGTACATTTCATATAGGTTAATTATAAATATCACCGATGTGCTTGGTGCCTATGTTTATGCACCAAATGGTAAGGGTAATGATCAGATGGGAGACACCTACCTCACCTACGCCGACTATATCCGTGAAGCTCCAAACTGGGAAAACCCTTCGGCCGGAACATATTATTATACTTACACAAACGGTTCAAACAAGAATAACCGAGCAAACACCAATACTCAAATAACCATTGACAAACATGACCCATATGTCTATGCAATAAATGATGTTGATGGCAATTTAATTTATTCATCTTCAGAAATAGACGAGTATCAAGAGCAAAAATATGTTATTCCAACAAGAATCCAAACCAGCTTAATTTCAATTGAAAAGAGTGCAGATCGCAATAATCAAGTGCTATCTTATATTTCAGGCGAACCAGTTTACATTGCCTATAATAATCATACAACATACAGTAAAGATCAAATGAAGACAGTAGCATTCACCGCTCAAAATACCAATAGCTATGCCAAAGCTAAGTATAAAAACAATCAAAAGGCTTTCGATTTGAAATTTGGCACAGATGGAAATGTTCCAGCGTCGCTATATGCCTATGGTTTTGGGGATAACCAATATGAATACTACATCGGTGCGGATAATAAGCTCATACCAAAGGTCGACAATATTTTAAGATATATCGACACTCAACCAGATGAAATAACCGGAATTGACGGACCAAGACTCAAAGCCAATCTCTTCACACTAGAAATAGATGGCGAAAAGATTGATCCAAAATCCTTCACAGAGAAAGGTGCGCTTCAAGTTGATTTCTCGAAAGGAACAATTGTAATAGACTACAAAGTTTCGGCCACTGAATACGGCTTCCCTACTGTTAGGATAACCCAGAATAATCCTCTTAGCAATATATCGGGAGGTGAAAAAGTCATCTATGCTTCGGGAATTGAGACCCCTGGATATGTTTCAACTAACCAAAGCGAAATTAATGTCCAAACTGCAACGCAAGTCAATGGTTTCTATACAGACTATATTGACCAGCTTGAAGATAGTGACCAGCCACTCACCCTACTTCCAGATGTAAATGTACTCTTGAAATATTTCCAATTTGCCTACACACTAGAAGCCAGCGTAAAGGTTGGAGACAATTCTGTAGTAAACCTTACTAAAAATGCAGACCTAAACAAGCTTAAGATTAGCAATAACAATGGTGCAGATTGTATTGACTTACTCAATCAATACGAAATAACCAACGCCTACATAATTATTATGGAAAACGGTGGATATCTACTAAACTTGCTGCTAGACATCGTAGATATACTTGAAGCAAATCCAACAAAAGGAACCAAGAATGATCTTGAACTTGCCAAAGTTCTTCGAATAATGCTCACTGAGTCCTCAATAATCAAGGATGTTGGCGAAGACGGAAAGATTGTGGGTCTTGCACCAACGGGTGACCGATCGAGCAACAATGACCTTGGTGGTAAAAGACGTGGAGAAGATTATCTATCAGCCTGCCAAGACGTTTGGAAAGATTATTCTAAACTAGATACCTATCAAGAAGCCATGGCCGACCTGCTGTATAGATACTTCAACATAGACTTTGGAACCGGACAAGAAGCTCAAAACAACATCAATAACTTCTTCCACTACACTGTCATCGACGTATTCAATTTGTGTCGAAATGGCGTTGATGTCAACTCCTATCACGCTTTCTTCCATGCCGACGACCTTGTGTTCTATCACTACGTTCTTAGTGAGCACCATCAAAAACAAGTCAACCATCCAAAAGACGCCAAAGTTGTTTGGAGAGCTGAAAAAGGTTATGACTACTTCATTAAAGCTACGCTCGAATGGAATTTGTCGTACGAAAATGCCGGCTTCAATGGTATTAGCACAAGTAACAACACATTTGCCTACTCCGATGAAGACCAAGGAACATGCAACAAATTGCCATTTGGTAAGGTTCTAAGAAACTATTTTGGTGGTTTGTTCAATGGAGCACTCAAATATCTTGGAAGTTTCCGACGACTTATAAGAGGTATGATGTGTCTTGATGGTGAAAGCTTAGCAAAGCAAGGCTCAAACAAAATAACACTGCAGCTAAAACTTGATCCAAGAGTAAGAATTCGTTCGAACGAACATAGGTATAGTCCATGGCCAGTACTGAATGCTGTCGGCGGAATAATATTGGTAGGCTCAACATGGTATTTGTACGTGGCAGAAATGATTTCGCTTGTGTTTAAAACCGATCGAGACTTCCTAGACATATTAGTTAATTTGTTTTAAAGGATAAAAACATGAAAAACTTCAAAAAAACCCTAACATCAATTCTACTACTTCTAACCCTTTGTCTTGGCCTAGGCCAGCCTTTTGCGGGAGCAAAAACTCCCGCAAGGGCCTTGGCCGAAAGCACGCAAAAAGATTCTTTATTTTTGATTGATGTCTCCCTTGTTAAAGTTAACGGTGACAAGATCTACGTCTTTGATGAAGACGATCAAACCATAAAGGTAATTAGCGGTAAGACACATAAATTTGAGGCCGAAAATGACCGCATAGCGGCAAATGGTGTTAAAGATATGCTGTTTTTAGACGACGACCTAATTATCTACTCGCTTGGCCAAGATGAGCCTAAACAGGCTTCACTTTCGGCAGTCAGTCTTAATGCTGAAACATTTGGTCAGCCTGTCAGCATAACTGGCACCGAGAGCCTCACCACCCTGTCCTCGGCAAAGAGCCTAGAAATTGTCAAGTGTCAAGAGCAAAGCTACATTCTTTTGTACCCAGCCGACCCTGTTAGCGGTCAATTTGAGCTAGCTAAAATTAGCAAGGAAGAAAACATAACCATTAGTGACGCCAAGACTTTCAGTATAAGTTCGGGTGTTGGTGCTGGGGCACTTGTCCAGTCTTACGAACACGCAAAGGCATTTTGTAATGAGGAGAAAATTATAATTGTATTTAGCAAGCAAACCACTCTTCTAGCCTGCGAACTCGACCCTACGTCTACAACCACCATAAATTCGGTTAGCGAGGTTACAGTAAACGAGACCACCATTGAAGAAAATATCCTAAATTTTGACCTTGTTCGCTTTAAAAACGCCGAGGCTGACGAACTGGCTATAGTTTCAGAAAGCAAGATTGTCTTCTTTACCTTCGACATGGCCGCAAAAACCTTAACCCCAGCCGAAAGAGAAGATATAACCTTTGATGAAGAGTTCTCTCTCACCGACTCTTCGCTAAAGGGCGGCTACATTTCTTGCATAGATAACGCCGCTCAAAAGCTGGTCATCTACGACCTTGGCGAAGAGGTGTTCAACCCTAGTGGCTATCTGCTTGAAAACGACCATGTTCATGAAGTTCTATATGATGATGCTCGAGAATATGTCTACAAGAAAGTAGCAAAAGACACCCCTGTAAAGCAGACTCCATACTCAAGCAGTCGCAGCCCACTAGCCACGGCAAAGGTCGACCATTATGTGACCATTCTTGGCCAGGGCTATAACCAAGACGACACCCTTGTTGAGGGTTGGAGCTATGTTCTCTACACCGAGAATGGACAAAACTACTATGGCTATGTCAGCACACTGGACACAAAGACCATCACCGATGAAGAGGTCGGCGAATTTACCAAAAATTATGTTACTGTGTTGGCCTACACCAAAATTTACAGCCTGCCATCAAACGTCATTGATGAAAAAAATGTCGAAGTGCGTGAAATTGCCACTTCCTCATCGGCCAGGCTGCACGTTTTGAGCACTCTTCGTGACTATACCACCTTCGGGGCTAATGAGACAAGTAGCAAATATTTGCTTGTAACTGTAAACGGCACCGACCTTGGCTTTATAGACCGCTCGAGAGTTATCGAAGTGGGTTCGGTCACCGAAAGGGTTTTGCCAAACGCTACCGTCATGCGTAACAACTGCAAAATTTTCGTCACCGCGAACGACAAGGGCGAAGCACTCGATGTCATTTTAAACAAGGGACACCGAGTAAAGGTTATCGGCAAGCGAGACACAATCACCAACTACACACTAATTACCTTCAACGACGAGGACGGCAACGAACTTACCGGCTACATCTACACCTACAACCTTGAGGCCGACTCATGGAACACTGTGCAGTTTATTGGAATGTTTTTGGTGTTAATTAATGTCATACTGCTTATTGTTATAATCTGCGTTAAAAACAAGGTGACAAGATGAGAAGAAAAATAATTCATTATAAAAATGGGGCAACTCTAATTTATAATCGTGCACACGAGAAAAATGTCACGGCCATTTTGGCTGGCTTTTTGTGCGGCAGCCACTACGAAGAAGGTGGCCTTCCCCACTTTGTTGAGCACACTTTGGCCGAAAAGACCAGCACCAAGACCCGTGAGGAAGTTTTTACCGAACGATCGCTCATGGAAGAGGTAAACTACATGACCTCTCCTAACTTTCTTGGCGGAATTGCCTATCAGTCTAACAAAAAGGAGCAGCTAATTTGGCAAATTATCAGCCAGGCCTTTTTCGACAGCCAGGTCGACCAAACAGTGCTAGAAAAGCACAAGAAAATTATTGCCGAAGAACAGGCCACCACCGCAAGAAAACTGCGGCTGGACAACCGTGTGCTCCTTCGCCATTTATGGTTTATGGACAATTCATACTCTGGTGTGGACGACTTTGTTCAAAAGAGCATTGGAAACCAGCAGTTTCTCGATTCGGTCACCATTCAAGATGTGCTAGACTTTAAAAATAGGCACTTTTATTCAGACAAATTTATTCTCTGCGTTGTGTCTAGCCGTCGGCTTTATAGGGTCAAAAAGCTTGCCGACAAATACTTTATTTCACACTTAAAAGTTCCTACCGAAAAATCGCTAATTCTCCCTGTCGACAAAAGATATGACACAATTGACAAGCTTCAGGTCGAAACCGACGAAAAGTCAGAGATTGAAAGAGTGGCTGTTAGTATCTGCTTCCACCCTACCGATCCTGAAAAATTCCCGCTAAACAAGGAGCAGCACGTCATTGAGGAGTGTTTACTCGAAAAAGTGGGAAGCTTTAGAGACCTGGTTAGAGACAACGGGTTGGTCTATAGTTCGCCAAGCGTAACTTTTACTACCACTTGCAAAAATGCCGACGCTTCGCTGTCCATTGTGTTTACGGCCTCAAACTATCAAAACATTGAAAAGATATTTGGCCTTCTTGGCGACAGCATTGCAAGACTTAAGGACGACTTTATAACAGAGGAAGATGTTAAAAAATATAAAGACGGCTACCAAATGCACCTTGACCGAGAACTAAAGCACAAAAAGTCGGCTGTCTCACGTGTGCAAAGCTACATAGACAAGCAGGTCTACTATGGTGATGACTGGCCACGCTTCACAAAGCGTCAAAACCGCCGCTCGATAAAGGCCTTAACTGTGGAAAAGGTTAAAGACTTTGCCAGCCTGGTTTTAAACCCTGAAAACAACGTAATCATCACCTTTTCGGGCAATGTTAAAAAGGAACAAGTCAAGGATATTTCCTACTACAAAAATCTTATTTTCAAACAATAAAAAAATGGGCATTGCCCATTTTTTTATGTCTTTATGCCGTTGTCGAGATTGACTGGTCCTCGCCTGCAAAACTAACGTCCTTTGGCTTCTCCTCTTCTACCACGCTCATTATTGAGGCAATTGACACCTCGTAGGCTGTGCGAGTTACAACTGTGTTCTCGTCCAGCTTTTTTTGGTATGGGCGTGACTGCACCCTGCCCGAAAGCTCAATTTTATCCCCGGTCACAAGGTCGCCGGCAAAGCGGGCGTTTCGTCCCCAAGCAATGCATGGCAAATAGTCGCTCTTGTTATAGGCTCTGTTTACCGCCACCAAAATGTCGGTAATCTCCCTGCCAAACGGAGTTGTGCGGTAGATTGGGTCTTTGCAAATGTAGCCAGTAAGGTTAATTTGGTTAGAGGACGGCAGCGTGTCGGGGTCGACAATTTCACGGGTGAAAATGGTCAAAATAAGATGGCTTTTTTCCTCTTCTATCTTGTTGTAACTTCTAAGCTGACCCACAATGCCTATTTCGGCTGTTTGGTCACTTATTTCGGGCAGCAGCCTCTCCGAGATGGTGACTGGAAGATAGTCCACCTCGGCCGAAAGTCGTTTTACCGAGAGGGTAAATTCATAAAAGCCTTCGCCAAGCACGCTGTGAGAATAGGCCACTGGGCTTACAATTGTTCCTCTTAAAAATACTTCATTGTTCTTTTCATAGTTTATCATAAAGGTTTCTCCTATTAAATCTTTTTTTGTATTCCATTGTTGTCAATCTTGTAGCCTGTCTCGTACACCAGCTCGCTGAGGTTGACCATTTTGTAGCCTTCGGCCTTCAAATAGGCAATCACCACTGGCAAAACATCCAAAATATGGTCGGAGTTGTTGTGGAAAAGTATGATTGCACCATTGCTCACTCCCTTTTTGATTCTCACCATCATTTGGTCGGCAGTCAGCCCCTTCCAGTCGAGTGAATCCACGCTCCACTGAATGGTTTGAAGGTTCAAGCTGTCAGCCGTAACAATGAGTTGGTCGTTGTAGTCGCCGTAAGGGGGTCTAAAGAACCTGACCGGCTTTCCAGTAACGTTGGTTATAAGGTTTTTGCTGGTTTCAAGCTCATTTATCACCTGCTCTTTTGATAGTGTGCTCATCTTTGGATGGGTGTTTGAGTGAGTACCAATGTCAAGACCTGCAGCGTCAATTTCTTTTATTTTGTCGGGATAATTCTCGCTCCAAAAGCCAACCAAGAAGAAAGTTCCGCCAACATTTTCGCTCTTTAAAATATTTACAATGTCGCTGGTCTTGTCAGCTCCCCACGCCGCATCGAAAGTTAAGGCAACCTTCTTTTCGTTTGTGTCAACCTGGTAGATGGGCACTTTCCTTTCGGTGTAGCCAAAAAATACGCTCTGGCTCTTAGTAAGTGGCACCATAAACCCCAGTGTGACGCAAACAAGTAGCAGGCTCAAAAATACCTTTACCGGCTTGATTGAAAAACACGAAATTTTCATATTTGCTTAAGCTCTCCTATTTTATAATAGTTCCGCCTTCTATCACTAAGCCAAAATTTGGAGATTATAGCTTTATATCGCTAATCTTGTCAAAAAGTGCTCTTTGGCGGTCTGTTTATAAAATGTTATGAAGGCTATATGGCTTTTTATGCAAAAAAAATCGGCAAAAAGCCGACAAAAAAACCCTCAACCTAATGGTGAGGGTCATTTTTTATACAATTGTTATATTAACCGTTGTGGTAAGTGTTCGATTGTTGTCGGCCTTGTAGCTTATTGTAAGCTGCTTTTGTCCCGACATTCCGGCTGGAATGGTGTAGCCTTTATCGGTCTTTACAAGCTGCGTGCCATCGATGGACAGTGTTACATTTGTAAAGTCCTTAAGCCACATTTTTTCTCCCCTTTGAGAGATTCTGTCGCCAACATAGTATTCGAGGTTGCCCCAAATTATTATGTTTTCAAAGGTGATGTCTTGCCCCGCCACATTTTGCCCAAACACTTCGGCAGTGATACTGCTAACACGGCGTTCATTGAGATTCAACACAAGCTCTACCGTTTTCCCGCTGACTTCGAAGGTTATCTTGGTGTCGCTGCGGTATGCAGTTATAACGAGGTTGTCCGAAATGTTCGACGACTTGCTAACAATCATTTCTTTGGTTAAAAATACCTTTTTTGTGCTGCCGTCTGAATATGTTTCGGTAACGTATATGCCACTGAGGTCAACTGTCTGCCAAACTGTTTGCGTGGTGCTCGGCTGAGAAATTTTAACGCTGGTCAGAACCACTGGTGCTGGTGGCTTATTTAGGATAAAGTAGGTCGTCAGCCCCGACACAAGCATTACAAATGCCACCACAATGGCGGTTATTATAAATGGCTTTTTAGGTGGCTTTAACCTAAACCTCTTGACCGAGGTGTTCAGCGAGAAGTCAAGGCTCTTTTTATAGTCACCCACTTCGCCGTCGGTGCTTTGCTCTTTGGAGTTGTAGCGTTGCTTAAGTTCGTTAAACTTACGTCTTCTTTCCTTGGCATCGGCAATCTCCTCTTCGGTCATGCCTTCATAGGATTCTTCTTCCTCTTGCTCTTCGGCAAGTATGGCCTGCCTTTCCTGATCTTCGAGAAGCTCTTGAATTTCCTCGTCGGTTATGTCGTCTGGAAGGCTCTTGTCGGGTGGCAGGTTGCCATGGTCATGGCCAAAAAGATGATGCTTTTTATCGTCGAAGTTTTCAGGAATTTGCTCCTCATCTTCTTGCAATTTTTCGTCGGTTTTAGGGATTGAGTAGTCCCCGGCACGAAGCTTGGCTTCGTTTGCCCGCCTTTCGGCGTCTTCATTGGCTTCATCGGCCAACTTTTTGGCCTCTTCTTCGGTAGGGTTAATTACATCATCAAGGGTCTTTTCGCTCTTTTTCTCGCTTTGGCTTTCGGCCACATCGTCAGGCGTAATAAGCCCCTGCTCAAGAGCAATCTCACGCTTTAGTTTGGCAATCTCGTCTTCGTCAACATGAGAAACATTGCCCCCTGTTGGCTGCTGGGCCTTTTCGGCCTCGGCTTTGGCCTGAGCTTCGGCCTGCCTTTGCTCTTCTTCTTTGGCGGCTTTTTCGGCCTCAAGGCGTATCTTTTCGTCAGCCTTAGCCTGCTTTTCGGCCTCTTTTTTCTGCCTTGCCTCTTCTTTGGCCTTGGCCTTAGCTTCGGCCTTCTCTTGCCTTTTTCGCTCTTTTTCTTTGGCTTTTTCGGCTTTTAAAAGCTTTCTTGTGGTGTCTCTTTCAAGAATATTGGTTATATCGTTAATTTCGCCCTGGTCTTTAACTATGGATGGGTCGATCTTTTCGGTAGGTTCAATGACAATCTCAGGTTCATCTAACCCAAGTTCATCTTTAAGCCTTTTTCGGGCTTTTTCAATGGAGTCCTCCGAAAGTCTTGCAGGAGAAGACGGACGGCTAGCGTCTTTTTGGCTGGTTTTTTTCTTCTTTTCTTGGTCCATCCTATTCTCCTTATATTATTTTCTCACTTACAGACTAAAATTATTAAATATAGTATAGCAAAGGCCATATGTTTGGTCAAACAATTTTACAGGTTGCGTACATAAGCTTCTTCAAGTTTAGCGTCGCCGATAGATAGGCACTTACCCTTGGAAGCACGGGTGTCTTCAACCACATTTTCTTGCGAAACGGTGGCGAAATCGCCGTTTATAGCCTTGGTGACCACATCGGTCTCCTTATTAGCAAGCCCAGCAGCCAAAACTTTGCTACCGCTTGAATTTTCGCCTTTGAGGTCAAATATCTTAACGCCCTTACGGTATCTTGCAAGCACGTCTATTTCGTTAACGTTTACCTTCTTTGCGTAGGCCTTGTTGGTTACCAGCAGCACGCTGTCCTCTTTGGTAATTTGCGAAACAAAGACAACTTCGTCGCCGTCAGCAAGGTTAATGCCCTTAACTCCGCCCGAGATGCGGCCCTGAATAGGAATGTCGCTCTTTTCGGCGTTCAGGCCCATGCCAAGCTTGGTGGCAAACAGTATGGTGGTGTCTGGCCTGTCGACCTCAATTTTAATAAGGCTGTCATCCTCTTTGAGTTTGATGGCCTGGTATGCCGACTTCTGCAGCTGATATTCGCTGACTGCCGTCTTTTTGATCATGCCAAGCTTTGTAAAGAATAGCAGATTTTCATTTAGAAGGTTGTCTTTAAGTTCCATCAAATAAACAACTTTTTCGTCAGGCTGAGCGCTTGCAACCAGCTTAGTAAATACCACGCCGTTGTCTCTAAACTTGTTGTCTGGCAGGCTGTCTGGAGTAATTTTGTAGGCATTGCCCTTGTCGGTAAAGGCCAAAATGGTTTGGTCGGATGTGGTAGAAAGGCTGCAAACAGGAATTTCGCTCAGTGATGAACGTTCATTCCATACTTTTGAGGCCTGGCTGTAGTGGCGGGCGGTCATGCACTTTATGGTGCCGGCCTCAGTGGCCTGAACCACCACATTTTCCACTGGTCCTTTTGCACCAGCCACCGTGGCTGTTGAGATGTTGTATTCTTCAAAGCTAGAAATGAGGTCACTCTTTCGGCCGTCTTTAAAGCGTTTTCTAACCTCACCCATCTCCTCTTTGACAATTTCAAATTGCAACTTCTTGCTGCCAAGCACTTTGGTGAGTTCGGCAATCTTGCGGTCAAGCTCCAAAAGCTCTTGCTCAAGCTTGAACACCTCAAGACTAGTAAGCCTTGCAAGGCGCATATCCAAAATGGCCTGAGCTTGCCTGTCGCTTAGGGTAAACCTTTCACGCAGTCTCTGCTTTGCCACCGTGGTAGATTCGCTGGTTTTTATGATGCGAACCACTTCGTCGATGTTGCGAACGGCAATTATTAGCCCTTGCAAGATGTGCTGACGCTCTTTGGCGGCGTCAAGGTCGAATTTGGTACGCTTGTAGATGACTTCACGCTGGAAGTTGACATAGTATGCCAAAATGTCTAGAAGCCCCATTTGCTGAGGGCGTCCGTCGGCAATGGCCACCATATTTATGCTGTATGACACCTGCAGGTCGGTGAATTTAAACAGGCAGTCAAGAATCTTTTTGTAGTCGGCGTCTTTCTTAATCTTTAGAACAATTCTAAAGCCCGACTTGTCCGATTCATCCAAAATTTCGGTAATTCCGCCCAAAATTTCTTTCTTTTGGTCGCGAACTTCAAGAATCTTTTGTTGGAGCTTAGACCTGTTTACCTGGTATGGAATTTCGGTGATGACAATGTTTTTCTTCTCGCCTTCCTCACCTTCGATGTGAATTTTGGCACGAATAGCTATCTTGCCCTTTCCTGTTTCATAGGCCTGCTTTAGCTCATCCCCACCAATAATGTAGCCGCCGGTTGGAAAGTCTGGGGCCTTTATAATCTTCATCATCTCGTCAAGCGAAATGTCGGGGTTGTCGATATAGGCAATGGCGCCCGAAATAGTCTCGGCAAGGTTGTGTGGCGGTATGTTTGTGGCAAGGCCGACGGCAATACCGCTTGCGCCGTTAACCAAGATGTTAGGAAAACGGCTTGGAAGAAGGACGGGCTCTTGCAGCGAGTCGTCATAGTTTAACATCCAAGGTACGGTATTTTTTTCAAGGTCACGCAGCATTTCAAGAGCCAGCGGTGCCATCCTAACCTCGGTGTAACGCATGGCAGCCGCGCTGTCGCCGTCCACCGAACCAAAGTTACCATGTCCGTCAACAAGCGGAGCACGCAGGTTGAAGTCTTGCGCCAGCCTGACCATGGCGTCGTAGACCGATGTGTCGCCATGAGGGTGATATTTACCAAGGCAGTCACCAACCACTTTGGCCGATTTACGATATGGCTTGTCGGGGGTCAGTCCCTGCTCATTCATGGTGTACAGGATGCGGCGTTGAACGGGCTTTAATCCGTCTTCAACGCGTGGCAGTGCACGATCCAAAATTACGTGCTCGGAATATGGAAGCATGCTTTCATGCATAATGACATCCAGGTTTTTGTTGATGACGTTCTTGCCAAGTTGAGCCGAAACCAAAAGCTGCTCTTTGAGCTTTTTCTTGTTGGACTTCTTCTCCTCTTCGGTGGCCCCGGTGACAAGGTCGTCAATCCCTGCCCCATCAATTATGGCGTCAATGTCCAGTTGTTCTTCTTGTCCGTCAATTTTATCTTTATCCATTATCTCTTTCCTTAGTTGTTATTTTTGTTAAAGTCGGCGTTGTCGGTAATGTATTGTTTTCGAGCCTCGATATTGTCGCCCATCAAGATGGTTATCATCTTTTCGGCCTCGGCTGCATCATCGATGGTAACGCGTACCAGTGTTCGATTGGCTGGATCCATGGTGGTTGTCCAAAGCTGCTCAGGGTTCATTTCACCAAGCCCCTTGTACCTTTGAATGTCATATGGCTTGCCGCCTATTCTTTCAATGGCCTCAGGCAGTTCGGCATCTGAGTAGACATATTCCTCTTTGCCTCGCTTTGAGATCTTGTATAGTGGCGGGGTGCCGATATACAGATGGCCCTCGTTAATAAGCTCTTTCATGTACCTAAAGAAGAAGGTTATAAGGATGGCACGAATGTGGGCGCCGTCCTGGTCAGCATCGGCCAAGATAATTACCTTGTGATACTTTAGGTTATCAAGATTAAGGTCCTCGCCAATACCCGTTCCAAGAGCCGAGATGATGGTTCGTATCTCTTCGTTTTGAAGCACTTGGTCAATACGCTTCTTCTCGGCGTTTAGTGGCTTTCCTCTTAGCGGAAGTATGGCCTGGAAATGTCGGTCTCGACCCTGCTTTGCACTTCCGCCCGCACTGTCACCTTCAACTATAAAGAGTTCGTTGTTGACATAGTTTCGGCCGGTGCAAGAGGCAAGTTTTCCAACCAGGGTGTAGTTTTCAATGCTGTTTTTCTGCCTTACAATGTCCTTGGCTTTTTTGCTGGCCTCACGGGCCTTGCAAGCCCCGATGGCCTTGTCTAGAATGGATGAGAACACCTTGCCGCTACCGCGAAGACCAAAGTAGTTAGTAAGTCCGTTTACGGTAACTGTTTCGACAGCTGGCTTGGCCTCAGGGTTGCCAAGCTTGGTCTTGGTTTGCCCCTCGAACTGGATGTTCTTCATCTTTATGGAAATTACGGCCGTCAGCCCTTCCCTAAAGTCTTCACCCATAAGATTGTTGTCTTTATCTTTAAGTGTGCCGTTCTTTCGGGCAAGGTCGTTAAGCACCCTTGTAAGCCCAGACTTAAAGCCCACTTCATGGGTTCCACCTTCGGTGGTTGGAATGTTGTTTACAAAGCTGAACACGCTTTCGGCGTAGCTGTCGGTGTGCTGGATGGCCACTTCTATTTTTATGCCGTTTTCGTCTCCATCAAAAAGAATTGGATCGTCATAGAGAACATTCTTGCCTTCGTTTATGTACTTTACAAAGTCTTTAAGGCCGCCGTCATATTTATATGACTTAAAGCCCATTTTTTCCTCACCTTCACGCTCATCCACAAGGCAAATTTCCACCCCGCGGTTCAAAAAGGCCAGCTCCTTTAGCCTCTTTGAAATAGTGTCGTAGTCAAAAACTATGGTTTCAAAAACATTTTCGTCGGGCATGAAGGTCACAATGGTTCCGGTGGTGGTGGCTTTGCCAATTTCAGTAAGTGGCTTTTTTACCTGCCCGCACTTAACCTTGCCATTTACTTTCTTTGTCTCAAACTGAATTTCATATTTCTTGCCACCACGCATAACAACCACGTTGCACCACTTGGAAAGGGCGTTTACAACCGACGCACCAACGCCGTGAAGCCCTCCCGAATAGGCGTAGTTTTCGTTGTTAAACTTGCCGCCGGCGTGAAGCTCGGTGTAGACAACCTCAACCGCGCTCTTTTTAAGCACGGGATGCATATCCACAGGTATACCGCGGCCGTTGTCTTCAACGGTCACCGAGCCGTCTTTGTTAAGGGTTACAATAATGCGGTCGCAATATTTGTTTGCAGCCTCGTCGATAGCGTTGTCCACAATTTCCCAAATGAGGTGATGCAAGCCCTTTGGACCGGTCGTGCCGATATACATTCCGGGGCGAAGCCTAACGGCGTCCAGCCCTTCTAGCACCTGTATATCTTTTGCGTCATAAGTATTTTTAGCCATAAATTTATCCTTTTTAATGTTTTTCGGCTTTTAGTATAACAAATTTCACTTTTTTAGGCAAACGAAATTAGCCTAAAATTTGGCTATAAATATATTTATTTATTACATAATAATATGTCTGAAGCATAAAATAATAATAAGTGGAGGGTCATATGAAGATACTTTTGACGGGTGGAGGAACGGCTGGGCACGTCATGCCACACCTTGCACTGCTTGCTGATATGCGAAAAAACTATGATTCCATAATCTACATCGGCAGCCAAGGCGGCATTGAAAAGAGCCTCATTGAAAATGAAAAGGACATCAAATATTACCCCATCACCTCGACCAAGCTAGTGCGTGGCAAGTTTTTTGTCAATTTGCTCATTCCTTTTAAACTCATTCGCGCCACGAATGAGGCAAAGAAGATAATAAAGGCCGAGCAGCCTAATGTGGTCTTTTCTAAGGGTGGCTATGTAAGCCTTCCTGTGGTCTTTGCTGCAAAAAGATACAAAGTTCCCGTCATTGCCCACGAAAGTGACCTAAATATGGGGCTTGCAAACCGACTTTCAAAGAGGTATTGCACGGCCATTTGCACCACCTTTAAGCAGACGGCCGACCATGAAAAAAAGGCCATCTACACTGGCTCGCCCATGCGAAGGAGCCTTAATATTGACAAGGCCACGGCTAGAAAAAACTTTAACATTGAAACCTCTCTTCCCATTTTGGTTGTCACCGGTGGAAGCCTTGGCAGCAGGTTTATTAACCAAAAAGTTTACAGCGAGCTATACGACATAACCCGCAAATTCTATGTCATCCACCTTGTGGGCAAAGGCAACTACGACAAGAGGATGGACGGCTACCAAAACTACAAGCAAATTGACTTTACAAACGAAATGGGACAAATTCTTGCACTTGCCGATGTGGTGGTGTCGAGAGCGGGCTCAAACACCATCTTTGAGCTTGCCACCCTTTTAAAGCCCATGCTACTCATTCCCCTTCCAAAGGGGGCTTCAAGGGGTGACCAGGTGGACAACGCCAAATATTTCAACCGTGAGGGCTATGCCAACTTTGTTACCGAGCAGCAGCTTGAAGACGACAGGCTGCTTCCATATATAATTGAAACATACCGCGAGAGAGATAAATATGTTGAGGCATTAAAAAAAGGCTGTTTCCAGCCTGCAAATGATAAGATTATGGAAGTGATCTTAAAGTACACAAAAAAGTGATAATTTATCACTTTTTTTCTTCTTTCTTTTCCTCTTTATGTTCTTGTTCTTCCTCGTCCTCAACCCTTATATGGGTCATGCCGGTAACATAGGAAACTGGAAGGGCGAACACAAGGCCACGAGCTGCCGAGTGGTAGTCGGTGGTAGCGTAGATGGCCTTCATTATAGGCACCACGATTTCTTCTTTAACAAGCATCAAAACAACCTCGTTTTCGGGGTCAATTTTAAAGCCAAAAAACTTACGCTCACTGTCGCCCGAGCCTTTGCCTTGCAAGATTACCGCTCCCTTAGCTCCCGCCGCCTTGGCAGCAAAGACCACCTCGTCGCTGTAGCCACGCTGAACAATGGCAACCACCAGTTTATATAAGTCATCATCAAAAATATCTTCATCAAAAATATCCATAACTGTCTCCTTACTCTATGAAAATGGCCTTGGCACCAAGGTAGCCGTCAACGTCGATGGTAAAGCCTTTTCCGTTGCCCGGAACGGTCAAGGCAAACTCGCTAGAGATGGTCTGCATTATCTCTCTAACATCTTCAACACGGCTGGTGGACACAAACACGCTGCAATCGTCAGTGCCAATTCTTAGCGATTCAAACACGCTCTGGCGCGACACGCCAACCCCACGCATGATGCTCAAAATCCTTGCCCCAAGCTCTTCAAGCCGGGTTTTTAGTTTGTCTTCGTTCTCCCTTTTTACAATGAACACTGACAACGTAAGTTCGTTTATTTGGCTGAGTTTAAGCGTTTTTCTAGGAGCTTTCTTTTTATCCTTTAACTTCATTTTGCTCCTCCTTCATTTGCTTAATCTCTTCAAGCTGTTTTTCAAGAATTTGCTGCTCTGCCTCTTGGCTCTTAGCCTCGTTTTGCATCTGCTTTAATGCCTGCCTGCGGTTGTAGGCCTCTTCTAGCGAATCGATATTGGAATACATTTCTAGGCCATAGGAAATTCTAAGTGCCTTTTTGTAGGCACGAGTGTTGTTTGCATTGCTTTTGGCCTTGTAGATGACCCCCATAACTTCGAGCACCAATATTGGCATCATGCCCACAATGGCGATAAGCCCAAAGCCCTCGTGTGCACCGCCGTTAATGCTGGCCATACCGAGCATCAGTGGCAAGATAAAGGCCGCACTCATAGGCCCCGAGGCCACGCCTCCAGAGTCGAAGGCTATGCTAACAAAGGTGTTAGATGAAAATGGCATTAAAATAAGAATTATGGCGTAGCCAATTCCCACAATGTACCAAATGGAAATATCATACAAAATTTTTATGGTCGAAAGCGACACGGCCACCATCATGGCAACGGCAATGGCCAAAGTTACCAGTTTTCGGCGTATGTTGCCCTGCGTAACGTCCTCAACCTGCGAGCCAAGCACCCTGACCGACGGTTCGGTAAAGGTGATCAAAAAGCCTATTATAAGTGCCATTATAATTGAAACGGCAGGGCTCTTCGTGCCAAGGAAGACCCCCACGGCATTGCCCATATCCAGCATTCCAAAATTGATGCCAAACAAGAAAAGATAAAGGCCAACAAAGGTGATAACAACCCCCACAGTCAGCGCCTTTTTCTGCCTCTTGGAAATTTTTAAGAAACATATATCAAAGATAAAGAATATGGCCACCAGTGGCAGCACAGCAAGCACGGTGTCTAAAAGAGTGTCCACAAAGATATTAAGGTTCATGCTTTCAACAACCTCGGCTGTGTTTCCCCTGCCCATGCAAATTAAGGAAAGCAGCAATGTGGCAATAATTGGTCCGCACGATGCAATGCCGATTACCCCGAAATTGTCGCTATTGTTGCTGTTACTCTTATTCTTGGCAACGCCGGCCGAAAGGGCTAGCAAAAATGGCGAAGTTATGATACCGGTGGTAGCTCCGCCGGCGTCAAAGGATATGGCAATAAGGCTGTTTGGCACAAATATGGCAATGATGAACACGCAGGCAAATATGGCCAAAATTAAAATTTTGTAGTTTATGCTTCTAACAATTCTAAACAGTGCCAGGGCCACAAAAATTCCAACGCCGGCCCCAACAACAAATATGAATAAAAACTTAGGGACATTCAATACCCCGGTTTCTATAACTTCGGTGCCAAGCACATTTAAGTCGGGCTCAGCCACGGTGGCAAATAGCCCAAAGATAAAGGCAAAAAACAGCACCACTGTAAAGTGGGAAATTTTGGTGACCGAGTTACCAACGTAGTCGCCCATCTTCATGATGGACCCGTCCACCCCGGTCAAAAACATGATCTCTCCCACTGTTATAATTATTATGGCGGCCAAGAATTTTAGAAGAAGACTGGTGGAAAAATGAGCAAAACCAAAGTGCACGACAAGTACTACCAACACAATTGGTAGCATTGAAAGTCCCACATCTTTAAATTTTGCTAAGATATATTTCATCTCTATTTCCAATCAACCGAAGTGATGACATCGGCGTCGAAGCGACGTTTGCTTTTGCCACGAGGTTTGCGAGTGGTCTTTGGCTTTACAGCTGGCTTTTCTTTTGGTGTATTGTCAATAACTTCAATCTTTATAGGCTCAGCTGGCTTCTTTTCAACCTTTGGTTCAACTTTAGGCTCAACCTTTGGTTCAGGCTTGGCAGTTGCAGGTGTTGAACGATTGAGTTTTAACCTATCGGCAAAGTATCTATCAAAGTCGCTGGTTGCCGAGCTTGTAGAATCGGCAGGCCTTGAAAATCTTTCAAGAATGCTGCTAGACGATGGGGTTTGCGTTGCAGGTTTTGCTGGAGCTGGTTGGTTCTTAGCTCTCCAATTTTTGTAGTCCTTAAGGTCAACAACATCGGTGCTTGGCTTTGCAACTGGCGAACGATATTTGTATGGAACAACCAAAGGTGAAGCTCCTCCACCAGCCGAAACAATCTGCCCCGAATCGGCAGGTGCCTGCTTATAGACACGTTTTTCGGTCGTGTCTTTGGTGTGGAGTTTTGGCAAATCGCTCTTTTCAATTTCTTCTAGAGCTTTCTTAAAGGCCAGTTTGTCTTCAACATTACGGAAAAAATTGTACACAATGCACCTACCTAAACTTAATAAATTTATTATATACCACAAAATGTAAGTTTCCAAACATTTTGACCCAGTTTTTCCAAAATAACTCCACATAAATTTCTTGTATCAAACTTTGTACACGCCCAAAATTATTCGAACAAATGTTTGAATATGCTTGCAAACGAGAACGGGTTGGTATAAAATTATAGTTGGAGAAAAGCATATGAAAAAGTACATTTCAATAGCAATAATGCTGGAGCTGCTTGGTGGCAAAAGATACACCGCTCCCGCCCTTGCCGAAAAGTATGAAACTAGCGTGAAGACGGTCTACCGTGCTGTGGACACTCTTATCATGGCCGGGATGCCCATTGCCTGTTACCCTGGCAAAAACGGCGGATATGAACTAATAAAGCAGAGCAAAATTTCCTCTTCTTTTTTTACACTAAATGAGCTTTCGGAATTTATAACCTTTTTAAAGACCAACCCTACCCATGAAGAGGGGCTGAGCGATAGGTTAAGCAGCCTGTTTAGTGAGCCTAGCTTAAAGGGACTAGACAGCCACTGCGGGCAGCTTATTATTGACAGTGATATCTGGGGTGACGATAAGGACAAGGCCGACTTTTTCGAGAAGATAAAATCGGCCATAGAAAACCAGCAACCGCTTGAAATTGTATACAAAAAAGAGGAAGAAAAACAGCGAGTTATTGAACCATACACCCTGGTCTACAAAGCCGGCGTTTGGTATGTGTATGCCTTCTGCACCCTAAAGCAGTCGTTTAGGCTGTTTAGAATTTCACGAATTGAAAGATTAAAGACGCTTAGCACCACTTTTACAAGAAAAAATATAGACCTTACAAAGCGGCCATGGAATAAAGAATTTGCTGACAGCTTCGAAAAGATTAAAATGGAGCTTAGCTGTGATCAATCGGCCTTGCCCGAAATCTACGACTGGCTTGGCAAGAGCAAGGTGAAAATTCTTGAAAGCGGCAACCTTCTTGCCTCTGTAAGTTATAGTCAGGGGCTGGTGCACAGGCTTATGCTTCTAGGTGAAAAAGTTAAAATTGTTGCCCCCGAGAAACTAAAAAATGCACTCAAAGATGAGTGCAATAAAATTTGCAGTCAATACGCTTAAAAAACGCAAAATTAGCCCTAAATTATGTAAAAAAGCGTATCAAAACGGCCAAAACTAGCAAAATTATATGAGTTTTGTTATAAATTCTTTTTTAAAATTTTGTTCTTTTTCAAAGCGTTTTTTGCCATTTAAAAGTATGGCGTCAACATACTCTCCCATGGTCTTAAAAGTGTATGGCACAAAGAAATAGTAGCCTAGCGAGCCCGGTATTGTGTTAAGCTCGTTTATATAAATTTTGCTTCCCTCTCGAATAAAATCTATTCTAACCGGACCAAATAGGCCGAGTTTTTCATAGACCTTTTGTGAATAATCTTTTAGTCTTTTTTCGAGTTTTTCATCAATTTTTTCAAATTTCTTTTTGGCTAGATACCCGCCTGCCTGTTTCTTTGTCGGCCGCTTTTGGTCGGGGTGGCCTATATATTTGTCTTCAAAGCTCAAAATTTGATGTTCACGAGCAGGTTTATCCACAGGCGAAACTATGGTCTTTCCATTATGTGTCATGCAGGCCACATTGTATTCCTCCATGCCACTAAGAAGGGCTTTTTCAACCAGCAAATGCTCATCGAACTCCAGTGCCAACTGCACTCCGGTTTCTAGCTGTGCTTCATTATTTGCCACGCTTATTCCAATGCTGCTTCCAAGGCTAGCAGGCTTAATTATCAGTGGATATCCAAGCTTATTTGCACGGTCAAAGATGGCCTGCTTGCCAATGATAAATTCATCCTTTGTAAAGTCGAAAAAGTCAATTGTTGGCAGTTTCATGCCCTTTAATGCATACTTAGTCGACACCTTGTCCATGCAAATTCCAAGGGCGGTCATGCTGCCCACCGACGGAGCAATGTTGGCCTCTTCGAGTAGAGCGGTCAAGTGTCCGTCTTCACCACGGCCACCATGGGTGCAAAGCAGTGCAGCATCCACTTGTACTCGGTGCACTAAGCCGGCTTTGTAGTAAAGATAGTTTTCCCCCGCCTTAACATAGGCTCTCACAAAGCCTTTTTGCTTGTAGGTCTTTTCAAAGTCTTTAAAGAGAGTGATGTTCATGTTATCTTTGGTAAAATAAAACCACTCATCGTTTTTATCTATATACACTGGCAGCAGCTCAAAGCTGGAGCTTTTTGCCTTGTTATAGATTATCTGAGCGGTTATTATTGAAATGTCGTGTTCAAAAGATTTTCCACCAAAAATTAGTAGTGCCTTCATGTTCCCTCCCAAATTGGTGTGGAGGGAGGCTTAGGAGTAGTTGTCTGGCAAGTCGTTTTCAAAAAGCACAACGTCGCCGGGCTGAGTAATTTCGTATAACTGCGTAACGGCCTGGTTCAAACTTCCTGCTCTTAGTATCTTTTCTTCGGCCATACCGCTTTCTTTCAAGCCTTCATAAAGTGCCTCATAGTTGGTCGTTCCGGTAATAATGACGTAGTCGGCACTTTTCCCAAGTAGTACACCAAGCTCATGATTGGCCTTTTGCTGCATCTTGCCAAGCTCGACCAGTCCTGGGGTTATGACCACCTTTGTGCCGTCGTATCCGGCAAGGACTTTAAGAGCCGCACGGCTTCCCTCCACACTCCCATTATATGCATCGTCTATAATGATGAGTGACTGCGAGGAAGGCATAATTGCGAGTCGGTGCGGAGAAGGCAAAAGTTTCTTTATTCCGTCTGCAATTTGCTTTGGAGTAAGCCCAAGCGACAGGCAGACATTTGCACACAAAACAATGTTAGACACATTGTGCTCGCCAAGCAGCCTTGCACTGACTTTTATCTTTTCGCTTCCAAACACCAGCGTAAAGGTCATACCCTGCTGGTCATAGGAAATATCCTCGGCGTAGACGCGGTCATTTTTTTCAAAAGGAGTACTCACAACATTTTTGCATATGCACTCGCTGGCCATTTGTCTGCACTTTTGGTTGTCACCATTAAAGAACATTGTCCCGCCGGCCACCGAAATATAGTCCTTTAGCTCGCCCTTGGTGTTATAAAGGTTTTCAAGGCTGCCAAAGGTCAATAGATGTTGATTGCCAATGCCGGTTATCACCCCGATGTTTGGCTCAATCATTTCGCAAAGCTCCTTGATGTCGCCCACATATCTCGCTCCCATTTCAGCAATGAAGATTTGGTCTCTACTTTCAAGGTTGTCAAGTATGGTCTTAGAAAGTCCAAGCGGAGTGTTAAAGCTCATTGGGGTTGAACAAACCACATATTTTTCGCTGAGCAGCGTTGCCAGGATATTCTTCACCGAAGTCTTGCCATAGCTGCCTGTAATGCCAATTTTGATGAGGTTTTTATGCTCTAGTAGCCGCTTTTTTGCTTTTTTAATAAAGCCCTTGTTGTGTAGAGTTTCAAACGGATACATTATGTAATAGGCCAAGCAAACTAGCAGCGGCACAAACATTGGCACAAGGCCAAGAGCTCCATACGAAAAGTACGGAATGTAGTTTATCGAAAGGGTCAAAAGTCCCATGGAAAGCACGAACACTAAAATTCCATAAACCACCACCATTCTCGTCATGCGGCGAGTGTATTTTAGCGGGGTCTTTTGAGGAACTGAGTACTGGTTAATGATATAAATAATGGTGAATATGAAGTAAAATACCAATCCAACATAGGTCATTAGCTGGTACACAAAGAAGTCTTTAAGCAGAACGTTGGTAATAAGCATGGCCGATGACGACAAAAACGACAGCATAATAAGCCTGCCCCACCATGCCCCCTTGGTATCTTTCAGCCAGCCGAAATAGCCCTTCATTTTATATGAAGAGAGTTGCATCATCTGCAAAAATTTGTAGCCAGCAAAGGCCATCAAAACGGCGTTTATAATTGAAACAGCGATGGCCATCCAAAAGGTCATTTGGCTTTCATAGCCAAGCGGCGAAAGCAAAAGCGATCCTATTTTCATATTTTCCTCGTTTATATTTTATAATATTTAAGTTTTTATTGCAACTGTTTAAATGAAAGAGGCCAGCAAAGTTATAAACTGGCTAGGTTGTTCAAGATAGCAAAAATGCCCCGCCCCTTCCAAAATAACTAGGCTGGAGTTTTTAATAAGACGGTTTAGGCGGCGGGCCATATATAGCGGGGTTTCTTTGTCCTCACTGCCCCAAATAAGCAGGGTTTCGCACCTAATTTTTTTAAAGTCCCTTTTTAGGTCCTCGTTTACCACCCTTATAAAAGTGCCCTTCATAACAAAGCTTAGCTTTTTGTAGTCGCTAGAGCCATATTTTTCAAGTTCACTCTTGTCTAGCTTTCCTCTTAGAACTTGCCTTTTAGCTTTCTTATATTTTGCCACTTTTTTATAGTAACTAAGGCCCCGTTTTGGCTTTAGCCCCGCACCGTCAATAATGACAAGTTTTTCCATAATATCGGGATGCTGCGAGGCAATTTTTGCCGCCACTCTTGCACCAAATGAATGACAGACAATAATAATTTTGCCACTTGTTATCTTTTTTATTAGCATATAAAGCTCATTTGCGTAGTCCTGAACAGTGTAGGCCATCCCCGGCTCGGGCGAATTTCCAAAGCCAGCAAACGACAAAAAAACCTTGCCGTTTTCAAAATAGTTATTTAGCATCAAAAAGGAACTAAGACTTCCTCCCCAGCCATGAAGAAAAAATATGTAAGGGTCTTTGCCTTCACAAACTTTATATTCCATTAAAATAAAGTGCAAATTACTTTAGTAGTTTAACCATAACGATGGCATCTTTGTCGCCATAATATTTTTTTCTAACGTTATAGATGATAAAGCCGAGTTTTTTATAAAGAGAAATTGCTGGTGCATTGTCCTCTTTAACTTCCAGATACATCTTGTTTACTCCCTTCTTTATCAGGTCTTCAACTAGTACAGCCATGAGAGCCTTTGCAATTCCATTGCGCCTAAGCGAAGGCAGCGTGGCGATGTATTGAAGCTCGCTTTCATCATATAATATGCTAGCACCTGCATAGCCGACAATACGCCCGACTTCTTCGGCAAGAAAATAGGAGTAGTTTTTGCTTTTTAGCACAAAATTGAAGTTTTCATGGAAGTGATCTTGAAAACAAACCAGTTCAAGTTCCTTGAGTTTTTCAAGGTCTAAAATTGAACATTTTCGTATATTTATCGATTTTAACACGGTTTTTTCATTCTCCTATGGCCTAATTTGCGTTTTTTGAGCACGCTGCAATTCGGCTTGCGATGCACGGATATATAGCGGAGCTATGTTTTTTAACTGCTCTTGTTTAGCAAGTTTTACAAGTTCAATGTATGACCTTTGGCTAGAAAGTGAGCAGTCAATTCCTTCTTTTCCTAGCCTTTCTTGCATGCTTTTTGTCACCACGCAGTAGGTGCACTTATTTAGTTTATTTATATCAACGCATTCAATATCTTTGCCATTTTTAACATAGACAAATGAAGAAAACCCCTCAATTATCTTTGGCAAGTTAGAATCCATATAGTCAAAAGATGTGAATGTGCTATAGTTGATTTTCGACCCAAAACCTAGTCCTTTTGCCACCGACAGTGCAACTCTAAGTCCAGTAAAGCTTCCTGGGCCAACATTTATGCAAATTTCGTCAATATCATCAATATCTAGTTTTGCCTCTTTTAGAGCTTTGTCGATGGTCTGCATATAGCTGTCGGCCTCACGCTGCCCCTGCCCGCAGGCAAAAGAAAGCTGTTTATTTTGGCTAATTACAGCCGCCTTCGAGCCATATGCACAGTCTAAAACAAGTGTTATCATAGCTGCCTCCAAATAATTTTTCTTTTGCTATCGTCAATTTTTGTTATCTCAATTTTTTGTGCCCACTCGGGCATAAGATTCTCAGCACGCTCGGGCCACTCCACAAAACAAATGCCGCTGCCGTATAGATATTCCTCTATTCCAATGTTATAAAGTTCGTCGGGGCTTTCGATTCGGTAGAGGTCAAAGTGATAAATATCCATCTTTTGGGTCTTGTAGGTGTTAACAAGAGTAAATGTAGGGCTAACTACACTTTCTTTCTCATAGTCAAAATATTCGGCCACGCCTTTAACAAAGGCCGTCTTTCCCGCCCCCAGGTCGCCATAGAGCAAAACGACGTCGCCAACTTTTAAATTTTTTGCCACATCTTTTGCAATCTCTCTAGTTTCTTTTTCGCTGTTTGACAAATATTCTTTCATAGTATTTTACTTGTTCCTATAAGGCTGGCACCAGCTTTTAGTAACTCTTCGGCCATGGCCTTGGTTCGTATTGCTCCCGAGGCCTTAACTTGACACTTATTTGCCAGTGTTTCGGCCAGAAATTTAACATCGTCAACTGTGGCACCGCCCGTGCCATAGCCCGTCGATGTCATGACATAGTCCACTTTAGCTTTGACGCAGACTTTGCATAAGTTCTTCATTTCCTCACGGCTGAGGTAGCAGGTCTCAATAATGGCTTTTACCACCCTGCCTCTTGCCAGCCGCACAATTCGCTGCAGCTCGGCTTTTACAGCGTGATAGTCCCCCTCTTTAACCATGCCAATATTTATTGCCACGTCCAGTTCATCGGCACCGTCGGCAATGGCTTGTTTTACCTCGGCCACTTTGGCATTAAGAGTGGTGTTGCCAAGTGGAAATGCGATTGTGGCCACCACAGGCAGGATAATTTGCAGCTTTTTTTCCATGTACTCTTTTACAAAGCTAACAAGGCTTGGACTGACCACCACCGCCCGATAGTTGTTTTTAACGGCAAGGTTGACAAGGGTCTGTGCGTCTTTTTTGATGGCCCTTGGGTCAACAAGAGTCAGGTCAATGCACTCATTAAGAGTCTTTGGTTGGCTCGGTAATTGTTTTTTAAACCACATCATACCACCACTTTATATAAAATTTTGCTTGGCGACGGCTTAGATTTAGTAATGGTTATCGAATCCATCAAAAGTTTCCTTGCTTTTGCAAAGTTTTTGTTGTCGAAGGAGTAGTAAATTCGAACTATCTTCTCGCCCCGCACTACCTTTGCACCCTCACGCTTAAGAAGAACCACTCCGACCTGCTTGTCGCCACCTTTAATGCCGTCTGCAAGATTATTGTAGCCGTCGATCAAACCACGCAAATAGACATCGTGGATGTATCCGTCTTCATCCGAGGTTAAATAGGATGTCGCCACCCCGCTGGTTATGCTCTGCTGCTTGTCAATTTGTCCATAGTTGCCGCCATAGGACTCTACAAATTGCTGAAACGTTTTGAGTGCCTCACCGCTGAGAATGGACTTATCGAACATCTCGGCTGCTTCGCCTCGACCATCTGCCTTACCTGCAAGAATCAATGCCATGATGACAAGCTCTCTAGAAACCGCCAAAAGCCCCTCGTCAAACATTGGCTCTTTTGTGGTAAGGGCCGAAACAACTTCTTCAAGCTCCACCCTAGACCCAATTGTGGCACTTATTGGCTGGTTAAGGTCAGATATCACGGCGGCGGCCTTTATTCCAGCCAGCTCGGAAGAGCGAACCAGATATTCGGCCAAGGTTTGGCTATAGCCAGCTTCGGGCGAAATTGCACCCTCACCAGTCTTGACGTCGTAGACGACCACGCTGGCTCCCGAGGCGATTTTTTTGCTGAGTATAGAAGCGGCCACAAGCGGAGCTGAATTTATCTTAAAACGCCTTCTAAGTTTGTATGTCATAATGTCGGCAGGCGCAAATTCTTGGCTTTCGTCAAAGACCGCACAGCCAATTTCGTTTAAGTTTTTGACAATTTTTTCACGATTAATTTTGGCATTAAACCCGTCAAAAGAGTTTAGTCTTTCAAGGGAGTTTCTAAAATCTCCGTAGTCGCTGGAAATGCCTTTGATTGTCCTCACACCAAGCGAGGCAAGCACCGACAGAAAAATTAGTGTGGAAGCGTCGGAGGCAATGCCGGCCGAGTGTTTATCAACTGCAAAGCCTATCTCATCTGGAGTAAAATATTTGCCCGACTTTGCCATGGCGTCGGCCAAATAATAAGTTTCACGATAGGAAAAATTTGATGTGTTTATAAGCCGCATGAGCTCAACCATCTTTTCCTCGCTTATCTTCTTTGAAAGCAGGCTGTAAATAATGAACTCAATCTCTTCTTTTTCGAGCTCTTTACCCTGCTTCTTTTCCTCTAATATCTCAATAATTTCCACGCTATACCTCTAAGTCTAGTTTACAACAAATAATGACCACTTAGCAAGCAAAATGCTGAATAAACCAACCCAATAGGTCAATAATAATTTTATGCGATCCACACTTGGAAGGTTTATTGACGGCCTCTTTGTTTCCCTGCTTATGGGGCTTGCAAGTTTTGTAATTTTGCGGTCACTTTTTGCTTTCCGCCTGGCCATTATTTTATCCCTGCTCGTCTTTGTCATAGCCTTGCGTTTTGTTATATATTTTCAAAACAAACGCTACCATGAGCTAAACATAAAGGCCGATGAAAAATATAAAATTGACATAAACAATTTTGAACTAAGAAAACTAAAAAAGTCTAACCGCTACGATTTTTTCAAAAAACTTTTATCCGACAAAAAGATAACCCCGCTTAACGAAGGGCTGGTCATTGATGATCAAATACTGCTGCTTATCTATGTTGACCAACCTCTGTCCGATTATCATCTTTTTTCGGCCAACTATATTGCAAGTGAGATTAGCGGCATCAATGAAATTATAATAGTCTGCAACGCCGTCACCCCCGAAGCTCAGGCCTGCATTTCAAGGTTTTCAATCCCCTTCACTTTCTTTACTCCAATTGAAACCTACGCACTGATGAAGAAGAAAAACTACTTTTTGACCACCGCCAAAAAAACGCAAAATAGGCATCATTTTAGGTTAAAAAACCATGTATTTTTGAAAAAACAGGCTAAAAACTTCTTTAGAGTGGGTTTCTTACTCTATCTTGCCTGCCTGTTTGTTCCATTTGTTAAGACCTACATTATAACGGCCAGCATATGTCTTGCCCTTGGTCTTTTCTGTCTAATCTTTGGCCGCTCAGAGGTCGGTGTCAAGAGCCTTGGACGGCAGCTTATAAGTTAAAAAGAGAGGTTTAACCTCTCTTTAAGTCATCTTCAGTTTCTTCTTTAAAGCTTACTAGCGAATTGCCTTTTAGTTTGCCGGTGAATATCCTAATACCATCCGAATTGGAAATTCTCAGCCTAAGGCTTCCAAATTGCTCGGTCAGTTGCATTCCATAGGCAGGGTTTTCGACCAGTGTAAACGAAATGATGTTCTTATCTTCACTTTGGCTTTTTTTAATCAAATATTGTTCACAAAAGTCGGCACAATAATAGACATCATAAAGATAGGCCATGGACTTTTTGCTTAGAAGAATTTCTCGACAATTATTTGACTGGGCGGCAAAAATAGCCTCAGCAAATGAATTGAATTGAGTGATATTTGTGTCTAGCAAGATGTCCAGGACTTGGTTCACTTTTGGGTCAAAAAGTTGTATGCGTGTGTCCATAATAATCTCCAAAACAAGTTATGAGTATATCACCATGACTTTATGTTGGCAATAGTTTTTTATTTTTTTATTGAAAGTTTATTCTTGGCAAGATGAGCAATTAGTCCACTTAAGAACTCGTCTATCTCCTTGCCTTCAAGCGTGTGATCCTTACCGCAAAGTTCATAGCGAATGGTGATGCTGCGGTTGCCCTCTAGCGATGGGTCTTCGTAAATGTCATAAAGTCTGTAGCCGTTTAATATCTTTGAGCGATATTTATTTAAAATTTGGTCAAGGTCGCCATATTTCATGGTATTTGGGGTCAAGATGCTGACGTCAAGGTTGACCGATTGGAACTTGCTTGGCACTTTGACCTTTTTGTAGTAACCTTCCTTGCTCGAAAGTTCACCAAAGTTGACCTCAAGTGCAGCAATATTTAGCCTCTTGTCAATAGACGAAGCAACTTTTGGATGCACAAGCCCCAAATATCCCCAGTCGCCCTCACGGCTTACAATGTGCGCACTATTGTATGGGTTAAGGTAGCTTGGCACTTGCCCCTCCTTAAAGTTTATGTCAATGGCAAGGTTTTGTTTAGCGTAATCAACAATGAACATGCGAAGTTCCTCAAGAAGATCCTCGGGCTTTTCATTTTGGCTTGCCAGCACCACGCATAGATGCTTTTCTTCGTTTACAAGGTTGTTTTCGTCAAGACTTGGCGCAACTCGACCGACCTCGAACACCCTGATGTTAGAAAGCTGGTTGCGGTTGTCGCTGACAACTTTTAATAGAGTTGGCATAAGTGCACTTCGAATTCCGCTTTGCCCAGCAAGAGAGCTGTCCATAAGCCTTACCACCGACGGGCTGTCGATGTGGTGGGCCTCGTTAAAGTCAGAATAGTTCCAAATGTAGGTATGCACCTCGCAGACGTTATATTTAACGGCCAGCATATACTTTACATTATATTCTTCGGCCACAGCTTTATTTAGAGTGGTTGGCTTTGGCTCAAAGTTGAGTGGCCTTGGGGTTATGTTGTCATATCCACGAATGCGGGCAATTTCTTCCACAAGATCTTCCTTCATAGAAACGTCTTTTGTGGCACGATATGAAGGCACAACCACCTCAAGCTTTTGACCTTTTTCGGTGACAGAGAAGCCGAGTTTTGTCAAAATTTTGACAATCTCTTTCTTCTCCACCTTCTCGCCTATTCTTCGAGAAATGAACTCTTCATCAATTTCAATAACAGGCAGTGGATATTCCTTTTTATAGGTATCGGTCAGCGAACTTGACACTTTAATTTTGGGGTCAATCTGCTTTAAAAGCTTAAGTAGCCTTGCAATAGCCAAGGTGGTCATCTCAGGGTCAAGCGACTTCTCATAACGCTGGCTGGCGTCAGTCACAAGTCCAATTGCACGTGAGGTCTTACGAATGGCAACGGGGTCAAAAGTTGCACTTTCGAACAGCACATTGACTGTCTCGTCCGAAATTGAGGCCTTTAGCCCACCTTTGATTCCGGCAATTGCGACTGGCACTTTTTTGTCGTCGGCAATGACCACGGCACCTTCAGGCATTTCGTGCTCTTGGCCTTCAAGAGTGAGCAGCTTGTCACCCTTCTTAGCTTCGACAACCTCAATTCCGTGCACCACGTCATGGTCAAAAGCGTGCATAGGCTGACCAAGTTCGAGCATCAAATAGTTGGTGATGTCGGCAAGCAAGTTGATGTCTCGCATTCCGGCGTAGTACAGCCTTACAGCCATTTTAAGCGGGCTTTTCTTTACTTGCACGTTATCTACCGAAATGCCCGAATATCTGTAGCAGTTGAAGCTGTTATTTTTAATATGCAGTGGAGGTAACTTGTCATACTTTGACAGGTCGTCGACCTCAAGATTTTTGAGCTTGCGATCAAAGATGACCGAGAACTCACGAGCCATTCCATAGTGCCCCCAAAGGTCGGGTCTGTTTGTGAGGGTTTTGTTGTCCACTTCAAAAACTACATCATCAATTGGTAAATATTCCTTTATGTCCTGCCCAATCTCGACGTCTTCGGTAATGTCCATAATGCCCTCGTCATCTCCGCCAATGCCTAGCTCAAAGGCACTGCAGCACATTCCGTAGCTGTCAACTCCTACAAGCTTTGCTGGGCTAATCTTATGCCCACACACGCAGCCGCCAACCAGAGCAACGGCTGTAACCATGCCCTCTCTAACGTTTGGAGCTCCGCAAACAATCTGCAAAACCTCTTTCTTTACGTCCACTTTTAAAATGTGCAAGTGGTTGCTCTCGGGGTGGTTTTTAACTTCCAGAACCTTGCCAAAAACCACATTATAGGTGTCTTTTCCCTTAAGTTCATAGCCCTCAATCTCGGCGGTGGCTAAATTAAAACGCTTTACAAGCTCTTCGGGCTCAATGCCGTCAAGGTCAACAAATTCTTTAATCCAATTTATAGATATTTTCATGTCAGTTCTCCTTAAATCTTAGTTTCAAATTGAGATAGCAACTTTATGTTCGCTCCATTAAGGCTGCGGATATCTTCTAGCCCTGTTTTGATCATGACCAGCCTGTCAAAACCAAGCCCGAAGGCAAAGCCGTTGTATTTTTCGGGGTCAATCCCCGCCTCTTTTAAAACATTTGGATGAATCATGCCGCATGGGCAAAGTTCCATCCAGCCAGTGTGCGAGCAGGCGTTGCAGCCCTTACCCCCGCAAATTGGACAGGTGGCGTCAAGCTCAAACGATGGCTCGGTGAATGGGAAAAATCCGGGACGCATCCTGACGTTGACGTCCTTTTTGAACACTCCTTTGAGCATTTCTTTCATGAAATATATGAGGTTAGATACCGAAACGTTTTCGTCAACCACCACCCCTTCAATTTGGAAGAAGGTGTTTTCGTGAGTGGCGTCAATTTCCTCATTTCTAAAGCAACGTCCAGGGAAAAGCACCCTACACTTTGGGCCATGAGTTCTAAGTATGCGGTTCTGGGCGGCGGTGGTTTGGGTCTTTAAAACCTCGCCGTTGTCCAGCCAGAAGGTGTCTTGCATATCTCTTGCCGGGTGCGAGCGTGGCACATTTACTGAGTCAAAGTTGTTGTATTCGGTCTCAATCTCATTGCCGTCCTCAATGATAAAGCCCATGCTGACAAACAGGTCGACAATCTGCTTTTGCAAAATGGTGCGTGGGTTGAGTGCCCCCGTCTTCGGGTTTACAGGCATTGTAAAGTCAAACCTCTTTTGGCTCTTAAGCTCATTTTCAAGCTTTTGGTCACTGAGCTTTTGCTTAAGGTTTTCAACCTCAGTCTCCACCTTTTGCTTTAAGGCATTTACAAGCATACCAACCTCACGCTTTTGGTCATTTGACACGTTTCTAAAATCATTCATAAGAAGAGAAACCGAACCCTTCTTTCCAATAAATTCCAGCCTCAATTCTTCAAGCTGCTTTTCGTCAGTCACATCTTTAATTTTTTGGTCAAAAAGTTTTGACAAATTTTCAATACGCTCTTTCATAATTCCTCCTAAAATTAAAAAGGCATCCTTGATTGCAAGGACGCCGTTAGCGTTGTACCACCTTAACTTCGCCAAACATTGTTTGGCCTCATTTATTTTTTAACGTGTTTAATCACGGCCCAAGGGGCAGCTCGGGAGGCGAACTTTACTTTTTTAAGGAACTTATCTTTGCTTTCAGCCCGGGGCAAAGACTCTCTATAAGTGTTAAAAAAGCTACTAAAAACTCCGTCATAGCCTTTACAAAACTAATCTAATTATAATATTAAGCGGTTTTTTGTCAAGTATTTTCCAAAATATGCTTTACATTCTTTTTGGTCGAATACCTATATAAAACCAGTTTCTTGCCAATATAACAAACAGGCTCTGCCTTAAGTTTAACGCAAAGTTCATCAAGCATGGCCTTATAGTCAACTTCACTCTCAAGCACGCTGACCTTTACAAGCTCTCTAGAATCTAAGTCCATGCCAATTTGTTTTATTAAATTTTCACTAATTCCTTCCTTGCCAATAATGACAGACGGCTTAATTTGGCTGGCAAATGCTCTAAGCTTTGCTCTTGTTTTAGAATCCATAATTTTTCTCCAAAATGGTGTTTTGAATATGTTTTTTCACTTCCTGCAGTGCAATTTTGCGTTTTTTAATCTTCGTCAGGATAGTATTCAAAGTCGGTATCCTTCACCCGAATGATGTCCCCTTCTTTGATTCCGCGCTTTTTAAGTTCCTTCATAATGCCCTTTTCTTTCAGGCACTTTTGGAAGAAGGCAAAGGATGTGTAGTCGTCAACCACGATGTTTCGAATAAGCTCGTCAATGTATCCACCTGACAGTACATAGGCTCCATCATCGCTTCTAGTAATCTCATACCTCGATGGGTCTTGACGCTCAAATACATACGGGGTAAATTCAAGCGGTGCTTTCTTTGGTATTTGGTCAAGTTTGTTAGAAACAACTTTAAGTAGCGTGTCAAGGTTTGTGCCCGACACGGCTGAAATTTCCACAACCTCATCGGTAATCTTATCCTTTTTAAGGTGTTTTTTGAATGAATCTATCTGCTCTTTGGTTGCAAGGTCGCACTTGTTTAGCACGATAATTTGTGGAAGTAGCGACACACTTTCACCATATTTTTTTAGTTCGTTATTAACAATTTTATAGTCCTCGTATGGGTCTCGATCTTCGCTACCCGAAACATCGACAACGTGCAAAAGCAGCCTTGTCCTTTCAACATGTCTTAAAAAGTAGTGCCCAAGGCCCACACCTTCGCTCGCCCCTTCAATAAGTCCGGGGATGTCGGCTATGACAAAACTCTTGTCATACACTTTGGCCACGCCAATGCTTGGTGATAGGGTTGTGAAATGGTAATTTGCAATCTTTGGCCTAGCGTTTGTTAGCATAGACAAAATTGTGCTCTTGCCAACATTTGGAAAGCCCACAAGCCCAACATCGGCAATGGTTTTAAGTTCCAAAATAACGGTGTGCTCGTCGGTAAGCTGCCCGGTTTGCGAAAAACCAGGAGCTTGAAGTCGGCTGGTTTTGAACCTGGCGTTCCCCTTGCCACCTTCACCACCTTTCAAAACAACCACTCGCTGCCCTTCACCACAAAGGTCGGCAACAATCTGCTCGTTTTCAGCCTCTTTGATGACCGTTCCAAGTGGAACTTTAATTATAAGGTCCTCTCCGCTCTTGCCCGTCCTATTTGACGAGCCGCCATTGGCACCGTTTTCAGCACGAAAATGCTTTTGAAACCTAAAATCCACAAGGCTATCTAGTCTAGGATCGGTCTCAAAAATAATGTCTCCGCCTTTTCCACCAGATCCTCCATCGGGTCCACCCATAGCAACATATTTTTCACGTCTAAAAGAAGTACATCCATCTCCACCTTTTCCAGCGACTAATTTCATTTTGACTTCATCTAAAAACATAAGAATCCCTCCTTGTATTCATTTTAATAAAGA
>CANQUB010000001.1 GCA_947626955.1 uncultured Clostridia bacterium | reverse complement strand
AACACCTATAAAGAAATATTTGGCTCGGTAGTTCAGCTGGTTAGAACGCTAGCCTGTCACGCTAGAGGTCGAGGGTTCGATCCCCTTCCGAGTCGCCACCTTTCTTTATAGGATAATGCCTCGGTAGCTCAGTCGGTAGAGCAAGGGACTGAAAATCCCTGTGTCGGCGGTTCGATTCCGCCCTGAGGCACCATAAATGCTGGTGTGGCTCAATGGTAGAGCATCTGACTTGTAATCAGACGGTTGTTGGTTCGATTCCGACCACCAGCTCCAAAAATATGGGAAGCTTGCAGAGCGGTCAAATGCAACGGACTGTAAATCCGTCGACTTCGTCTTCGGTGGTTCGAATCCACCGCTTCCCACCAAAATAAATGCCACAATCGTGGCATTTTTTATTTGGTGTGGAGCGGTGAATATCTGCCAACGAGAAGTATTAAGGGAACGCTTGACAAAATGCTGGAATGCTTTGGAATTTGTTTTAAGATATGATATAATTTTTTAGGAGTAAATATGAAACATTTGGCAGTTGTTAGGCAACCTTTCTTTGATCTAATTATAAATGGGACAAAAGGCATTGAAAGTCGTTGGAGTCTAAACAAGTGTGCTCCTTATCAAAAAATTTATATAGGAGACACAATTTATTTTAAGTTGCCTGGAAAGCCAGCAACTGCAATGGCTCAGGTAAAAGATGTAAGATTTTTCGATTTAACTCCTAAAATTGCTGACAAAATTAAAAATGAATACGGTAAAGAAATTGGAGTTGACAAGTTTCAAAATTGGGAATTATACCGTAATAAAAAGTTTTTGACTTTAATATGGCTTGAAAACGTAAAAAATATTAGGCCTTTGTCTTTTGATAAAAAAGGACGTGCAGGTTGGGTAGTTTTAGGTAATTGAATAAATTATTAAAACGAATTGCTTTCTCAACAAAATTAATAAATGCCACTGCTGTGGCCTTTTTATTTTTGTCGTTTTTCGTATTTTAATAGTCAAGGCTAAATTTTTGTGATACAATGCAAATGGTCAAAGGAAAGTAAAGATTAGATAGGGGTAGGAAAATGATTGAACAGTTAATTCGCAGCATCTCAAATGACCTTGAAAACGGCTTCGAAAAAATGGTTGTTTCGGGCGGAAAAACTCGAATAAAAAAGATTGTCATTAGGCCAATTGAAATCAAAAATGAAAAATTTTATCAGGTTGGCAAATATCAAGACAATCAGGTTTTTCATGAGAATATTCAAGAAAATAACATAAATTTCTATGTTTACAACATCGATTTTGCGATTTTTAAACAGGTGCAAATATAATATAGAGACAAGACCATTTCTTATTTATACAATAGTAAGCATTTTAAAAGGCTAGAAAATAAAGCCGAAAACAAAGAGGGAAGCCTTGAGCATGACAAGGTCAAAAAGCGAATACTAGAAGAGGGTGAGGACATTCCAGCTCTTCGCGACCTTGGCATCTTTACACAGGAAAACAAAGTGGTAAAAGCTATGTATGACAAATACAAGCAAATAAACCGCTTTGTAGAGATTGTGGCTGACGAATTGAAAAATTATGATAGTGACAGCATTACCATTTTGGACTTTGGCTGTGGCAAGTCGTATTTGACATTTTTGTTGTATTACTATCTAACCAAGAAGAGGGGACTAAATGTAACCATTAAGGGGTATGACCTCAAGGCCGATGTGGTTGAGCACTGCAATGCGCTGGCTGAAAAATATGGCTACAAAAACTTGACATTTGTTTGCGGGGATGTTGCCAAAGAAAAGATTGGCTTTGAGGCTCAAATGATGATAACTCTTCATGCTTGCGACACAGCCACCGATTACGCACTCTACACTGCTATTAAAAATGATATCAAATACATCTTTTCGGTGCCCTGCTGCCAGCATGAGATCAACAATCAAATTAGCTGTGATGACGAGTTTTCAATCCTGCTTAAGCATGGGCTATTAAAAGAGAGGTTTTCAGCACTTTTGACCGACGCCATGCGTTGCGAAATTTTGCGGGCATCGGGCTACAAGGTTGACGTTTTGGAGTTTGTGGATTTTGAGCATTCGCCAAAAAACCTGATGATTCGTGCAACAAAAACGGGTTATAAACAAGATACCAAAAATGTGGAGAAGCTTCTTGAAAAATTTGGAGCCGAGCAAACACTCTACAATCTCATTTATAAAAAGTAAACAGCATTTGCTTTAACTCGACATAAACGGTGGCAATTCGCCACTGTTTTTTTTGGTGCAAAATAATAAAAAGCGTATGCTCTCTTTAGGAGGAGATTATGGAAATTAAATACATAGTTAAGGACAATGTATTGACGGCAAAACTCAATGGCGAGCTCGACGAGTGCACAGCCGAATATGTCCGCCTGTCGCTAGATGCACTACTTAAAGACATATCCTGTGTGAAGTCGGCTTCGTTAATTTTGGACTTTTCGGGCGTCAGTTTTATGGACAGCACTGGCATTGGCGTGCTACTTGGTAGATACAACAAATTTAGCAAAAATGATATATCGATGTTTATCAAAAATCCGCAAAATCATGTGGATAGAATATTAAAAATGACTGGAATTTATGAAATTATGCCAAAAATTGGCTAGGAGGGAGTATGGAAAAGATTGAAAATTATTTTAATAAATTTAGTTTGAAATTTGATGCAAAACTTATAAACGAGGGGTTCGCCCGTAGCATGGTGGCCACATTTTGTGTTCAGCTCAACCCGTCGGTAAGCGAAATAAACGACATAAAAACGGCAGTCAGTGAGGCGGTCACCAACTGCATTGTGCACGGCTATGGCGGAGGAAAAGGTGAGATTGAATTATTTGTGGGCATTAAGGACAACATTGTATTTATCAAAATCACCGACCATGGCGTTGGCATAAAGGATATTGAAAAAGCTCGGCAGCCATTTTTTACCACCAAGTCCAAAGAGGAGAGGTCGGGCATGGGCTTTACACTTATGGAATCTTTTATGGACGAACTGGATGTGTACAACAACGCCGAGGGCGGAGGGCTTACGGTGGAAATGCAAAAGGAAATTCGCTCGTGAGGCTAAATGATGGAAGAGTTTAAGCCGCTTTCACCCGAAGAGACATGCGAACTTGTTGCAAAAGCCAAGAGCGGAGACGAGCAAGCCAAGGAGAGGCTCATTGAAGGAAACTTTCCGCTCATTAAGTCGATAGTGCGTGGCTATCAAAATAAGGGCGTCGACTATGATGACCTTTACCAAATTGGCTGCGTTGGTTTTTTGAAGGCCATAAATAATTTTGACCCCTCATTCGCTGTAAAATTTTCTACATATGCTGTGCCCATGGTGGCAGGAGAAATCAAAAGGTTCTTGCGAGATGATGGAAACATCAAAGTGTCACGGGCAATAAAATCGCTGTGGATAAAGATTAAGGCATATTTGGATGAGTTTAAAAAGCAAAACAAGGAACTGCCAACTGTTGAGGAACTGGCAAAAAAGTTTGAAGTGGATCCGGCTGACGTCATCTACGCCATGGATTCCTCGCAGCAGCTTATTAGCCTGAATGCACAACTTGACGAAAGCTCGCAGTCCTCGCAGTCGGTGCTAGACAGGGTGGCTGCCGACGATAAGAGCGAGCAACTTATAGATAAAATTTTGCTTAAGGACGCTATAAACAAATTGCCATCACGAGAGAAGCAAATTTTAATTTTGCGATATTTTAGAGGGAAAACGCAAAGTGAAGTGGCCGAGATGTGCGGGGTCAGTCAGGTGCAAATTTCGAGAATTGAGAGCCGGATAATAGAAAAATTGAAAAAAAAGATATTATAAAACCGCATATTCATATCGAAAATGCGGTTTTTGAATTTATAGAATATTTAATGATGTTGCGCCACTTTTAAAAAATTTAGGCTCGGGCATAGGGTGGGTTTCAAAGTGGTCTTTTGCTACCACCGAGGTTTGTCTAGCTTCGGCTAATTTGTCGAGGTTTTCTATATTTTGATTAGGCGACTGATTCTTTAGCTGTTTTGGGGAAGTAATTTTGCCTTCATCTATCAGCTTTGTTTGCTTCTCAGTTGTCATATCGTCTTGCTTTTTCTCTTGCCCTTGTTCGTTTTGTGTAATCTCATTATCGGGCTCAGTTGTTTCTTCAGGTTCAGGATTACGAAGGTCTTGCTGAGAATTTATATATGGCGATACTTGCTCCCTTGGGGTTTCAATATCTTTTGTTTGAGCTTGTGGTGTTTCTTGTGACTTTTCGATATCGCTATTTTTATCACTTATAATTGGCTCTTTTTCGGGAGATAAATTTGCATTGTTTTGGATGCCATTTTGTGAATTATTGTCAATATTTGGTATTTTTTCGCAATTTTCACACTGGTCTTGGGTATTATTTGCGTTTTTATTATCGGTGCTCAATTTGTTATTATCAATAAGCGGAAGCTGCATATTGCTTAAATTGTAGTTTTGTGGAATTGGATTGTCGATGCAGGCTGACAATATATCACTTATTGCATCAATGGCCATTAGTGCAGCGTCGAGCTTTGAAAGCCTTGTTTGCAACGCCTCGTTAGTCCTAATGATATATGCATTTATCATAGGTGAAGATGCGTTGTTGTTTTTTACTGAGTTTGCTTGCGACAGCTGGTTTGAGACCATACCTTTGTTGCTTTTAAGATATGAATTGTTATCCTTTATAATATTGATATAGGCGTTTATAGCACTTATGTTTTCTTTGCTAAGTTCAGCGGTGCCGTTGTAAAGTGGATTAAGGTAAACCAGGATGGTGGCGCGCTTGTTTATTAGGTCGGATATTCTTTGATACACCTCGCTTGAATTTTCCTCAATTGCTGAAGTATTGTAGGCAACCGCTTCGGCATTTATGGCTGCAATGCGGCTTGTCAAGTAGTTAGACTGTGCAATGCTTTGGGATACATTTTGTTTTTTTGTGTTGTATAGATTGCTTCTAGTCATTTTTGATAGCTTTGCAGGGCGGGTAGGTGGATTGCTGTTGTTTGTGGCTTGGCTTTGTGCGTTAATGGTGCTATTTTGATATGTAGTAGGTGCCTGACCTAATGCTGCATTTTGGTAAGGAACTGCAGTTTGGCCCATTGGTTGCATATTGCTTTCAGGATACCTTGCGCGCATATCCATAAGATCCTTTCTACGCATCATTATCCTTGTGTTAGCGTCATTTTGAATTTTTTGGTTTTGTAAGTTTTCAATCTCGGCTTCGCTTGCTGCGTTTTGTGAATTTTGAATTTTGCTAAGGTCGGTGTTTGTGTTTTGGTTATTTTTCACCGAAGATATATTTTGTAATATTTCGCTGTCGGCCCAGTCTAGTGAGCTGACAGTATATATAAGGTTGGTTATAGTGTCGTCAAGGCTTTTGGCCACATTTTGCGACTGGCTGGCACAGCCGGCAAATAGCAAACAAACTCCCATAAATGGTGCTAGTATAAACAAAATAAACTTTTTCATATGATCCTCCAATTTTTAATAGTATTTGAATTTTGATTAAAAATATTTAATTTTTGTATATTTTAAGGCTGTTTTGACAAAATTTATATTCGAAAATGCAGTTTTTGTTGGAGGGATAATGATAGATAAACAAGCACGAAATGAAGAATATATTGCATATGTCGAAAAGAAATCTCCAAAGGCAGGGTGGGCAATCTCCCTTTTTCATGCCTTTTTGATGGGGGCAACAATATGCTGCCTCGGGCAAATGTTTTCGGATATAATTCGCTCGTTTTTTCCCATGCTCGACCTATTGACGCTTGGCTCATGGATAAATGTCATCGTAATCACCTTGACCATACTTCTAACGGCATTTGGTTGTTTTGACCGAATTGCAAAGTTCGGCGGGGCGGGCACTTTTATTCCAATATCTGGCTTTGCCAACTCCATAGCTTCTTGTGCCATCGAGTTTAAGAAAGAAGGGCTGGTGTTTGGCGTCGGTGCAAAGATGTTCTATGTGGCGGGGCCAGTGCTGGTAAACGGCGTGGCCTATTCGCTCATCGTTGGGATTGTGTATTTTATCATTGGGCTACTATAGGAGGGGTTATGAAGAAACTAGGCAAGCAAACATATGAACTTTCCAAGCCAATTAGCATCATTGCTGGCTATGGTCTTGTCGGCCGCAAAGAGGGCGAGGGTCCGCTGAAAAATTATTTTGACGACATCGAAAACGACGACAAGATGGGCGAGAAGACCTTTGAAAAGGCTGAACGCAAAATGTTTTATAAAGCCACATCGGCAGTCATTCGCAGTGCCGAGCTTAGTAAAGAAGACATTGACTTGTATGTTGGTGGCGACCTTATGAATCAGTTGGTTTCCTCAAACTATGTTGCTGAGAATTTGCAGTTGCCTTTTCTTGGACTATATAACGCCTGCGCCACAATGACCGAAAGCTTCATCGTTGGGTCAACCTTTCTTGAGACGGGCGGACCAAGTAATGTTTTGTGTGCAACTGGCAGCCACTTTTCGGCGGCCGAAAGACAGTATAGATACCCGCTTGAGTTTGGCAACCAGCGTCAGTCCTATGCGCAGTGGACGGTGACCGGGGTTGGAGCCAGCGTGATTTCCACCAAGCAAAAGTCCAGCGTGCGAATAACCAAGTTCGCCATTGGCAGGGTGACTGACTTTGGAATAACCGACATTGCAAACATGGGTGCAGCTATGGCTCCGGCGGCCATGGAGACGCTGTCAACCTTTTTTGAAGAGACCAACACCAACCAGGAAGATTACGACCTAATTGCCACGGGAGACCTTGGCAAGCTCGGTTCGGACATATTAAAAGACCTTATGGCCGAAAAGGGATATGACCTTGAGACCAACTACATCGACTGCGGCCACATGATATTTAACATCGACCAGGACACCATGCAGGGTGGCAGCGGTGCGGGGTGCAGTGCCAGCGTCTTTAACTCGTACATACTAAAAAAGTTGCAGACGGGAGAATTTAAAAAGGTGCTACTGATCTCCACCGGAGCGCTCATGAGCACGACCACCAATCAGCAGGGGGACAGCATTCCGTGCATTGCACATCTAGTGATGTTTGAAGGAGGGGTACAATGTTAGAAGCACTACTCATGTATTTAAAGGTGATATTTGTTGGCGGCACCATATGTATGCTGGCCCAACTTATAGTCATTCGCACAAAGATAACCCCGGCAAGGATATTGGTTATCTTCTTGATGGTTGGGGCAATTCTTGGCGGCTTTGGACTATATAACTACGTTGTCGACTGGGCGGGGGCAGGTGCAACGCTGCCAATTATAGGCTTTGGCAACGCTCTTGCAAATGGGGCCATTTCGGCAGCCAAAACTGATGGGTTCTTCGGAGCTCTTTCGGGTGGGCTGATTGCCACCAGTGCAGGCATTGCAATATCCATTGGTTTTAGCTATCTTGTGTCATTCTTCGTCAGTTCAAGAACTAAAAAAGACTAAATTATAATTGATGCTCAAAAAGCATATAATTGATTATGAATTATAGCTTTTACAGCACCAAAAACAAAAAACCTCACACAAAACGCAAAATTGTGCTGTTTTTCACCATTGTGGCGGCAATTTTTGCGTTTTTTGTTTTGTATATAAAATTTCTTGTGACACCGCTTATTATTCACACAAGCGAGGCACAAATAAAAGTTCACGCCACGCAGTCGATGAACTTTGCCATAACCGAGGCCATGAATCAGCACATTACATACGACGATCTTGTAAACATTGTGACCGATAGTTCGGGCAAGATTAGCATGATTCAGGCAAACACTGTTAAGATAAACAATATAAGCATGATGATAGAAAGAATTACGCTATCGCACTTAATGGAAATAGCACGAACGCCAATACACATACCGCTCGGAGCTTTTACGGGTATCTCACTTTTCTCGGGGCTGGGGCCGCCCATCGAAGTTGAAATTTTCCCATACGGCGAAGTGGGGTGCAAGTTTTTGAGCCAGTTCATAAGCGCTGGGGTCAACCAAACGCAGCACAAGATCTATGTGTCGGTGGACACCGTTGTAAACTTGGTTTTGCCGTTTAAAACCATTGCCATTAATTTGAGCAATGAAGTTTTGGTGTGTGAGAATTTGATTGTGGGCGATATTCCTGAAACCTACCTTAAAAGCAACCAGCTTCAGGACATGCTCGACCTCATTCCTGGCCACTAATTTATAAAAACTTTTGCACATGGCTTTTATATCTCAATTTTTTGTGTTATACTAGCCATATGCAAAGATATTATTTGGATAACGCAGCAACCACGCCAATGATAGATAAGGCCATACGTGAGGCCTCTCGTTTTCTTGCTGGCGATTTTTATAACCCAAACGCCGTGTACGATAAGGCTGTCGAGGTGAGAAAGGTCATCGACCAGGCAAGAAGTGATATTTTGTCGGCTCTTGGTGGCCAAGGAAAATTTATCTTCACCGGTTCGGCCACCGAGGCTAACAACATGGCCTGCTTTACCATAAAAAATTATGCGGGTAAAGTGTTCTTGTTTTCGGCTGGTGAGCATCCGTCGGTAAGCGAGTGCGCAAAAGAACTGAAGAGTAGAGGAGCCGATGTAAAGTTCGTGCCACTTAACGAGAGCGGCAGTGTGGACATCGACGAGTACAAAAAGCTGCTGTCTAGCAAGGTGGCTTTTGTCAGCATTCAGCACGCAAGCAACGAGACGGGGGCGGTGAATGATATTGAGCGGCTGGCAAGGCTGGCCAAAAAGGCCAATCCCGATGTCATCTTTCATAGCGACGGCGTGCAGGCTTTTTTGAAGATGGACTTCAGCGTGGATGCGCTTGGCGTGGATATGTACACCATTTCGGCTCACAAAATTGGCGGGCCCAAAGGCATAGGGGCACTTTATGTCCGTAAGGGGCTAAATGTAAACAAACTAATTTTTGGTGGCGGGCAGGAAGGTGGCCTCAGGTCGGGCACTGAAAATGTGTTCAACATTGTGGGCTTTAAAGAGGCTGTTATATATAATAAGGATAGGCTGGCCGAAAATACTGCCGAACTAGAAAAAAGGCGAGCCGAGCTTCTTGGTGAGTTGAAAAAGAATGGCGTGGAATACCACATCAACGGCGGGGGCCTTCCGGGAATTATGAGTTTGTGGTTTGACACTTCGGTTAGAGGTGAGACCTTGCTGCACGCATTAGAAAGGCGAGGTGTGTATGTGTCAACTGGGTCGGCATGCTCGGCAAGCAAACATATAAACGCCACCCTTGAGGCCATGGGCTTGAACAAAGAAAAGATGCTCTCTAGCATTAGAATTTCGCTTTCACCAACCCTTGACTTTGATGCAAAAGAGATAGCCAAAATAATGGCCGAAGAGATACAAAAGATAAAGGAAAGAAACTATGGATAGATGTTTACTTTTACGTTTTGGCGAAATTTACCTTAAAGGCAAAAACCGCAATTTCTTTGAAAAATTGTTGGAAAACAATATCAAAAACGCCATTTCAGCCTATAATTGTGAATTTTCGCGCATACCCGGAAGGTATGTTGTAAGCGGATATAATTTGGCAAGCGAGCCCGCTCTTATTGCTCTTTTAACAAAGCAGGCCGGGCTATTTTCGCTTTCGCCAGCTGTATGTTTTGATACCGACCTTGACAATTTAAAGGACATGGCCACAAAGCTTATGGAGGACGAAGAGGGGACTTTTAAAGTAGAGACCAACCGTGCCGACAAGACTTTTTCGCTAAACTCAATGCAAATTAGTGCCATGCTTGGTGGTGAGATTCTAAAAGCAAACAAGTCGCTAAAAGTTGACGTTGTTCACCCCGAGCATATTTTAAATGTTGATGTCCGTGAGAACAAAAAGACCTATATGTTTTTAAAGACCTATCCATGCGTTGGGGGAATGCCTGTGGGCTCGGCCGGAAGGGGACTGTTGCTGCTTTCGGGCGGAATAGACAGCCCGGTTGCCGGCTATATGATGGCCAAGCGCGGAGCAAAAATTTATGCACTGCATTTTCATAGTTTTCCATACACCAGCGAGCTTGCTCGCCGCAAGGTTGAGGAGTTGGCCGAAAAAATTGCTGCATACAACGCTGGAGAACTCGAAGTGTTCATGTGTCCAATGACCCACTACCAAGAAGAGATCAACAAAAATTGCAAGAGTGACTACAATATAACTCTACTTCGCCGTGCCATGTTTACTATTGCTGAAAGGCTGTGCAAGGATAAGGGCTTTAAGATGATCATCACGGGGGAGAGCCTTGGGCAGGTGGCCAGCCAAACCATTGAGAGCATGAGCGTGGTTGGTGAGGTGGTAAAGGACACTCAAATTATGAGGCCGCTTGTGGGCTTTGACAAGCAAGATACCATTGAGCTCAGTCGCAAGATTGACTGTTACGACATTTCCATTAGGCCATATGAGGATTGCTGCACAGTCTTCGTGCCTAAAAACCCTATTATAAAGCCACGGCTGGAAAATGTTAAAAGAGAGGAAGCTAAGCTTGACTTCAACGTCCTTGTCGACGAGGCCTATTCAAAGATTGAGTCAGTTGTTATAAAGGCAAGATAATATAAAAGGAAATTTATTTATATATAGATTGTCTATAAATTTAAATAAGAGCTGAAAAAGTTTGAGTCCAATAAGAATATGAATAAATTTTCATATTCTTTATTTTTTAGTTGACAATATGAAAATCCGTTCATATACTATTGGTAGAAAGAGGAGCCAAAGAAGTGAATCACGAGTTTCATTTTGAGCCGACCGCTCAACATAAAGAAGAGATTGATAAAATTGCCAAATTATACAAGGTGCTTGGAGAGAAGAATAGGCTGGGAATTGTCTATGCCCTAGAGAAGGGCAAGAGGTGCGTGCACGAGCTGTGCTGCTATTTGGATGCGTCGCAGTCGCTAATTTCGCACCAACTTAAAGTGCTGCGTGAGGCCAAAATTGTCTCCACCTCTAGGCGGGGCAACGAGATTGTGTATAGCCTTGCCGATGAACACATCACTAAACTTTTGAAGATTGCAAAGGAGCACGTGGCCGAATAATGAAAAAAGAAATACAACTTAGCAGGATTCATTGCGTTGGATGTGCTGTCAACCTTGAAGACAAGGTGCGTGAGGTCGAGGGCGTCAAAAGCGCCGTGGTGGACTTCGCAGCCAAAAAGGTCATTGTCGAGGCCGACGGCAAAGAGATTAAAGAGGTGGTAAAGAGGGTTGAAAAGTGCATTACCAAGTTCGACAGCTCAATAAGAATTGTTGACACTTCGCAAAGAGAAAAGGCCGAAAAAAGAGAGAAATTTCAAAAATGGTTTGGCCTTGCAAAGATAATTTTTGCTGGGGTTTTGACCCTTGTCGGCTATCTTTTGCCAGCAAAGATTGAGTGGCTGAAAATCACACTTTATATGCTGGCCTATGTTTCGGTGGGGCTGGATGTTTTATATGCCGCCGCCAAAAATATCATTCACGGCAAGATGCTGGACGAAAACTTTTTGATGAGTGTGGCAACCATTGGAGCGCTGTGTTTACAGCAGTGGATTGAGGCCATCGCCGTAATGTTTTTGTACTCGATAGGCGAGTTTTTTCAAGAGCTGGCCGTCGGCCGTTCGCGAAAACGCGTGCAAAGCCTGCTTAAAATAAAGGCCGAATGCGCAAACAAGGTGGTTGACGGAGGTGAAGAAGTGGTCTCGCTGGACAGCCTGAAGGTGGGTGACATCATCCGCATCAAGGCGGGGGAAAAAGTGCCGCTAGACTGCAAGGTCTTGGAAGGTCAGTCCTATCTCAACATGGCTGCCATAACCGGGGAGAGCCGCGAGGTCTTTGTAAAACAGGGCGACGAACTTTTGAGCGGCTGCATAAACGGCGAGGGAGTGCTGCTTGCAAGCATAACCAAGACCGAGAAGGACAGCACGGTCACAAAGATTGTCGAGATGGTGGAAAACGCCACCAAGACCAAGGCCAAGACCGAGAAATTTATAACCAAGTTTGCCAAATGGTATACGCCAATCGTGGTGGGAGTGGCCGTTTTGCTGGCCGTTGTTCCGTGGCTGTGCGGTCAGGCCTTTTCGGTTTGGCTTTATAGGGCACTGACATTTTTGGTTGTGTCTTGCCCATGCGCGCTGATAATTTCCATTCCTCTTGGCTATTTTGCTGGGATTGGGGCTGAAGCGCACAACGGCGTGTTAATTAAGGGCTCGACCTATCTTGAAATGTTGGCAAAGGTCAGCACCGTGGCCTTTGACAAAACGGGCACGCTTACCGAGGGCAACTTCGTTGTGGATAAGGTCTTTGCCAAAAAGGGCACCACTCAAAAAGAGGTGCTCGAGTTGGTGGCCTATGCCGAAAGCTTTTCTAATCACCGCATTGCCAAGTCCATTGTTGCGGCCTTTGAAAAGCCAATAAACACTGCATTTGTTGAGGATTATACCGAGCGTGCCGGTCTCGGAGTGGAGGTCACGCTGTTTGGCGAGCTGTGCGTTGTGGGCAAGGCCGAACTTTTGAAGGAACACGAAATCAAATTTGAAGAGGCCGAAGAGGTTGGCACTGTTGTCTACCTTGCAAAAAGTGGCAAATACATGGGCTATGTTCGCGTGTCGGACAAAATAAAAGAGGATAGTTTCAGCGTGGTGGAAAAGCTTAAGGCTTGCGGGGTTAAGACGGTCACTATGTTCACAGGGGACAATGAGGATGTGGCAAACAGCGTTGCCAACGAGCTTAACCTTGACGCCTATTATGCCGGCCTTTTGCCCGAGGGCAAGGTTGAGTCCTTGAAAGAAATAAAGAAAGAGGGCACTATGGCCTTTGTTGGTGACGGCATTAACGATGCACCTGTGCTTGCCAGTGTCGATGTTGGAATCAGCATGGGTGGGGTTGGAAGCGACGTGGCCATCGAGGCCAGTGATGTGGTCATCATGACCGACCAGCCAAGCAAGGTGGCTGACGCCATAAAGATTGCCAAAAAGACAAGAAAGGTCATTTATGAAAATGTGATTGGCATACTGCTTGTAAAAGTGGCGGTGCTAATACTAAGTGCGTTTGGGCTGTCGGGGATGTGGCTTGCCATCTTTGCCGATGTTGGTCTAAGCCTGCTGGCCGTGCTAAACTCGCTCAGGGCCATGATATATAAAGATAAGAAAAAAGGAAAGAAGAGCACTAGCAAATAGTGCTTTCTTTTTTTACTTGCAAAATGGCGGGCTGCTATGCTATAATCGTCGCAAAGGAAAAATGCTATGATTGTTAAAGATTATTTAATTAGTAAATTAGAGGAAGCCTTTACTAAGCTTGGGTACGACAAGGGCGATGTCACCCTGGGACAAGCCAACAATCCTCAGGTGGCTGACTACCAATGTAACTCGGCTTTTGTGCTTGCAAAGAAATTAGGTAAGCGTCCTGACGAGGTGGCCGAAGCCATTGCGCAGGAGCTAGAAAAGTATAGCAAAGACTTTGTCGCCACATTTTCTAAGCCGGCTTTTGTAAACATAAAAATGACCAATGAATTTTTGTCAAAAATCGCAAATTCGGTGCTAGAAGACCCTAAAAATATGGTCAAAAAACCTGAAAAGCCGCTAAAAATTGTTATGGACTATGGTGGAGCCAATGTTGCAAAAGAGCTTCATATCGGCCATGTTCGCTCGCCAATTATCGGTGAGGCATTGTTTAGGCTAAACAAGCTTATGGGCAACGAAGTTGTGACCGACACTCACCTTGGCGACTGGGGACTGCAAATGGGCCTCACCGTTGCTCAGCTTGAAGATGACGGCTATCTTGAGGGATATTTTGGCAGGGGAACGAATAAGGAAATTACTCTTGACACCCTCAACGAGGAGTATCCAAAAGCCAGCAAGCGCAAGTCCACCGAAAGCGACTTTAAGAAAAAAGCCGATGATTATACACTTTTTATTCAAAGAAAGAAGCAGCCTTTTTACCAAATTTATCAAGACATAAGGGCATTGTCGGTGGCAAAGATAAAGGAGCACTATTTGCAGCTTGGTTGCCACTTTGACCTGTGGTACGGCGAAAGTACAGCTGAACCTTACCTCAATCGTGCCGTGCAGATGTTCAAGGACAAGGGGCTTGCATATATGAGCGAGGGTGCCCTTGTGGTGGATGTCGCCAAAGAAGGGGAAAATATTCCAATTGAGAAAAAGAGCGACGACGAGCCTCAAAGGTATCGTAACCCAATGCCACCGGTTATCATCAAAAAATACAATGACGCCGACCTCTACGCCACAACCGATATTGCAACCGTGCTTATGAGGAACGAGACATATAGCCCCGACAAGATAATGTACATTGTTGACCAAAGGCAGACCATGCACTTCACACAATTTATTCGTGCATGCAAGCTGGTTGGAATTTCGCCAAAAGAGCAAGAACTTGTCCAAATTTCTTTTGGAACAGTGAACGGAAAAGACGGCAAGGCCTTCAAAACTCGTGAGGGCACAACTGTTAAACTCAGCGACATTATCGACATGATTACCACCAAGGCCAGCCAGAGGTTGAAAGAAAATGGAATTGTGGGCGACCAAAAATTGGCACTTATGATTGGCGTTGGTGCTCTTAAGTTTGGCGACCTTTCAAATATTGTATATAAGGACTACGTTTTCGACCTCGACAAGTTTTCATCTTTTGAAGGCAAGACTGGCCCATATATTCAGTATACCGCCGCTCGTATAAACTCACTTATAACAAAGACTGGGGTTGAACCAGGCGAGATTAAGGTTGAGACCGACGAGGAGAGAAATATAGTTATAAGCCTTGTTAAAATGTACGAGAGCTTCACAACAGCCTACGAGGAGAATTCATTGCACTCGCTTTGTGCGGCAGTCTACAACTTGGCAAGTTCGTATGCTGTTTTCTACAATAACATCAAGGTAAACACCGAAAAAGATTCAAAGAGAAAAGCCAGCCTTGTTGGACTTTCTTTAGCTACGCTTAAGGCCATAACTCTTGGGCTTGATACCCTCGGTATTGAAACTCCAACAAAAATGTAAAAAACGCAAAAATATGTAATAAAATATGCAAAAATAGGTAAAAAATGAGCGATATTACAAAAAATAAGCCTAAAATATTATTGCATAGTTGTTGTGCACCTTGTAGCACGACAGCTATTTTTACCCTTGCAAGCGATTATGACATAACCATATTTTATTACAATCCAAACATTGAACCCGAAAAAGAATATTTAAAGAGAAAGGGTGAGGAAGTAAAGTTTGTTCACAGGCTAAAGGAGCAGGGATATAATATTGAAATTTTGGATACCGACTACGACAACCCTGCATTTGAAAAGATAGCCGCCCCATTAAAAGATGAGAGAGAGGGAGGCAAACGCTGCGAAAAATGTTTCTTGCTCCGTCTTGAAAAGACGGCCATTACTGCCAAGGAAAATGGCTTTGACCTGTTTGCCACAACCCTTACTGTAAGCCCGCATAAAAATGCTGAGCTTATAAATAGCATTGGAAATATGCTTGAAGAAAAGATTGGCATAAAATATCTTGAAACCAACTTTAAGAAGAAAGATGGCTACAAAAAAAGTATTCAATATTCAAAGGACTATGAGCTCTACCGCCAAGACTATTGCGGTTGCCAATATTCTAACTGGCATTTAAATTAGGCAAATAAAAACTCGGCATTGCCGAGTTTTTTACTTGTTTCTTATTTCACTTATTAGGTCAATAATCTTGTTTACGCTTTGGTCGAGGGTTTCGGCAGAAGTGTCCACAAAGATAGAAGTGCTGGTCATGATAAGTGGAGAGATATCTCGTTCGCGGTCTTCTTTGTCGCGCTGTTCGAGTTGACGGATGACCTCTTCAAGCTTTACATCTTCGCCATTCTCATGATAGGTAGCCTGCTTTCTTTTGGCGCGTGTGACGATATCGGCGTCTATATATAGCTTAATCTCAGCATCGGGGAATACCACGCTGCCAATGTCTCTCCCTTCAACAATTATGTGTTGATGCTTTTCAGCTTCGGCATGTTGAATGCTGCGAATAAACTCGCGCACAAAAGGCTTTTGAGCCACCTCGGCTGAGAGTGCTGAAACCTCTTGGCTGTTGAGAGTTGACATTGGAGTGTCGATTCCGTCGATGGAAATGGAGATAACACCATTTTCGAAATGGCTTTCTATTTTTGAGGTGGAGAGCATGGTTTTTATCATTTCATCGTCGCTAAGGTCAATCGAGAGATTGAGCATTTTTAGAGCCACGGCGCGATATAGCGAGCCCGTGCCCAGCACATGGAAGCCCAGCCTACGGCCAAGCTCTTTAGCTATTGAGGATTTTCCACTTGACGATGTTCCGTCTATTGCAATGATCATATTTTTCTTCCTTATTTAAAGTTTATCACAACCACAATAAAATTGGCAAAGAAAAGTGCCAACTTTTTTAATTATAATCAAATGTTTTTGCCAAAACTGAATTTTTTATTATAATTATGGTATGGACAGTGCAAATGTGCAAAAAAGTGGAAAAAATAGAGCAAAGAGGGGATTTATAATCTTTATAAAGGTTATATGCTGGATTTTTGTCATAATTTTTTCTCCTGTTTTTTTAATATACTTTATGATTCGCGGCATTGTTAAGCTTTATAAAAAGCGCAAGTTTGAAAAGGCAAACAAGCATGGAAAAGAACTGGTTATGTCGGCTGACATCTCAGATATTGACATTATGAGCGGCTATATGTTTGAGGAATATCTTGAAGGACTGTTGACCTGTTTTGGTTTTAAGGTCGAGCTAACCAGCCGCTCACGAGACTATGGCGCCGATTTGATTATCACTAAAAATGACATACGAGTTGCCGTGCAGGCCAAGAGGTATAACAAGCTGGTTGGGGTCAAGTGTGTGCAAGAGGTGCTGGCTGCCAAATGCCACTATAACTGCAGTCAGGCCATGGTCATTTCGTCATCGCATTTCACTCAGCCTTGCGAACAGCTTGCCAAAGAGAACGGGGTGGAACTTATTGATAGAGATGAGCTTATAGACCTTTATAAAGGGGTTAAAGAAAAGCTAAAAGTTAGCGTTAAAGAGGGCGAACTTGCTGGTGGCAACAATAACGACATTGAACAAATTTTTCCGCATATGATATAAAATGATGCGTTTTTTCATTTCTTTTTTGCCAATTTTGCGTTTTTTTGACAATGGCCATGCGGTGCGAATAAAAGAAAATATTAGCGTCAAAAGATATATTTAAAGTGTTTTGGTCGTCAAAACAACTTTTTTTATTTATGTGAGTAAAACAAATATTGTTAGCATAAACTAGGTTTGAGGTACAGCAATGTTTGAACTCACTATCAGCACAAATAGTGCCAAATCTAGTGACATCACTTTTCTCATAAAACGCCTTCGCCCCACCATCAAAAGCCACCATGGTATTATGGTGTGCGAGGAGTTTGACAAGCGGGTCAAGCTTGCCCTTGCAGTCAGTGAGGATAAGAAAGACGTGGTGCTTGGTGCGGTGTTTGACGCCGTGGCCGAGGTTATCATTCGCTCGTATAAAGAGCAGTATCTCGAAAAACATTTAAAACTCGCCCTGTCCAGCTCGGTGACTCGTGCCACATTTATAAAAGCCCTCACCATGTTTGATAAAGCGGGGGATAAGGCACTAATAAAGTCCAAGCTCGAACCCTGCCGAGAAATTTTGATTGACAGCCTCTATAATTTTAGATTGTGGGAGCTTGAAAAGAGGTGGCAAGAAATTTGCAATTTGGTCAGTGAAAATTCCAGCTATCTTATAATGAGTGGCAGCTTTATGGAACTTATGAAGTTTCTCATTTTGACCAGCGAAACCGAGATGGGAGAGGTGCATGTGCACTACAGCCCGGGCAGCATTTGGGCGGTGGGCGAAAGCGGCAATGAAATTTTTAAATTGTCATATAAAGAAAAAGACGACAACAGCAAAATTAGGGTGCTTACCGAGCTTATCAGCCTTGCTCCTGAAAAGATTATTTTGCATAGCGATATTGTAGATAGCGAGCTCACAGCATATATTTCTTCATTATTTGACGGGAAAGTTAGCGTTTTGAAACAAAACTCTTGACAAAAAAATTTTGTGGGCATATACTACCAATGTATTATCTAAGGAACAAGTAGTTCTTTGAAAGTGGCAAAAGAGAGAGCGCCTTGTGGCTGAAAGGGTGCTTTGCAGGCTAAAAGAATGAAACCACCCTTATAAAAAAGATAATTCACCCTAATGAGTGGCCAAGTTTTTGGCAAGTAAGGTGGAACCACGGATCACAAATTCGTCCTTACAAAACATTTTGTTTTGTTGGGACTTTTTATTTTTAAGGAGGGAAAAATATGAAAATTAAACTAAGAGACCAAGTAAGAGAGTATAAAGAGGGAACCAGCGTCTACGAAATTGCAGCCAGCATTTCAGAGGGTCTGGCAAGAATGGCCATTTGCGGAAAGGTAGACGGCAAGCTTGCTGACCTAAACTTAAAGCTTGACCACGACTGCGAAGTGCAAATAATAACCAGCAAAGACCCCGAGGCCAAGATGGTTATGCGCCACACCACCGCCCATGTTTTGGCTCAGGCCGTTATGAGCATTTATCCAAATGCCAAGCTTTCAATCGGCCCAGCTACCGACGACGGGTTTTATTATGACTTTGAGTTCAAAACCCCAATAAACAATGATGACCTTGCCAAGATTGAGGCTGAGATGAAGAAGATAATAAAGGCCAACTTCCCAATCACTCGTGAGGTTGTGACAAGGCAGGAGGCTTTGGAGCGCGCTAAAAAGGAGAACCAGCCATACAAGATTGAGCTTATCGACGCCATCGACAAAAATGAGACTGTAACCATTTATCACCAGGGCGACTTTGAGGATGTTTGCCGCGGGCCACACCTTCGCTCAACCGGCATGATCAAGGCCTTTAAGCTGACTAAACTTGCCGGTGCTTATTGGAGAGGGGATGAGAAAAACAAGATGCTCACCCGTATCTATGGCGTTGTGTTCGACAAGGCCAGCGAGATGGAAGAATACTTCAAAATGCTAGAAGAGGCCGAGAAGCGTGACCACCGCAAGCTCGGAAAAGAGTTGGATTTGTTCTTCCTGTCTGACTATGCACCCGGCATGCCATTTTTCATGCCAAAGGGGCAGACCATTATAAACACTCTCATAGACTTTTGGCGTGAAGAGCATAAGAAGGCCGGCTACGTTGAAATAACCACTCCAATTGCCCTAAACCGCAAACTTTGGGAAATGAGCGGCCACTGGGATCACTACAAGAAGAATATGTACACATTTAAGGTTGAAAGCGACACTTTTGCCGTAAAGCCAATGAATTGTCCAGGCGGAATGCTATTTTATAAAGAGCGTATCCATTCATACAAGGAGTTCCCACTTCGCGTGGCCGAGCTTGGAAAGGTTCATCGCCACGAGGCCAGCGGAACATTGCACGGCCTGTTTAGGGTTCGCTGCTTCACTCAAGACGATGCGCACATATTCATGACCCCTGACCAAATTGAGAGCGAGATTGCCAACATTATTCATCTTGTTGACCGAGTTTACAGCGTGTTTGGACTTGAATATCACCTTGAGCTTTCGACCATGCCAGCAAAGCACATTGGAACAATAAAAGAGTGGGAGCATGCCGAAACCTGCCTTAAAAATGCCTTAAAGCATATTGGAAAGGACTATGTCATCAACGAGGGTGACGGAGCTTTCTATGGGCCAAAGATAGATATTCACATCAAAGACGCCATCGGCCGCACATGGCAATGCGGAACCATCCAGCTTGATATGCAGCTTCCAAAGCGTTTTGGGCTTGAGTATGTGGACAAAGACGGGTCAAGAAAAGAACCAATCATGCTGCATAGAGTTATATTCGGTTCGGTTGAAAGATTCTTTGGTATCATAACCGAGCACTTTGCCGGGGCTTTCCCATTGTGGCTAGCGCCCGTTCAGGCAATAGTCATGAATGTCAGTGAGAAGAGCGAAGAGTACGCAAAGAAAGTGGCTAAGAAGCTTGAAGATGCCGGCATTAAGACCGAACTAGACACCCGCGGCGAGAAGATTGGCTACAAGATTCGCTCGGCGCAAATGCAAAAGATTCCTTATATGTTCATAGTTGGCGAAAAAGAGGCCGACGAGGGAACAGTATCTATAAGAAAGCGTGGCAATGTCGAGCTTGGCGGTCTGCAGCTTAAAGATGTCATAAAGCAAATGAAAGACGAGATCGACAAAAAGGTTAGATAAAACACTTGACAATTATAGTGTAAGGTGATAATATAACAACGCTTAAAACAAGAGAAAGACCACTTTCCCCCAACCGAATGAAAGATTTTGTTTGGGTAAAACAGTTATTTTCGCTTCGGTGTAGCAAGACATCGGGCGTTAGAATTTGCGTATGGCCTTAAGGCTAAAAGCGTGATTTCATGGCTGGGAGTGGTATGCTTCCAGCCTTTATCTTCGTTTAAAGCAAAAACTTTTGGGAGGATACAGCCATAAAACAAGAACATCAGATAAACAGCGATATAACCGACCGTGAGGTTAGAGTTATTGGAGAAAACGGGGAAATGCTTGGGCTTATGAGTGCTCGTGAGGCAAACGAGCTTGCAGACAAAGCCGGCAAAGACCTTGTAAAAATTTCTCCAAATGCCGTTCCGCCAGTTTGCCGAATTATGGACTATGGCAAGTTTATGTTCGATAAGGCCAAGAAAGAAAAAGAGGCCAGGAAAAATCAAAAGATTGTTGAGCTTAAAGAAGTTCAGCTGTCCATGACCATTGAGCAGCACGACATAGACATCAAAGCCAAAAACGCCATTAAATTTTTGCAAAGTGGCAACAAGGTTAAGGTGGCTTTGAGGATGCGTGGCAGGCAACAAGCCTACTTCGCCAAGGGTATTGAGATTGTCAATGCTTTTTGCGAGCAGGTGCAAGAGTACGCCATAAAAGACAAAGAGCCTAAGGTTGAGGGTAGAAATGTAGTTGTCATTTTGAACCCAAAAGTCAAAAAATAAATTAAAGGAGAACGAAAATGCCAAAGCAAAAAAACAACAGTGCCGCAAAGAAGAGATTTAATGTTCTTAAAGGCGGAAAAGTAAAGCGTGGTCATCAAAACAAACGCCATATTCTAACAAAGAAGGAGACAGGTCGTAAGCGTCATCTTAGAAGCAATGCATATGTTTCAACAACCCAAGAGAAGACAATTAAGAAACTTGTCGGAAATCAGGACTAAGGAGTGAAGGACAATGAGAATTAAAAGAGGCGTTAATGCCAACAAGAAAAGAGTAAAAATTCGCAAGCTTTCAAAGGGCTATAGAGGTGCCAAGAGCAAGCTTTATAGAGTTGCCCGCGAAGCTGTTATGAAGAGCGATAGCTATGCATATGTAGGAAGAAAGAACAAGAAAAGAGATATGCGTTCGCTCTGGATTGCAAGAATCAATGCCGCTGCAAGAGAGTATGGCCTTTCTTACAGCAAGATGATGCATGGCCTAAAACTTGCCAATATCGAACTTAACCGCAAAGTTCTTGCTGACCTTGCTGTTAACGATAAAGCTGCTTTTAAAGACATTGCAGACAAAGTTAATGCAGCCCTTGCAAAATAAATTTTTTAAGCACTCAATAAAAAGCCAATGTTGAGTGCTTTATTTTATTGATATGGAAATAATACAAAGCGTAAACAACGAAAAAGTTAAGCGGGCGGCCAGCCTCAAAGACAAGAAATTCCGTAGATACTACGGCAGTTTTTTGGTGGAGGGCGAAAAGTTGGCAAGAGAGGTTTTGGCAAGTGATAGCCCTATTAATATTTATATAGAAAAGGGCTGTGAAGACAAGTTTTCAGACATCATTTCTAGCTTTGGCGACAAGGTGATAATTTTGAGCCCAGCCGTCTTTTCAAAGATTGCCAGCACCGAGACACCGCAGGGAATTGTGGTTGAGCTTGCCATGAAAGAAACGGGCAGACTGCAATTTAGTGGCCCATTTTTGGTGCTAGATAATATCCAAGACCCCGGAAATATGGGCACCATCATTCGTACGGCGGCGGCTGTGGGGATTCAAGAAGTGGTGATGATAAACTGCGTTGACCCATACTCGCCAAAGGTTGTCCGCTCTAGCAGCGGAACAATAACAAAACTTGACCTTTTCTCGCTATCGGTTGACGAGCTTGAAGAAGAGGTCAAAAGGCAAAACGCCCAGCTCTTTGTGGCCGATATGAATGGCGAAAACATATTTAATGTGCGTGACGTTCCCGAGGTGTTCGGTCTTGTGGTCGGCAGTGAGGGGCAGGGGGTCAGTCAAAGGCTTAGAGCCATGACCAGCCGAGTTTTGTCTCTACCAATGCAAAGAGGGGTGGAAAGCTTAAACGCTTCGGTGAGTGCAAGTGTGCTTTTGTATGAGCTTTTAAAGCATAAATTTATCTAATCGTTTGCCATAGTTGGCAGACTGGGTGTACAATTATAAAAAGATATTGAAGGAGAAAACCAATGAGCGGACATTCTAAATTCCATAACATCAAAGCAACTAAAGATAAGGCCGACGCAGCACGTGGCAAAATTTTCACCAAGATTGGGCGTGAAATTGCCGTTGCCGTAAAAGCCGGAGGTCCTGACCCTAACACCAACAGCAAGCTTTATGATGTTATCCAAAAAGCTAAGCAAAACAATATGCCAAATGACAATATCCAAAGAAGTATCAAAAAGGCTAGCGGCGAGACCGAGGGCGACAACTATCAGCCTTGCCTATACGAGGGATATGGAACAAATGGCGTGGCTTTCATTGTGGACTGCCTTACCGATAACAAGAATCGAACAGCAGCCGATGTTCGCCATATTTTCTCACGCTTTGGCGGCAGCCTTGGTGCTAGCGGTAGCGTTATGTATAACTTCCAATATCGTGGAGTTATTGTAATCAATAAGAAGGACGGCCTCACCGAAGACGACGTCATGCTTGTGGCTCTTGATGCCGGTGCCGACGATGTTTTGACCGAAGACGAGTGCTTTGTGGTCTACACCTCGTCCGAGCAACTTCATGCCGCAGTCAAGGCATTTGAAGCTGCCGGCTTTGAGATTGTCTCCAGTGAAAACGAATATGTTCCAATCAACACTGTCACTCTTGATGAAGAGAAGATGGCCTCGGTTGAAAAGCTGGAAGACGCCTTGAATGATTTGGATGATGTGCAATCGGTTTACCACAACGCCGAGTAAGAAGGCTTATTTCAGGCCTAGGACTGCGTTAACTGCAAAAATTCTAGACAGGGATTTATGTCAATAAACCCCGTGCCTAGAATTTTTTTGTTGCCTTGTCCTAGGCCTAAACTAAGCCTTCTTACGGCATAGGGCTTATTTTACGCTTTCGCCTGCGTTTCTGCCAAGCAGGGCAAGACAGTCATTTATGTTTATAAACTCCTGCCTTGACCCTACTCGTCGAGCCTTGGTGGAGACGCAAATTAAGCCCTATTATTTTTTATGATTATAAAAGCCTTGTCCTAGGCCATTAGTTGGTGCTTGCAAAGAAGCAAATAAGGCAAGATTTGTGACAAGAGCGAAGAAAACTGATGTTTGGTAGACCTGTTTGGTCACCAAATGTCAGGTTTCGATGCTGTTGTTATAAAGGTTGCTTTATTTGCGGAGAGGTGGGAGCGAGCGACAAGTCGCTCGCAACCAAACGGGCAGTTTGGTAACAAACTGCCCGTTTTAAAATGGGAGTGCGAGGGGCAATGGCTCCTCGCAAAAAAAATACTTTTCTCTCTTGTTTTTTCAATCTTTATGTGATACAATAGAATAGTAAATTATGGGCGGAAGAAAAAACGCAAAAATGGTGGAGACGAGGTGAAAAAACATGGCTAAAAGTGGTGAAAAACAAGAAAATTATATTGTTAGAAGGGATAAACAGTACAAAAAGGTTGACGAATCTAAAGTGATGAATGCTATAAAACAGTTCCGCGGGAGCATGGCTGGAAACAAAATTAAAATCACTGACGAAGAGATGCGAGAGAGACTTAAAAACGTCAACATTGACGGGCAACTACATCTATACAGGGATATGCGTCTTCAAAAAGTACTCCAATCCCGTGCCTTTCATTATGGTAGAACGGTTGAGGATGAGATAAGTGCTGTTGGATATTTTGACTATAGCGGTATTGTAAAAACGCAAAATCGCGGCAAAACAATTGACAAAAGCATACATGTTGAAAACATCAAAAATTGTATCAATGAAAACGGGGAAGTGCTTGAACTGAGCAAGTCTTATCCTATGACCTATGGGTACATTAGACAAATTGCCAAGAAAAATGATGTTTCCATTGAAACGGCCATCAATCAATTTTTAGGTGTGCCAAATGGGACATATAAATATATCAAATATGCTTCTATCTACGACATGAACTCCACCAACTTCATAACTAGAAATCCTGTGATCTACAGTGCTGTTTGCGACGCTTTACATGAGCTCACCGATGAAAAAGGCTGCATTTCTTATCTAAATGAACGCGCACCACAGTTATACAACACCTTTGTGCAAATTGCAGTTAGAAATGGGATCTCTATAGGTGAAATCGTCAACTTGTTCTTACCTGAGGTTGAATATAGGACACCAACCGGAATGCCCGAAGGTTACACCCGAAAGGCCAGGGCTTTGCTTGATGAGCAAGGCATTGTGGATATTCTTGAATCCTACAACGATGGCGATGGCTATGTCGATGCCATCCGCGACAATGCCTACTATTTTGCACTATTAAAGCGCAAGGCTGCCGAGCAGGGGAAGAACTTTTATGACTACGTTGGCGGCTTTGGCTACAAACTTGCTATGCGCTATTTTGATGTTGACCATGAAGATTATTTAAGAACCATGCTTAGATATAAATATGGCCAAGCACCTTGCAGCATAAGCCATGTTGTTACTGACAACCCACAGCTTTACAGGAGATTGCAATATTTTCGTCATTACTATCCAGGCAATGTATTTCCAAATATGCAGGCGCTGCTTGAATATTTTGGCTATCACTACAACAGCACAAAGCACTCGATAAAAACCATTAATCTTTATGAGATTGGGCGGCTGGTTGATGCAAACTTTGAGCGTGGCAAGCCAATAACTGGGCTTTGGAAAGACAAAAAGGTGTGGAAACCTATCATGAAATATTGCGCTGACAACGCCATTTCCATGAAAGACCTTTTTGCCAAACTTGGCTACATCTATGAAGGTACGGGAATAAAAAATATTAGGTCAAAACTCTATTTGCCGGCTGAAGAATATGAAAAGTACCAAAAACTCAAAGAGCAGTACGCCAACGAAGCAATAGCGGACGCAAATAAAAAAGAGAGCTAAGCCTCTCTTTTCTTATTGTTTGTTTGACTTATCTTTATTTTTTTTATATTATTATATATGGAGTAAAGTATGATAATTCTTGGTATAGACCCCGGATATGCAATAGTTGGTTACGGCGTCATTGAAAAAGACGACAAGACGGGCAAGTGCTCGCTCATTGACTACGGCGCTATCGAGACCGATAAAAACGAGGCTTTCCCGACCAGGCTGGCGCTCATTGATGACGGCATGAAAAGCCTGATCGAACGCTTTAAGCCCGATGCCATTGCACTAGAAGAACTGTTTTTCAATACCAACATAACAACGGGTATTGCGGTTGCCGAGGCCAGGGGAGTTATCGTATGTGCGGCCGTGCAACACTGCGGCAAACTGTATGAGTACACACCCATACAGGTCAAAAAAGCACTGACCGGAACGGGCAGGGCTGAAAAAAAGCAAATGCAGTACATGACCAAAATGCTGCTTGGCCTTGCAAAAGACCCTAAGCCTGACGATGCTGCCGACGCACTTGCCATTGCGCTTTGTCACGCGCAAACCAATAATAATTTAAGAAATAATAGTATGTTTTAAGGAAGGAATATGTTTTATTCAATCACAGGAAAAGTTACAAGAGTAGACGACAATGTGGCCGTGGTCGAAACAGGGGGCGTTGGATACGAGGTTATTTGCTCGCTTGCCACCCTCGATGAAATTTCGGGGGAGACCCGCACAGTCTACACCTATCTTCAGGTTCGCGAAGACGGCGTTTCGCTGTTTGGTTTTTCTTCGCTTGAAGAAAAGAGAATGTTTCTAAACCTCATTGCAATCTCGGGCATTGGCCCAAAGATGGCCATAATGATCTTGTCATCCATGAGCCCAAAGATGCTTGCCGGTGCTATCATAAATGGCCAAGTTGGCATGCTTACCAAAGTTAAAGGGCTTGGCAAAAAGACGGCCGAAAGGATTGTACTTGAACTCAAAGAGAAACTACATGAGACCATGAAAAATGCTGAGGCCGACACCATGGATGGCTTTGAGAAAGTCAATTTTGTGGACTTCACAAACGAAATGGCCGACGCTGTCAGCGTGCTTATGGAGCTTGGAATTAAGAAAGAAGAGGCCACAAAGCTAGTAAAAGCCAAGGCCGCAAAGGGCGATAAGACTGAAGAAATAGTAAGGAAGTGCTTGTAATGGATCAAAAATTTACCAGTTACAAAGATAGTCAAGAAAACCGCATTGTCAGCGTGAGGGAGAACCCTGAGGACGAAAAGATTGAGGCCTCGCTCCGCCCTCGCACCATGGCTGAATATGTGGGTCAAACCAAAATTAAAGAGAATTTAAACGTCTATATAAGTGCGGCAAAAAAGAGAAATGAGGCACTTGACCACGTGTTGCTCTACGGCCCTCCAGGACTTGGAAAGACCACTCTTAGCTCGGTCATTGCGAATGAGCTTGGCGTGCAAATGAGCATAACCACCGGCCCAGCAATTGAAAAGCCTAGCGACCTTGCGGCCATTCTTACCAAGCTGCAAGACAATGACGTTTTGTTTATCGATGAGATTCACCGCCTCAATCATAAGGTAGAAGAGATATTGTATCCTGCAATGGAAGACTTCGCTCTCGACTTTATGGTGGGTGAAGGGCCATCGGCAAGAAGCGTTAGAATAAGCTTGCCAAAGTTTACATTGATTGGCGCCACCACCAAAGCTGGAATGCTGACCGGCCCACTTCGCGATAGGTTCGGGGTTATTTGTAGACTTGAACTTTACAGCCCTGAAGAGCTTGCCACCATTGTTCGTCGCTCGGCAAAAATTCTTGGAACTGCCATAAGCGACGAGGCCAGTGTGGAGATTGCCAGCCGCAGCCGTGGAACACCAAGAATTGCCAACAGGCTGCTAAGACGTGTTCGAGACTTTGCTGAGGTTAAGGGCTCGGGAAGAATTGAACTCGACGTCACCAAGGCTGCACTAAACGCCATGGAGATAGATGAGTTGGGACTCGATAACGTCGACCGAAATATACTGCTTGCCATGATTGATAAGTTTGGTGGCAGGGCAGTTGGTCTTGACACCATTGCAGCGGCAACTGGCGAAGAGCAGGTCACCATTGAGGATGTATATGAGCCATACCTTCTTCAAATTGGTTTTATTGCACGCACCCCTCGTGGACGAATACCAATGCCAGCTGCCTATGAGCATTTGGGAAGAAAATTTAACTAAAATGCAGTTTTGATATGGTTTTTTCGCTATTGCAATATCAATTTTGCGTTTTTTGAGAAGAGATTATGAATACAAGTGACTTCAATTATTATCTGCCCGAAGAGCTTATTGCTCAAACTCCTATAGAGCCCCGAGATGCCTCGAGGCTTTTGGTCTATGACCGAAAAAACAAAAAAGTTGAGCATAAAATTTTTAGAGACATTGAAGACTATCTTGGGCCAAATGATGTTCTTGTCATAAACAATACCCGAGTTATTCCAGCTCGTATCTACGGCACTAAGGTTGACACCGGTGCTAAAATTGAATTTTTGCTACTCAAAAGGCTTTCGCTAAATGAATATGAAGCACTAGCCAAACCCGGTAAAAAGGCCAAGGTGGGTAGCACTATTGTCTTTTCGGATAAACTTAGTTTGCAGGTGCTAGAGGACCTTCCCGAGATTGGTGGAAAGAAGATAAGGTTTGAAGTTAAAGAGGGTACACTTGAAGAGCAGTTACTGAAGCTTGGCGAAATGCCACTGCCTCCATATATAAAGAAAAAACTTGAAAACCAGGAGAGGTATCAAACAGTCTACTCAAAGATTCCAGGCTCGAGTGCTGCACCAACGGCTGGGCTGCATTTTACCAAAGAACTATTAAAGAGGCTCAAAGACAAGGGTGTCATTATTGAGGAAGTTCTTCTTGATGTCGGGCTTGGAACATTTAGACCGGTGTCGGTGGAGAAAATTGAAAATCACCATATGCACAGCGAGCGAATAGTGGTTAAAGATGATGTGGCCAAAAGGCTCAATGAATACAAAGCGCAGGGCAAGCGAATAATCGCCGTTGGCACGACCTCGGTGCGAACACTTGAGAGTGCGGCCGACAGGGTGGGACACCTTCAGCCATGCGAAAAGGAGACCAATATCTTTATTTACCCTGGCTATGAGTTCAAGTTCGTGGATGCCCTCATTACCAATTTTCACCTTCCAGAAAGCACACTTATAATGTTGGTTTCGGCTTTTGCCACAAGGGAAGAGACACTGAAATTATACGAGCTGGCCGTCAAAGAAAAATATAGATTTTTCAGTTTCGGCGATGCAATGTTTATTTTTTAAAAAAACGCAAAATTACACCCAAAATTGTGTAAAAACTATTAAAAACGCGCAAAATTACAAGAAAAAGGCAAAAATTATGGAAAATTTTTCATTTAAAGTTAAGCAAAAAGACACTAAAACTTTTGCAAGAATAGGGGAGCTTAAAACTCCTCACGGTGTTATTGAGACCCCGGTTTTTATGCCGGTTGGAACACGTTCAACTGTTAAAGCTGTTGAGCCAAGGGAACTTGACGAAATTGGTGCTCAAATAATTTTGAATAACACCTATCATCTCTATCTTCGCCCGGGTGCCGACATTGTTGAGAAGGCGGGAGGGATACATAAGTTTATGAACTATCCTCATCCCATGTTGACCGACAGTGGTGGCTTTCAGGTCTTTTCATTATCCGATCTAAACAAGATCACCGACGAGGGGGTGGAGTTTAAGTCTCACCTAGACGGGACCATTCATTTTTTCACTCCTGAAAAGTCCATAGAAGTTCAAAACAAACTTGGGGCCGATATAATTATGGCCTTTGACGAGTGTTCCAATCCGGGGGTCAGTTATGAGTATGCCAGGAAGGCTTTAGAGCGTACGCAAAACTGGCTGGTAAGATGCTATAACTACCATAAGCGCAGTGACCAAATGCTCTTTCCAATTGTGCAGGGCAACTTTTTTGACGACCTTAGGCTAAAGGCACTTGAAGGTATCTTGCCATACGCCAAGGTGGGCTTTTCAATTGGTGGTCTTTCGGTGGGTGAGCCAAAGAAGCGTATGTACGAAATACTTGACTTGCTTGCTCCAAAATATCCCGAGGACAAGGCAAGGTATTTGATGGGGGTGGGCAGTCCCGACTGCCTGGTCGAGGGGGTAATTCGTGGAATTGATATGTTCGACTGCGTTTTGCCAACCCGCATTGCAAGAAATGGTACTGCCTTTACCTCGCAGGGCAAGATTGTTGTAAAAAACGGGAAGTATAAAGAGGATTTTACCACCCTTGACCCCGAGTGCGATTGCTACTGCTGCAAAAACTTTACCAAGGCATATTTGAGGCATCTATTTAATGTTGACGAAATTTTGGGCAGCCAGCTGCTTTCCATTCACAATCTTCGCTATTTGATTCATCTTATGGAAGACATAAAGCAGGCCATAAGAGAGGATCGACTCTTAAAGTTTAGAGAGGAGTTTTACAAGAAGACTGGCTACGACAAGTAATTTTGTATATGCCCATAATTTTACAAAAAAATGCTTGCGGGCAGGACAAATTGTATGCTAAACTAAGCATTAGAAATTAAAGGAGAAAGAAAATGCTAAGATTTTTACTTGACGCTGCAGGCGATGCAGCCGAAACTAGCAAGGGTAGCAAATATGGCTGGATCATATATGTTGTTTTGATTGTTTTGGTTGTTTTGATGCTAGTTTTGCCTACCATCACCAATCGCCGCAGAATGAAAGAATACAACCAAATGGTTGACCGCCTGAGAGTGGGGGATGAAGTGCGCACGATAGGCGGAATTATAGGCCGCGTGACCCGCATCAACAAAAAAGGCGACATTGCAACTTTCGTGCTAGAGACTGGCGCAAAGGGCTCAAAGACCACCATGGAGTTCGACATGAACGCTGTTGGCTCGGTTCTAACATCGACCTACGAGCCTGAAAAGGAAGAGAAGGCTGAGACCAAGACTGAGGCAAAAGCCGAAGAAAAAGCCGAACCAAAGGCCGAAGAAAAGCCAGCTGAAGAGCCAAAAGCCGAAGAGAAGGCCGAGGCAAAAACTGAAGGTGACACCGCCGCCGACATTGAAAAGCAAATAAGTGGCAAAAAACCAAGAAAGAAACAAAAATAAGCACTAAAAAGACCGCAGATGCGGTCTTTTTTGTTAGGTTGCGAGCGACTTGTTTAGTTCCGCTGCACTTGTGCAGCGGAACTAATAATTCGCTCACAAAGCAAGCGAGTATCATTCATTTTTTATTTTTTCTTAATATTGACTCCCACAATCCCGCCGATTGCGCCAACAACGCCGTTAAAGCCAAAGTCGGAAACAAGCCCGAGGCCTAGCGAAAAACTTTTGGCAAGAAGGGAGAAAATGGTGAAGGAGATAAGGGTGTATACAAGGGCAAACAAGATGCCATTAACCAAGCCTCTTTGACCATTTTTGGTAAGAATCATGGCACCAAAGAATACGCTAAGAGCCTTTATAACAAGATTTACTGGGGTGATGTAGGCGTCAGGAAGATCCACCCATTTAATTATAAACGCAAAAAGAATGATAAGGCCGAAAGTGATTATAAGCGAAACGAACAGGCTTTTTATGTATTTTAAAACCTTTACAAGGCCCTCACTTTTGGTTTTTGTTTGAGTTTTAGTTTTCATAATGTGCTCCTTTTTGTAAATGTATATGCTAAAATGCTCAGTTTAGGCGTGTAGGAGCAAAAAACTTTTGTCGAAAAATAATGTTTCGGGGTGAGCTAAAAAAGAGACAAGGCGGAAGAAAGGCGGAAGAGTAGAATATATATAAAAATTAAGGAGAAAATTTTAAGAGAAAAAATTTTAGTAAATCATTGACCGCGCCAAAAGATATGTTGTATAATGGGGCAAAATGAACTGAGTAAGGACGCATTATGAAACCTATAAAAAAGAAAACGGCAAAAATTTTAATCGGGCTGATAGCTGTAATTTTGGTCATCGGTGCTGTATTTACCTTTATTCCAATGAATTTTCACTCATTTAGTTTCACTTCGCTTTTAGGAACTATCAATGTTTCTAACGACCTTGGCGGGGGCGTTTATGCTGAGTATGACCTGAAAAATGATGGTGAGCAAGACTACACTTCTAACCAGATCAACCGCAGCATTGCCACCATCAAAGACGTGCTTGCAGATGAGGGATATTCGGGTGCAACTGTTTTTGCAGTTGATGGAAAGAAGATAAGAATCGAGATTGGCTATCCAAGTTTAGAGGCCAATTTGAACGATTCAATTTCACTTCTAAACACCATAGGCTCGGGCTCGTTCGAGCTTAGAAGCAGCACCGACGAAGAGGGCATCTACATCATTGGCTCAAAGCACATCAAAAGCGTTGAACTTGCCAACAACGGAGGCAACAACTTTGTTATCATCAATTTTAACAAAGCCGGCGAACAGGCCTATGAAGACTTGCTTACTTCGGGAGCTAGCAGCATCTATATCTACATGGGCGGCGAGCAGGTGACCAGCCTTTCGACCGAGAACATGACCACGTCGGACTACTCAACGCTCTCGCTCAGCCTTGGAACGCTAGAAAGCGCAAAAGAGTTTGCCATGCGTGTTCGTCTTGGGTCGATGGAAATTATTTTAAATTCCGACACCGTTAAGATAGACACAATGTCTAGCACTCTTGGCGTTGGCAATTTAACTGCTGATCCATCGGCTAAGAATTTTGGTTTCTCACTTGCTAAGGTTATGGGAATTATCGGGGTGGCACTGCTTATTGTTGTAGCCCTTGTATATCTCATTGTTAAGTACGGTGTTATAGGTGCTTGTCAGAGCTTGGCAACCATATTTGTGGCAATCATGGCAATATGCGTGCTGTGTGCATTTGAATTTGTCGAGCTCAGCCTATCATCCATAATTGCGCTTGGCCTTGGCTTTGCGATATTAGAGACCACTGCCATGATGTTTGCCAGCCGCTTTGAAGAAGAGTATAAGTCGGGCAAGACCATCTCAGCATCGCTAGAGAGCGGATTCAAGCGTTCAATAGCTGGGATTGTGGCTTCATGTGTAACCCTTGCAGTCATTTTTGGAGTCGTTGCTATAGTGGCAGGCTCTGAACTTAGAGTGTTCGGCTTAATCACTACTTTGTTTAGCTGTCTATCGCTATTTAGCACACTTGTTATGCTACCAGGCTTCATAAGGATTTTTGAGGCCTTTAACGATGGGGCAACAAAAGCGTATAGGCTACCAACAAAAGAGGAGGAAAAGACTAATGACTAATAAGAAAAACCTCGTTTGGTATCTTTGCGTTTCACTAGTTTTAATTATCGTTGCAGTTGTATTGTCGCTGACCGTTGGAATAAACCTTGGAAGCGACATCGGGGGCGGGACCCAGGTAGAAATAAAGATTGAAAACACCCAAAATGTTAGTCAGCAGACAAAGCAAGTAAAGAGTGCACTCAAAGAGCACGGGCTCATTGAAGAGCGTATCTTTGTTGAAGACAAGGGGGTTGACACATACCTTGTTGTTAGAGTAAACAAAAAGAATGTCGATCCAAAACTCCGTGACACTCTAATTAAAAAGCTTGGCGTTGAAGAAGAAGCCGTTTCGACTCTTCAAACCATAAGCGGAACAGTGACCAACCGTGCGGTAATTTGGGCTAGCGTCACCATTGTCTGCGTGCTGCTTGCCATCTTTGTGGCCGGCTGGCTGAGATATAAGATCATGGCCGGGCTGACCTTGCTGCTTGCTGTGCTTCACTCGCTTATTGTGACAACCGCCTTGGTTATTATTGTAAGACTGCCAATAAACTTCATAAGTATGGCAATCATCCTTGCGTCGGTAATTCTAACGCTGTTTGCCTGCGTCATCACCCTTGAAAGGCTTCGCGAAAACCAAAAGGCCAAGCATAATGAAGGCCTTAGCGTGGACGAGCTTGTAAATATGAGCCAAAAGTCAACGCTAAAACCACTTATATTCATTGTTTGCGCACTTTTAATATTGGCACTGTGCCTTGTTTGCACGCCGCTCAGCGTTGTGACAATGTCGGGTGCAACCATATTTGTTTGCCTGCTCGTTTCGGCCTACACATACTATTTTGTGGCCATGAACATCCACAAATATCTTCTTGAGGCCAAGGTTACAAGAGACAAGATTAGACTTTCGCGTAACCCTAACATAGAGACCACCCTAAAGCCTGAAAAAGCAAAGGCAAAAGCCAAGAGCGCCGAAGCTAAAAAGAAAGACAAAGAGATGGTCAAGAGGCAACAGGCAAAGCGCAAGAAGGACGACACGTCCAAACCCGTAGTTTAATAAAAAAATTAAGCCCACAAATATTTTGATGGGCTTTTTTAATAGGAAAAATGATGGTGGAATTAGATAAGAGAATAATTGAATATCTAAATAAAAAGGGACTCAAGACCGAAGAGGAAATTCAAAGGTTTATTAGCCCCGATTCTTCCATGCTCAATAATCCGTTTGACCTAAGCGGCATGGCCGAGGCAGTAAAGAGGATTGAAGAGGCCATAGACAAAAAGCAAAAGATTGTGGTTTACGGCGACTACGACTGCGACGGCATTTCGGCCTGCGTGATACTCTATAAATATTTGCAATCTCGGGGCAACACCCCCGATGTTTACATACCCGATCGCTTTGACGACGGCTACGGCCTTTCGCCAAACATGATAGACGAAGTACTCACCGAAGCTCGGCCCGACCTTATTATAACCGTCGACCTTGGCGTAACCGCCGTCAGTGAGGTTGAGGCCATTAAAGCTGCTGGGGTAGACATCATTGTTACCGATCACCATGAGCCGTCGAGCACTCTTCCAAATTGCATCTTGATAGACCCAAAGATTGAGGGGCAAAAGTACCCATTCAATGGCCTTTGCGGGGCAGGAGTGGCACTAAAACTTGTTGAAGCGCTTGGCGGAAAAGAGGCGGCTGATAAATACCTTGACATCTGTGCCGTGGCCACCATTGGCGACATTGTGCCTCTTGTTGAAGAGAATAGATACATTGCCAAAACCGGCATTGAAAGACTGAACAAGCGCCAGTGCCTAAAGAGCTATAAATATATGCTCTCGGAGCTGAATATTAAGAATTTGTCGGGGCAGGATGTGACCTTTAAGCTTGTCCCAAGGATAAACGCTTGCGGCCGCATGAGCAAGGGCAAAAAGGTCTTTGATTTCCTAATTGAGGAAAATGACAAAAAACTTAAAAGCCTATTTAACGACATCGTTGCCGACAACGAAGAGAGGCTAAACAAGATAAGCGAGGGGGCGGTGATTCTCGACAAACAGATGCAAAATATCGACCTTGCAAGCGAGAACATCATCCTTTTGCAGGGCGACTTTCACCAAGGCGTGCTTGGCATTTTGGCCTCACGCATTTGCCATGACTATAACCGCCCAGCCATAGTGTTTACCACCACCGACGAAGGAACACTGAAGGGCAGTGGACGAAGCCTTGATGACATAGATCTTCACAGGGCTCTTGAAGAGTGTTCGGCTTGCCTGATTCGCTATGGTGGGCACAAGATGGCGGTTGGTGTCGAGGTTAAAAAAGAGGATTTTGATAAACTTAAAGCCGGCCTTAGAAAGAGCATTTCAAAGCAGGTAAGCATGAAGGCCTTTATAGAAAAAGAGGCCTATGACATAAAGATTAGCGAAGAGGACATTTGCAAAGAGTTTATAGATATGCTCTCGCTCTTAGAGCCTTTTGGCTGCAAAAACGAAAAGCCGGTACTCATGCTAGAAACCAACCTTGTAAAGGTCATGCAGATGAAGGACGCAAGCTATCGCCACTTTAAGCTTACCACTCCAAAGGGAAAGTCCATTGTGGCTTTTGCGGCCGAAAAGAATGTGGATATTTTGAAAATGACGGCCAAAAAGCACCTCATCGTAGAGCTGGAAAACGATGTCTTCCGTGGCAAGGTTGAGCCTCAGGCTATACTAAAAAATGTCTATTTGAAAGAGGTATGCGTAAAGGAAGACAAGGAGCGAGAGAACATGATTTCGCTCATCAACAAATACTATTCCGAGGGCTCAAAGGCTGAGTGCCAGCTCTTTAATAGCGAGGATCTTGAAAAGACCATCTTGAGCCTTGGCGGCGGCAATTTTGGCACTCTGGTTGTGGTGGATAACTACAAAGACGCCGAAAAAATAAAGGCCATGCTTCCAAAGTTCAAAAACTTTACACTGTCGCACGTGCCGCTCAAAAACAGGCAAAACACCTTGCTTGTTTCGGGACGGGGAGTGCTGGATAGCGCCGACATTATTGGCTACAATAATGTGGTCTTCACTCGTCAAAAATATTTTCACGAAAAAGACTATTTTGCGGCCTTCTCAAAGGTGTTTGTGGCCAAGTGCCCACCATGCGAGAAGGGCGTGTTTACCAAGAATCGTGACAGGCATGTCTATTCGTATAACCTAATCAAAAAGTATGCACCAATAATTCGTGCCAACAATATTTTTGAATGGCTAGACAAGCTGAAGGCGGCCGAGGGAGGAGTTAATAAGCTTGAGGTGCTGTTCTCGCTACTGTGCTTTGACGAGCTCGGCTTTGTCAAGTTGTCGCTTGGCAGTGAGTTTAGCTTGGTGGTAGAGGAGAATCCGCCACGAAAAGAACTCACTTCTTCAAAATTTATGAACAGGATGGCATAGATGGATCAGTTCGAAAAACTTGTTAGAAATAATTATGAAGACCCGGGCATGATTTTAAAGGCTTATGACCTTGCCAAAGAGGCACACAAAAACCAAAAGCGTGGCACGGGTGAGCCTTATATTGTCCATCCGGTCAGCGTGGCAACCAAGCTTATTGACCTTGGAATGGACGAGGCCACGGTGACGGCTGGGCTACTTCATGATGTGGTTGAAGACACCCCGGTAAGCTACAAAAAGATCAAGGCCGAATTTGGTAGCGAGGTTGAAAGCCTAGTGAAGGGCGTTTCTAAAATTAGCTCATTTAAGTACAACAAAAGCACCATTGAAATGGACAGTCTAAGGCGGCTGTTCATGGCCATGAGCAAGGATATAAGGGTAATTTTAATAAAGCTTTGCGACCGTATGCACAACATGGAGACCATCTCGGGGCTTCCATATGAAAGGCAAATAAAATTTTGCACCGAGACCATGAACCTCTTTGTACCACTGGCCGAAAGACTGGGGCTAAACTCCATAAAAATTGAGCTTGAAGACATGTGCTTTGCAGTACTCAATCCCGAGGAATATAACAAGCTTAAGGCCGAGCTCGACCGCAAATATGAAAAGAATACCAAGCGCATGGCCGACATTGAGTTAAACCTTAAAAAGGCACTAGAAAACCTGAAGCTGCATGGCGAAGTGCAAAGCCGTTTTAAGCATTTTTATTCGCTCTACAAAAAGATTAAGGACAAGGGCACAGCCAAGATCTACGACATAATTGCCTTTAGAATCTTGGTGGACAATGTGGATGATTGCTACCGAGTTCTTGGCGAGGTTCATAAGTTCTATAAACCTGTTGCTGGGCGAATTAAAGACTACATTGCTTCGCCTAAGCAAAATGGCTACAAGTCGCTGCACACCACGCTAATTACCAAAGACGGCACTCCTTTTGAAGTGCAAATTCGCACCTTTGAAATGCACAAGCTTTGCGAATATGGTATTGCTGCACACTGGCGATATAAAAGCGGTGACACAAAGGTTTCGGCCTTTGAAGACAAACTAAACTGGGTGAGGTCGGTCATTGAAAATGAAAAGCAAATAAAGGACAGCGAAAACTTTGTAAAGGCACTGCAAATGGACTTCAGCAATGCCGAAATTTGGGTGTTTACGCCAAAGTTTAAACCCATCTCACTGCCCGAAAACTCCACTCCAATCGACATGGCCTACGCCGTTCATACTGACCTTGGCAACAGCTGCGTTGCGGCCAAGGTAAATGGCAAAAAATCCCCACTTAACCGAAGGCTCACCACTGGCGATGTGGTCGAGATTATAACCTCAAAAGACAGCCTTGGCCCAAGCCGTGAGTGGTTGGGGTTTGCTGTCAGTGCCCATGCAAGAAACGAGATTAAGAACTTCTTTAAGCGCAGCCTTGTTCCCGAAATGGTTAAAAAAGGCAGGGATATGCTTGAAGAAAGGTGCCAAGAAATGGGGGTTCCGCTGTCAAAATGCCTGTCTAATGACGTGCTGAGAGAGGTTAAAAAGAAGTACTATATCTATTCTCTAGACGATATGTTTGCTTCGGTTGCCACCCATGGTATTCACCGTGCCGACATAATAAACATTGCCATGAAAAAGAGCGAGGACGAAAAGACTGAGGTAAAGCCCAATGCCTATGTATATATTGAGGGCAGTGAGATTGCCGATGTCAAGTTCGCAAGGTGCTGCACACCAATTCCAGGCGAGGAGATATGCGCAATTGCCTCAAATGCCGGAATAACCGTGCACTGCACTTCCTGTGCAAACGTAAAGCAAATGGACCGTGACAGGCTTCTTTCGGCCGAGTGGAAAGATGGGGTGGACAAATATTTTGAAGAGGGCTTCAAGATAGGTGGAAAGGACGAAGACGGGCTGCTAAGCGACATTCTAGACATCTTCTACGACGCCAAAGTGCCAATAAATTCGATCAACGCTCACCAGGCCGGGCAGGGCAGGTTTGAAATTATTGCCAGCATAAAGGTTAAAGACAAGGCCATGAGCGATGAGATTATGGAAAAGCTTGAAAACCTGAAGCCGGTGCAATTTGTAAATAGGAACAATCAAAACTAATTTTTAAAAATTGTTTACTTTTTATAATTAATATGTTATACTTCGTGCTGTACCTTTGCGTAAGGCTCATTTGTTTTGGTTTTTCGACTGAGACCTTAGCGCAATGGCAAATAATGAAGGAGGAAAAACCACTATGGATAAAGCAAAGAAACAAGAGATAATTGGTGCTTATCAAAGAAAAGAGGCCGACACTGGTTCGCCTGAAGTTCAAATAGCACTTCTTACCGAAAGAATCAACCATTTAACCGAGCATCTTAAAACCCATCAGCAAGACGATCACTCTCGCCGTGGGCTACTTCAAATGGTTGGTAGAAGACGTGGCCTTTTGGATTATCTAAAGAAGACTAATCTTGAAGGTTATCGTGAACTTATTGCTAAATTAAACATTAGAAAATAAGTCATTTTTGGGGCAAGGGTTAGTACTCTTTGCCCTTTAGTTATGCACAAAAAGTGTAAAAGTTATAGGAGTTATAGAAGTTTATGGAAGGACAAGTATTTACAACCACTGTCGCTGGCCGTGACCTTACCGTCGAATTGGGTAAATATGCAGAATTTGCGAACGGCTCTTGCATGGTGAAAAGTGGTGACACCACTGTCATGGTAAACGTAACCATGAGCGACAAACCACGTGAGGGGATGGACTTTTTCCCTCTTCAAGTGGACTTTGAAGAAAAAATGTATTCAGTAGGTAAAATTCCTGGCGGATTCAAAAAGCGTGAGGGTAGAGCCAGTGATAAGGCTATCTTGGTATCAAGACTTATCGACCGCCCAATCCGTCCACTTTTCCCAAAGGGATTTTATAACGACGTAACCGTTGTTGCCACCGCACTCTCGGTTGACCCAGACAGGCCACCTGAGGTGCTGGCCATGATTGGCTCATCGGTTGCTCTTTCAATTTCGGACATCCCATTTGCTGGCCCAACCGGATCGGTTGTGGTTGGCATGATAGATGGAAAGTATATCATTAACCCAACCGAGGAAGAAGCTGCAAGAAGCCGCCTTCACCTAACTGTCAGCGGAACAAAAGACGCCATTATGATGGTCGAGGCTGGGGCACAAGAGATAACCGAAAAAGAGATGCTAGACGCAATTTTGTTTGCTCACGAAGAGATCAAGAAGATTGTTGCCTTCATCGAAGACATCGTAAAGAAGGTTGGTAAACCTAAGAGAGAGGTCGAGGTGTTCACCGTTGGTGAAGATGTCGACAAGGCTGTTAGATCCTACGCCGACAAGGCTATGGACGAGGCTCTTGCCATCACCAAGAACCGCGCCGAAAGAACCGAGAGAACCGACGCTGTTGAAAAGGATGTTTTGGAGCATTTTGCCACCGAGTTTGAGGGGCGTGAGCAAGAGATCAACGACGTTCTTTACAAGATGAAGAAAGAAAAGGTTAGAAGAATGATTGTGGACAAGGGCATTCGTCCAGACGGTCGTGCTCTAACCGAAGTTCGCCCAATTTGGTGCGAAGTTGGCATTTTGCCAAGAGTTCATGGCTCAAGCGTGTTCACCCGTGGTCAAACACAGGTGCTAAACGCCCTGACACTTGGCACAATCAGCGAAGTTCAAAAGCTAGACGGACTAGACAACACCGAGTATAAGCGCTATATGCACCAGTACAATATGCCTGGCTATGCAACTGGCGAGGCCAAGGCTCTAAGGTCTCCTGGTCGTCGTGAAATTGGTCACGGTGCCCTTGCTGAAAGAGCACTTGAACCAGTTATTCCAAGTGAGGAAGAGTTCCCATATGCACTAAGGCTGGTAAGCGAAGTGCTTTCGTCAAACGGTTCGTCGTCAATGGCCAGTGTTTGCGCATCCACCTTGTCGCTTATGGATGCTGGCGTTCCAATCAAGGCTCCAGTTTCGGGCTGTGCAATGGGACTAATTAAAGACGAGCAGACTGGCAAAGTTGTGGTTCTTACCGACATTCAAGGCACCGAGGACTTCTTTGGTGACATGGACTTTAAGGTTGCCGGAACCGAGAAGGGCATAACCGCCATTCAAATGGATATAAAGATCAAGGGAATTGACGAGGCCATCTTAACCCAGGCTCTTGCTCAGGCAAAAGAGGGCAGGGCGCACATCTTGTCTAAGATGCTTGCAGTGCTTGCCGCTCCTCGTGACCACATGAGCAAGTGGGCTCCAAAGATAATTTCCTTCAACATCTCTCCAGACAAGATTGGTGAGGTCATTGGCTCGGGAGGAAAGACCATCAATAAGATTATCGACGAAACCGGCGTTAAGGTAGACATCGAGGACGACGGAAGAGTTATGATTGCCTCAAACGATGAGGCCGCTGCTCAAAAGGCAAAAGAGATCATTCTTGGCATTGTGTTTGAGCCTGAGATTGGCGAAAGATACACCGGAACAGTGGTTCGAATTTTGCAATTTGGTGCCTTCGTTGAGCTAACTCAAAATGTGGACGGCATGATTCATATTTCAAAGCTTTCAAACAAGAGAGTGGAGAGGGTGGAAGATGTTGTCAACATTGGCGACCGTGTTGAAGTCGAGGTTATAAAAATTGACGAAAAAGGTCGAGTTGATCTAAAACTTATCAAAAAACTATAAAAAAAGAAAGAAAACCTGCTGAAATTTTTGGCAGGTTTTTTCATGCAAATTTTTGTCTTTTTATAAGTAATAACCCGTTTTTTAGGTCATATACTTAATTAGAGGTGCGTATGGAAAAAGCTGAAAGAAGACAAAATTTTATCATTCATGGACTGGTCAATTTTGCACTTGTGTGCCTGGTTGGAATTTGTATGCTGGGCTGCGGGCTGTTTACCAATGTCGAGGCAGTAAGTGTATATAAGTCATACCGCGGGGTAATCTATGCCGGGAATGAAGATAGCGGCAAGGTGGCCCTCATGATAAATGTGTACTGGGGAACCGAATTTTTGCAAAATATGCTGGAAATTTTAGAAAAATATGATGCAAAATGCACTTTTTTCGTGGGTGGCACTTGGGTTAAAGAGAATCCAGATATGTTAAAGCTCATCTATGAAAAAGGGCACGAAATTGGCAATCATGGCACAAACCACAAAGAACATGCCAATTTAAACAGCCAGCAAAATATAAGTGAAATACAATCTTGTCACGACGAGGTAAAGAAGGTTTTAGGCATCGACATGAATCTATTTGCACCACCTGGTGGCAGTTATAGTGTGGGCACGGTAAAAGCTGCCGAAAGCCTTGGCTACAAAACCATACTTTGGACGCGTGACACCATCGACTGGCGAGACAAGGACACCAACCTTATCTATTCAAGAGCCATAAATAATTTGCATTCGGGAGACCTGATTCTAATGCACCCAACGGCCTGCACTCGTGATGCCCTTGAGAGCATTTTAACTTGCATTAAAAGTAAAAAACTGACCCCAGACACGGTCTCTAATACAATTAAAGAGTAAAAAATATACAAAATTTATAAAAAACTATTTAAATCCGTTTTCCAAAACGGATTTTATTATGTTATACTTTATTTATAAAAATATTTAGGAGTTTTTTATGGCACTAAAGATATATCCAAACGGTCTAAGGCTGTCGGTCATCCCAAAGAAAGATACAAGGCTGGTATCGGTGGTTTTGTCCATCACCAGTGGAACGCAGTCGGAAAAAAACTATGAGGCAGGGGTGAGCGAGTTTTTGTCCCGCATGCTTTTGATGGGAACAAAAGAGCACCCTGGAGCAGCCCTTCTTGGCGACTATGCAAAAGCCAACGGAGTGGTGCTGTCTCGAGACAACACTGCCGAAAACATCATGATTTCGGCTTCGACCACCACCTCGAATATCGATAAGGCCATTGACCTTTTGTGCGAGATTGCCTTCGACAGCGAGTTTTCAGTTAGCTCGGGCGACATTGTTCGAAACAGCCTGCTGTCCGACATCTATAAGCTGCAAGAAAACCCGTCATACCTTCTAGACAAGATGGTAAACCAGGCCCTGTTCTATCGTACCGGCCTTGCCAACGCCAAGTTTGGCACCGTGACCACCATTTCACGAATGACTTCGGGCGACTGTCAAAATTTCATGAACCGTATTTTAACTCCTAAAAACTGCATCATTGCAGTTGTGGGCGATGTTGATGCCGACGAAGTGTACGAAAAAGTCATGAAGACTTTCTATTCAAAGTTCATAGACGGCGGCGACTACAAAAAGCTCAAGTTCGTTGCACCAATCGAAGACTTTATGGGCGGGGAGAGAACCAAGAACAAAAAGCTTAACCAAAGCCGCATGGTGCTGGCCTTCCCATCCATTAGTTACAAGTCTAATTATCGCCATGTGCTAAACATTGTTTTGCCGCTTGTCTTAAAGAGCATTAAGGCCAACCTTGCTGAGACTTCATATTTCCACAGCGAGAACATTTCAAACACCTACTATGCAAACAACGGAAAGCTCACCATCGAGACCATGGTCGACTATGAAAAAACCAAGGAGTATCTCGACAAGGTGGTTGAGGGCATAAAGAACTTTGCTAGCAGCAATATTGCAGAAAACGAGTTCGAAATTGAAAAAAATGCCTACATCATTAAATATCTTCAAGAAAACGAAAACAGCTACGATCTCAACAAGGCTGCCATCAAAGAGGTGGCCATCAACAAGCAAAGCTACAACATTTCTAGCGAGCTTATGAAGATTGAGCTTTTAAAGACCAAAGACGCAACAAAGGTTTTAAATGACATCTTCGATTTCTCAAAGATGTACATTGCATATCTTGGCTCACCTGTTGAGCTAGACTCTCTTGACTATATAGACTAATTTCGAGGTGTAACTTTGGCTAAAAATAACTCTAAAGGTTTTAGCATAAAAAAGACTATTGGCATCTGCCTTATTGTTCTAGGCGTGCTGGTTTTCCTTTTTAGCCTTTTTCCATCGGCACTTGTAATTGGAAATTTCTTCCTTGGCGTGCTTGGGGTGTTGACCTATCCGCTTTGCCTGTTCTTGGTGCTTTTGGGAACCGCGCTTATAATGAACCTTAGCTACACTTTTTCAAAAAAGTTCACCTTTTATTTGGCTGTGGCAATACTTTCGCTGCTTTGCCTTGCCCACACCATCTTTACATCTAAAATGCTAAACAGCACCTATGTTTCGTTCAAAGACATGGGCGGCTACCTTAAGGCTTGCTACAACATGGAAAACGGCATCACCGTTGGCGGCGTTTTGCTGGGCATTGTGGTGTTCTTTGTGCGCGCACTTCTAAAACTTGGTGGAGCATATGTGGTGTTTGCCATTTTGGCCACCGTGTTCATTGGGCTTATTGTGGATTATCTTATCTATAATAAGGCTAGAAAGAGAAAAGAGATTAAAAACAGGCAGGATATTGAAAGACGCCTTGAAGAGACCAAGCCATATGGCGAGGACGAGGGCTACAGCTTTTCGGTAAAGAACCCCGAAAAAGTACCAAGCCTGTTTGAAGGCTTTGAGGGGAGCGAGACTGCTTCGGATGAGCCAAGCCTTTTTGAAACCACCACCAACGACGAAGAACCATCGCCAGCCTTTGGCTTTGACCAAAACCAAAGCTTATTTACCGAGAAAACCGAACCTGAAAAGGTTGTAACCGAAAAAGATTATGCAAAAAATGTGCTGTTTGGCGATCGAGAAGAGGCAAAGCCTGAAGAAAACGTCGAGCCTCGCTCGGCCCATGACATCCTGTTTGGTGATGGCCCGGCCGTCCCAAACATCTTTGACCGCTCAAGCGACGACCGTGACGCATGGAAAAGGCAATATGCTTCGCAAACCCTTAGCTATGACGAAAACCTTCCAAAGACCGAAGAACCTAGCATTGAGCCTACCGAAGAGACCGACACTGGACTGGTTAAGACCAGCTGGGGTGAGTATAGGCCAACCAAGAGCTTTGAAGGTAGGGATGTCCGCCGCCGTGACGAGGGACTTGGAATTTACCAAAGCCAGCCAGCCGAGGAAAGCTCCATTTTGCCAGCCGACAACGGCCGCGACCGTGGCGTGGACCGCACCGAGCGTGTGGATAGGTCGGATAGGCTGGACCGTGTAAACCGTGACCGTGCCGACCGAGTTGACCGCACCGATAGGTTAAATGCCGATCGCACCGATCGAATCAGCCGTGACAGGCTGGACAGGAGGGGACTTGACAGCGAAAAAACCACCCTTTCAGACTTTTCATTGAAGGCCGAAGAGAACAAGACTGAGGAGTTTCCATCTCGCTTGTCCGACCGTAGAGCAGGTGGGGACATTTTGGCAAATGCCACCTCGCTTGGAATTGAGGCAAAGCCTGTAAATAACTTTGCTTCGGTGCTGGACGGCCGTGACCGCCTTGGTGAGCGTGAGAAGCCACAAAGCGAGGTTAGAGAAAAGCCTCAAAACGACTTTGCAAAGCAATTAAACCAAAAATATGTTGCTCCGCCAACCGACCTTTTGAATGTTGTCAAAGAGGAGCACGTTGACTATAGCGAAGAATACAAGCAAAAGAGCGAAATTTTGGAAAAGACTCTAAATGACTTCAAAATTTCAGCCAAGGTCATAAACGTTGTTCGTGGGCCAAAGGTAACTAGATACGAAATGAGTATGCCTTCGGGCATTCCTGTAAGCCGTGTGCTTGCCTATGATAAAGACATGAGTATGAACCTTGCCACCCGCAGCGGCGTGCGTATTGAAGCTCCAATTCCGGGCAAGAACGCCTTTGGTGTTGAGGTAGAAAACGCCAAGGCCTCTATGGTTGGACTTAGAGAACTTGTCGAAAGCCCTGAGTTTAAGAACTTCAAAGGCCCGCTCCCTGTTGCCATTGGTAAAAACATTTCGGGCGAGGTTATAATAAAGAGCCTGCCAAAGATGGTGCACCTGTTGGTTGCCGGATCAACCGGTTCGGGTAAATCGGTGTTCTTGCACTCGCTTATCATGAGCCTTATGTATAAGCATTCGCCTGAGGAGTTAAGGTTCATAATGGTCGACCCAAAGAGGGTGGAATTTTCAAGATACAACAAGATGCCGCACATGATGCTGCCTGAAATTGTCAGCGACTGCTCAAAGGCGGTAAGTGCTCTTGGATGGGCGGTTAAAGAGATGGAGCGAAGATATCAGCTCTTGATGGATAACGAGTGTCAAAAGCTTGAGCAGTTCAACGAGTGCCCAGCCGTTAAAGAGGGCCGAGAAAAGAAACTGCCATATCTTGTAATTGTTATCGACGAGCTTGCCGAGCTTATGGGCATTGCCAAGAAAGATGTCGAGGGCAAGATTCAGCGTATAACCCAGCTTGGGCGTGCGGCCGGAATACACATGGTTGTGGCCACTCAGCGTCCTTCCACCGATGTGGTTACCGGAACAATCAAAAACAACCTGCCAACCCGTGTGGCCTTCTCGCTGTCTAGTGCCATCGACTCGATGACAGTCATAAACCAGGGCGGTGCTGAAAAACTGCTTGGCCAAGGGGATATGCTCCTCTCGGCTCAGGACAGCAACCAGCTTGTGCGTTTGCAGGCAGCCTTTGTCAGTGATGAAGAGATAAGAAAGACCCTTATCTTTATAAAAGAGCACAACCCTTCGGTATACGACGAAGAGGTGCAAAAAGAGATCTATGCCGAGCCTGAAAAGGATGAGGATGACGATGGCGACGAGGGCGAGGGCGGCGGCGACGATAAGATGGACGAATATATGCCACAAGCCTTGAAGCTTGTCATGAAAAATGGCAAGGCCTCGATCAGCATGATTCAACGCCGTTTCAGCGTGGGATATGCCCGTGCGGCCCGAATCATCGACCAAATGGAAGTGCATGGCTTTATTGACGGCGGAATTGGCAACAAGCCACGCGACGTCAAGATAACCATAGAAGAATACAATCAGCTTTTTGGCGACTATGACGCCGAATAAAGGAAGAAGGTATGAAGAACGAAAAAAAGAAACTTGTTGGTGTTATCTCGCTTGGGTGCGACAAGAACCGTGTCGACACCGAGCATATGCTGACCTTTTTGAGTGAAGGCGGCTATGCTTTTACCAGTGATCCATCCAAGGCCGAGATAATAATTATCAACACTTGCGGCTTTATTGCCAATGCCCGCAAAGAGAGCATGGACACCATTTTTGAGATGTGTGAATACAAGAGGCTGGGCTCTTGCAAAAAGCTCGTGGTTACCGGCTGTATGCCTCAAAAGTGGTTGAAAGAAATGCGAAAAGACTTGCCCGAAGTGGACATTTTCATGGGTATCAACCAGTATGAAAATATTGTAAGTCTTTTGGACCAGTCATATAAGGACGGTCAAAGGATAATTGCTGTTGACGGCAAGCCGCACGAGAGCAAGGTCAAAAACCGCATGATCACCACGCCTAATCACTACGCCTATCTAAAGATTGCCGACGGCTGCGATAACTACTGCACCTTCTGCACCATTCCATACATTCGTGGCAGCTATCGCTCTAGGTCGATAAAGGAGCTTGTGGAAGAGGCCACCGACCTTGCCAACAATGGTGCACACGAGATTATCCTTGTGGCACAAGACGTGACAAGATATGGCACCGACCTTTCAAAAGACGGCAAGCCTCAGCTTGTTGACCTCATTCGTGAGCTGTCCAAGATTCAAAATCTCAAGTGGATAAGGCTGCTATATTGCTATCCAGAGCTCATCACCGACGAACTGCTAGACGAGATGATGAATAATGAAAAGCTTTGCAACTACCTCGACATTCCTTTCCAGCACGTTTCAAACGGCATTTTAAAGAGGATGAACCGCCACATTGATCATGACGGGGTGGTGGAACTTGTAAAAAAGATCAAAGCCCTGCCACAGCCAGTGGCCATTCGCACCACCTTTATGGTGGGCTTCCCTGGCGAGACCGACGACGACTTTTTGGAGCTGTATAACTTCATTAAAAATGAGCCGCTAACTCATGTTGGCTTCTTTGCATACTCTCGTGAGGAAGGAACGGCGGCGGCCACTCTTCCTAACCAGGTCAGCGAAAGGACAAAGCAAAAACGCCTTATAAAGCTTGTTAAGCTTCAAAGAAAAGTGGTCAAGAAAGAAAATAGAAAGTGGGTGGGAAAGACCCTCGAAGTTTGCTACGAGGGCATTGACTACTCCAAGGCACGCTTCTTTGGAAGGTCGCAGTACCAGTCGCCCGAAATTGACACCCTTGTCTACTTCAAAAGCAGCGAAAGGGCTGACATTGGCGAGTTTTACAACATCAAGATAAAACGTGTTAAAGATTACGATTTATATGGAGATAAAGTCTAATGAAGTGGAATGTTCCAAATATTTTAACAATGATAAGATTGGCCTGCACGCCTATAGTGGTTGTACTGTTTCTAGTCAATATTCCAAGCGGCATTGGCGTGTTTGTGGCCCTTGGGGTCTACGCCCTTGCGTGCCTTACTGACTTTCTTGACGGCTACATTGCAAGAAAGTATAACATGATAACCGACTTTGGCAAGTTTATGGACCAAATTGCCGACAAGGCCATCACCACCACGGCCATAATTTTGGTGCTGTTTGCTGGCAATGTGACCTACGTTTGGCTGGCTGTTATAATGGTGCTGGTGATTGTTCTTCGCGACACAATAATCAGCGGAATAAGAATGGTGGCAGCCAACAAAAACATAGTCATCGCTGCCGACATCTTTGGCAAGATAAAGTCGCTATTTTTGGACATTTCGGCCATGATACTCATGCTTTATGTTGGCCTTCGCAGCTGCCTTTCGGGGGCTGAAAACGCCTATATAGGCAAGATGCCTCTTGAATATGTTCGAAGCTTTGGCATGGGGCTTATGCTTGTCGGGGTGGCACTTTGCGTCATCTCTTGCGTGAACTACAGCGTCAAGGCGGTAAAGGCTTTGAAGAATAATAACGAGGTTGAAAAATAAAATGAAGAACCAAACCCTGAAACTCTTTGGACTTAAAAAGCAGGAAATTGAGGACAAACTCGGTGAGCTTGGCCTTCTTCCTAGCATAAAAACCTATGTTAAAGAAAAGTATGAAGACGCCTTCTTGTATATAGATGAAAAGAAGGAAGATGGCACTTTTGAGGGCGAAATAAAGAAGATTGTAAACTGCTTTGCAAAATACATCTACGCCTATGAAGATGTCAGTCTCTACGAGCGGCTTTTCGAGGTTTTGAAGCTTAGAAACAAGACCATTTGCCTTATGGAACAGGCCACCGGCGGAATTATAACCAGCAATCTTATGGCCTTTGATGGGGCCGAGCAAATTGTTAAGACCAGCTATGTCATGCCGTCGGTCCGTGCCATGCAAAACCACTTTGACCTTAGCCCATTCAAGTTCACAGTCAACCACGGGGTTTGCAGCGAGATAGCCTTCGACATCGCCTCGTTTATGCGTAGCCGAATTGCCGCCGATTTGTATGTTGTTTCGCTCTCTACACTTGCCGAGGGCAACAATTTGTATTATAATGATAATAGAATTGTATCCTATGTGGCCATTGGCAGTGAAGACGGCGTAAAGCTCATAAAGCAAGAGGCTGAGGGCAAAAAGCGAGACCAAATGAACCAACTGGCAAAGACAATATGTTTTAGGATAATAAATCAATTAAAGTGAGGGAAGAAAAATGACAGATAAAGAAAAAGCACTTGAACAAGCCATTGCGCAAATTGAAAAGCAGTTTGGTAAAGGCAGCATTATGAAACTTGGCGATCAGCCAGCCGAGGCCGTAGAGGTCATCCCAACCGGCTGCTTGACCCTTGACATGGCTCTTGGAATTGGCGGTGTGCCACGTGGCAGGATCATAGAAATTTATGGCCCTGAATCTTCGGGTAAAACCACGGTTTCGCTGCACATCATTGCCGAGGCTCAGCGTCTTGGTGGAACGGCAGCATTTATTGATGCAGAGCACGCGCTTGACCCAATCTATGCTCAGCGCCTTGGTGTAGACATCAAAAACCTTTTGGTTTCTCAGCCAGACACAGGTGAGCAGGGTCTTGAAATTTGCGAAAGCCTTGTTAGAAGTGGTTCGGTAGACATCGTGGTTATCGACTCGGTTGCAGCTCTAACTCCAAAGGCCGAGATTGATGGCGAAATGGGGGACAGCCATGTCGGCCTTCAGGCAAGGCTTATGAGCCAAGCTCTAAGAAAGCTTGCCGGAATAACCTCAAAGACCAAGACCTGCGTCATATTTATCAACCAGTTGCGTGAAAAAGTTGGAGTAATGTTCGGCAACCCCGAAACCACCCCTGGTGGAAAGGCCCTTAAGTTCTATGCCAGCGTTCGTATGGACGTTAGAAAGGGTGAAACTATCAAAGACGGCGACCAAAGCGTGGGCTCGAGAACCAAAGTCAAGATTGTTAAAAACAAAATGGCTCCTCCATTTAAAACTGCCGAGTTTGACATTGTGTTCGGCCAAGGCATTTCAAAAGAAGGCTGCCTGCTTGACCTTGCCATAGAAAACGACATTATCCAAAAGAGCGGTGCATGGTTTAGCTATAACGGCGAAAAGATTGCCCAAGGCAAAGAAAACGCCAAGGGCTACCTTGCAAACAACCCTGACTTTGCAACCGAAGTTGAGCAAAAGATTCGCGAGATCCTAAAGGACAAGCAAGCCTGAGTATTGACAAAAACGGGCTTTTGTGGTAGCATTTAAATACGAGGAGGGAAATAAAAATGAAAGTTAGAGAATTTTTAAATGAGGCTTGGCTACATGGCAGGTTTAATGATCCAAAATCCGTGCATATTTTGAGCCTACTTCAAGAGTTTTTCGATAACAACAATGCTGAGGTCTATGCGTTCACTGGGGGATTGCTCGTTTTGGATATTAAAGATCCAGGATATGCTAAAGTCACGAGGGCAATGCAAGAAGAGGGCGGCAAACTATACTTTATTGATAATAATCATGAACGCCAAGTACTGCTTACTGATTATGAATCTAGAGATGAACTATTAGTGTATTCTACAATATTTATGTCAGACCCAACCTATTATCAAACCAAGAGAGGCCCTGAAAGATTCATTGATGAATATAATAAAGGCTTATTGGGAGGCCTAAAGGCGTCAAAAAACGGTAGTCAGCCTGGCGAAAATTAAATGAAAAGAAACACCAAAAAATTTTGGTGTTTTTTTATTGCAAACAATAAATTAATAGTGTTTTATATTTGCTTGACTTGAGGGCGACAATTAGTGTAATATGACATCATGTATGATATATTCATATTGAGATATTATAAGCAAAAGATAAATTTGCTCTATATATATTTTATTTTTAGGAGGACATTATGAGCACAGGACTAGCAATAGGCCTCATAGTTGTCGCTCTTGTTGTAGGCATTTTACTTGGCACAGTGACTTATTATGCCGTTTTGAAGAAGTCTTTTGGTAAGACTTTGAACCAGGCACAAAAAACACTTGAAGATGCTAAAGCACAAGCAGAGACTCTAAAAAAAGAGGCACTAATTGAAGCAAAAGAAGAATCATTAAAACTCAAAAAACAATCGGACGACGAAATTCGTGAGCGTCGTGCCGAGGTGCAACGCCTAGAGAATAGGGTTGTGCAAAGAGAAGAGGCTCTTGACCGCAAGGAAGAGAGCCTAGACAAAAAGCTTGCCACGGCCGACGAGCTTAAAGCCCAAATCGAAAAGGGCAAGCAAGATCTTGTCAACCGTGAAAAAGAGCTAGACAAAAAAGCTGAGGGCATCAACAAAGAGCTTGAAAGAGTGTCGGGGCTTACCCAGGCCGAGGCCAAAAAACAGCTTGTGGCATCCATCGAAGATGACGCAAGAAAAGAGGCCGGCGTAATTGTTCGTGACATCGAGAACGAAGCTCGTGAAGAGGGCGAAAAGAAAGCTAAAGAGATAATAACTTTGGCAATTCAGCGCTGCGCTACCGACCACACTGCCGAGGTGACGGTGACCGCTGTTCCTCTTCCAAATGACGAAATGAAGGGCCGAATAATCGGGCGTGAAGGCCGCAATATTCGTGCAATCGAAACTGCCACCGGGGTTGACCTCATTGTTGACGACACCCCTGAGGCTGTAATTTTATCAAGCTTTGACCCAATCCGCCGCGAGGTTGCAAGGCTGACCCTTGAAAAGCTTATCACCGACGGTCGAATCCACCCAGCAAGGGTAGAAGACATCGTTGAAAAGGTCAAAAAAGACATTGAAAAGACCATTAAAGAGGCCGGCGAAAACGCTGCTTTTGAGGCCGGAATTTTCAATCTTCATCCCGAGCTTATCAAGATTCTTGGCCGCCTGAAATACCGCACAAGTTATGGCCAAAACGTACTTAAGCATTCGCTTGAGACCTCATATCTTGCCGGGCTTTTGGCGGGTGAGCTTGGAGCCGATGTGGCAGTTGCAAAGCGTGGAGGCCTGCTCCACGACATTGGCAAGGCGCTAGACTTTGAGATGGAAGGAACTCACGTTTCCATCGGCGTTGACGTGGCCAAAAAGTATAAGGAGAGCCCTGAGGTCATCCACTGCATCGAGGCCCATCATGGTGGGGTTGAATACAAATCCATCGAGGCCATGCTTGTTCAAGTGGCCGACGCCATTTCCAGTGCAAGGCCAGGGGCAAGGCGTGAATCGCTTGATGCCTATGTTAAGCGTCTTGAAAAGCTTGAGGAGATTGCCAACAGCTTTAAGGGCGTGCAAACTTCCTACGCCATTCAGGCCGGTCGTGAAATTCGTATTGCCGTTAAGCCTGAAGAAGTTGACGACGCCGGCATGATTGTTCTTGCCAAAGACATAGCCAAGAAGATCGAGGCCGAGCTTGAATATCCTGGCCAAATTAAGGTTAACATTATTCGGGAAACCCGCGCCGTCGCCACCGCAACGTAGCGGCAACATTTAGCACAATAAGTGCAGAAATCTTCAAAAAACCAGACAGGGAGTCGTATGTCTCTATACGACCCTGCCTGGATTTTTTTTGATTTCTTTCTTCTTGTGCCAAATCTTGCCGCTACGTCTTATAATGTAGCGAGCGACTTGTCGCTAATGTTCGTTCCGCATCGCAAGCGATGCGGAACGAAACATGAATAAAAATTTTTATGTTGGCATAATTTTTAGTATGAGAAAAATTTATGACTTGCATAATGATTTTTTTACCGAGATTAGAAATGTCAAGAAAAAGGGAAGATATATTGATTCAATAAAGGGTGAAAACGAGATTGTTTCGGCCGTTTGGACCAGTCAATTTGAGCCCGAACAGGCCGTAAAAAAGGTTGAAGAGGGCTTTAACTTTGCACTAAAGAATAATAGTGAAAACCATAGCACACATTTAGATATTGGTGTCGAGGACCTCTTCTTTATAACCAAAAACAATTTGGCCAGGGTCATAAATTGCTGCCCCAAATATTGCTCGCTGACCTGGAACTACGACAATGACTTGGCCGGCGGGGCAAGCGAAGGGGGAGACCTCACCATGCTTGGCGAGGCTGTGGTCAAAGAGCTTGAAGACAGTGGCGTGTTTGTGGACACCGCTCATTTAAACGAAAGGTCGTTTATGAGCTTTACAAAGATTACAACCAGGCCCATACTTTGCACGCATACAGCTGTTGGTCCGCTGGTCAAAAACAGCCGAAACCTTAGCGATTACCAAATAAAGATGATTGCCGAGAGCGGTGGGCTTATGGGCCTGGCACTGGTTGGCAGCTTTCTTTCGGACAGCGGGAGGGCCACCATCAATGACGTTGCAAGGCATATAGACTGGGTGGTGTCACGCTTTGGCGACGACGTCATTTGCCTTGGCACCGACTTTTATGGCACAAAAAAACTCCCAAAGGGAGTTAAAAATTATCAAAATTTGTCGATGATTGAGCAAAGGCTCAAATTTTTAGGCTACAGCGATGAGACCATCGACAAGATTTTTTACGGCAACGCCAAACGACTTTTGGCTAATCTCGAAGCCTAACCTTAGTGGCCGCCTTTCTTCTAATGTCGTCCGAAATTGCGGCGTAGTGCTTTTTGGTGGTGTTTACGTCTTTGTGGCCAAGCACGTCGGCAACCACATAGATGTCGCCGGTCTCACGGTACAGCGCCGTGCCGTAGGTGCTTCGCAGCTTGTGAGGAGTGATGTGCTTAAGCGGGGTAGAGATTGACGCGTATTTTTTGACCAAATTCTCCACAGCGCGCGGGGTTATTCGCTTATTTTGCAGCGAACAAAACAGGGCTGGCTCGTCTTTTAGATATGGGTTTTCATTGCGCTCGTTGATATAGTCCACAAGGGGCACTTTGACCTCGTCTGAAAAGTAGATTACAACTTGGTTTCCGCCTTTACGGGTAATTTTTAGCCCGTTTATGGAAAAGTCTATATCGCTTAAATTTAGGCCCACGCACTCGCTGACACGCATGCCCGTTCCAAGCAGCAAAGTCAGCATGGCTAGGTCACGCTTTTGGGTCTTTTTGTGAAAGCCCTTGGCGTGGCCTTCAAGCCCGTAGCCCGACTCAACCTCGTCTAGAAACTTGCCAATTTCGTCATTTTCAAGCCTAATAATGTTTTTATCATGCAGTTTTGGGGTCTTGACCTTGGATGCCACGTCGGCTGAAATGAGCTCTTTTTGGTAAAAATACTTAAAAAATGAACGCACACTGGCCAGTTTTCTGGCCTTTCCACGCTCGGTGTTGACCTTCATATTGCCGTCCTGGTCCTCGTAGGCTGAAAGATAGGAAAGGTATCTTTCAATGTGGCTGGCCCTGACGCCCTCAAGGTCACTAGGTTCAAGGGTGTTTTTATTTTTGCCCGAAAATACGTTGGTTTCGTTGAACATATAGTCAAAAAACACCCTCAGGTCATAGGCATAGTTAAGGCGGGTTAGGGTGCTGGTGGTGTTCTCAATTCCGGTGAAATAGTCGTAGCAAAATTCGGGCAGGTCATTTAGTAGCCGACGAATGCGAATGGTGTTTTTGTTGTTACGCTCGGCGTAATAGGATGTGTTTTTCATGCTTTAATTATAGTCCTCGGGTTTTTTGATGTCTAGTATTTTACGAATAGTTTGAAAAAATTTTTGCATATTTATCCCACGGGGCAGGCTAAATATTTGAAAATAATTGACCTGCCAATTTCAAACGATTATACTAGATAAAGTAAGGAGAAAATTATGATTGCACTAGAACTTATCAGGGAAAATCCCGAAAAAATTCGTAAAAGATATCTTAGCCGCGGAAAAGAGGTGGACTTTACCGAACTTCTTGAGCTCGACAAAAAGCGTCGTGTGTTGACTCGCCAGGTCGAGGACATGAAGGCTGAGCGTAACAAGGTTTCGGCCGAGGTGCCAGTGCTCAAAAAGCAGGGACAAGACGTGTCGCAAGTGGTGGCTCAAATGAAGAAGCTTGGTGACCAAATTTCCGAAAAAGACAAGGTGCTAAGCGAGTTGACCGAAAAGATCAACTATATTTTGCTTTGCCTGCCAAACCTGCCTGACGAAGACCTTGCAAGCGGCGGGAAAGAGAACAACAAGCCTATATACACATTCGGCAAAAAGCCTGAATTTAAGGGTTTTACACCAAAGAGTCATATTGACCTTTGCCGTGACCTTGGCCTTATAGACTATGAGCGTGGTGCAAAACTTTCCGGCAACGGTGCGTGGATCTACACCGGCGATGGTGCAAGGCTTGAGTGGGCGCTACTCAGTTTCTTTATCGACGAGCACGTCAAAGACGGCTTCACCTTCATGCTTTTGCCACATATGCTCAACTATGAGTGCGGGCTGGGTGCTGGTCAGTTCCCAAAGTTTGAGGACGAAGTGTACTGGATTGACCAAAAAGATAGAAATGGCCGCTTCTTGCTGCCAACCGCCGAGACCGGACTTGTGAACCTTTATCGCGGTGAAATTTTGAAAGAAAGCGAACTGCCAAAGAAGTTTGCCGGCTACACTCCATGCTATAGGCGTGAGGCTGGCTCATACCGTGCCGAAGAGCGTGGCATGATTCGTGGCCACCAGTTCAATAAAGTTGAAATGGTCATGTATACCACGCGTGACAAGAGCGACGAGGCCTTTGACTACCTTGTAAAAAAGGCTCAAAGCCTGGTTGAAAAACTAGGGCTGCATTACCAGCTTGTAAAGCTTGCCGCTGGCGACTGCTCAGATAGTATGTGCCGCACTTATGACGTCGAGTTGTGGATTCCAAGCATGGGAATCTATAAAGAGTGCAGCTCGGTATCTAACGCTAGGGACTACCAGGCAAGGCGTTCGAGCATGAAATATCGCGACTCAAAGACGGGTAAGACCGAGTTTATGCACACACTAAATGGTAGTGGCCTTGCAACTTCAAGAGTTCTTCCAGCCATTGTCGAGCAATTCCAAAACGCTGACGGCTCGGTGACTATCCCTGAAGTGCTTAGAAAATACATGGGTGGGCAAGAGAAACTTTTGCCAAAGCCAAAGGCCTAAGCCTAGGTATTATGTCAGGCGACTATTAGAAAATATCGCAAGTTTAGAAGATTATGCATAACTTATGATAATCTACACAAACTAAAACAAGATGAACCAATTTTGATTTTGGGCGGCCAAAGTTCTAATTGATTCATCTTTTTTTTAAAGATTAAATTTTATCGTTTGCGTGATGATTAAAAATTTTTGATGATAAGAAAACGATAATCTAAGTTTGTTAGTTTATATAGCTGACAAATTAAGAAATTGTGCGAAAGAGTATAAAACAATCAAAATAAGCGCCAAGCTGGCCAAAGCCGTACAAACCTGTGATAAATGCAGGCTCTCAGACGCTGTGAGACAGAATTTTTAAAAATTTTTTCCAAAATCCACTGGCAAAAAAAATGCCGTATTTTGTGAGAAAGTAGTTTTTTACAAGAAGCGGCGTACAAGAAAAATTTTGTGATGGCGAGGCTGCAGCCTGGCAAAATTTAGAAATTTTTCTCACAGCGTCACTATAAAAAATATTATTTTTTATAGCCGCCTGACAAAAAAGCAAAATTTAAAGCAAATAAAAACGCGCTAGCAAAATGAGGCTGCGTGTAAAATAAAAAGCGAATAATTTTTTGTTGCAAAACAAATTTTATAAAATCAACGCAAATTAAAGGCCCCAACAAAACCCCAAAGCTTTCAACGCTAGAATTTATCGAAGATTGTCGGCTTTAATAAAAAGTGTGAAAAACCCGCAAAAACAAGCGGAATTTATTCGTAAAAGCTGCCAACTTTTAAGAATTGGCTTAAAAAGGCACAAAAAAAAAGAGTTTTCAATTTTCGAGTATGTAATTTATGCTCGTTTTTTGTTTTTTAAACAATTTTTAAAAAGAGGCTTTTACGAACTAAATTCAGAGCGGAGATAATCAAAATAATTTTAGGAGGAAAAAAAATGAAAAAATTTGATTTATCTATCGAAAAAAGGCAATTTGTGAATAATAGGGGAGAGAATGTCGACTATTTCGAATTTAGTTTTGACCTTAATGGCAATAAAATTCGTGTTAAACCAGTTGACGAAGATAAAAAACTTGCCAATTATTTACTAAAAGAAATTGTCAAAGGGGGTGAAAAGGCTTAACACATGACTGATATTATAAAAAATATCTTCTCGGGTTTTAGTGAAACCATTAAAGGACTTGCTGGTGGAATTAAAGATGCGTTCCTAAACATTCTTTATGTTGACCCATCGGCTTCCGAAAAAGTCCTTTCGGATGTTGCTCAGTTCGGTTTCCTATTCTTGGGACTTTCAATGGCAATCGGGCTAGTCTATGGTGCTGTGAGGCTGATACGTAGATAATGCAAGTTGCTACTAAACATAAAGCCAACTCAAAACGGGTTGGCTTTATAAAAATTTTAAGCTTTTTGTTTGTTCCTTTGATGTTGGTTTTCTCGCTCTTTCCAATGTTAAAGAATATTAAGAAAAAGTCTATTATTGCTTCCGCTGCTGAAGATGTTTTATCTTTAAATAGTGATGACGCTATTTTAAGAATGAGTCAATCGACCGGCAATGAAGAGTGGCCTTATCTTATGTTTTTGGGCTTTGCTGTCCCAGAAGATATTGCAAATGGTGGCTTTATTAATGGTTTTATTTGGTCCCGAACTGAGGATAGCTCCTCGGGTATTGGTTTAATGCTCCCAACTGGCTATCCTTTTGATAGTTCAACCCCTAACATTTTTGATTTGCTTTATTTTAGTTCTTATATTGAAAATTTTTCTCTTGATTATTGGTATTCCGCTTATTGTTTTATCGATACTTTAATGTCGGATACTCCAACGCTTATTTTTGTTGTTCAAATTCCGAAAGGGTTTTATTTTTCGGAGTCTAGTGACCATTATAGCTTTCTTTGTATGTTAAAGTCTTATGAAGGTGGAGATGGTGGTTATCAAGAAGGCTATGACGCTGGTCATAAAGACGGATATGATGAAGGTTATGACGAAGGTGAGTTAGCTGGTAGCGAGGTTGGTTATGGTCGCGGTCATGATGCTGGATATTCCGAAGGTAAAGAAGCTGGTCAAAAAGCTGGTTATGTCGAAGGTGAGGCTGCTGGTCGTGAACAAGGTTACACTGACGGCTACAATACTGGTAAACAAGAAGGACATGACGAAGGATATGCCGAAGGTAAAATTGCTGGACATGACGAAGGATATGCCGAAGGTAAAACTGCTGGACATGAGGAAGGTTACACCGAAGGTGAGGCTGCTGGTCGTGAACATGGTTACACTAATGGCTATACAACTGGTAAACAAGAAGGTTATGACGAAGGTAAAAGTGTAGGACATGACGAAGGATATACTGAAGGTAAGACTGACGGTCATCGTGAAGGTTATTTAGAAGGCGTTCAAAATGTTGTCGATAGTTACAAAGTTTATCAAGACCCCTTGGAATTAACCGTAGATGGTCAAGCTTTCAATTTTGTTTTAACAACAAATAATTTCCCTTCGGACTATACTGACAATTACTTAACTGATTTTAAGCGTAAGTATAATATTTCAAGTAGTCGTTTTGGCCCTGCTTTTTACTGGAATTTGCCAAGTTCTCTTTCTTTTGACTCTATTGATATGACCATTTCTTATGTTTTAACAACGTCTGAAGGAAGTCGGCTCTTTGATGTCCCTGTGCATATAGATTTTTCTAACCTTTCGTCTGAATTGTTGCCAGTTGGTGATATTGGAACTTTCCTTTGGGTAGGACTTGAATATGGTTCTAGCTCTTATGGTCGCTTGCGTTTTCAAGTAAATGACCGCCCTTTGGCTGGCTCTCTTTGGAGTGGAACAACTGCTAATCCTTATGTTTGTGTCCATGACATAAAACTTAATGTTTATACTGTCGGTTACACTGAAAGTAATGTGAATGACTCTTATCATAAAGGGTTCAATGAAGGAACTACTGAAACCCTTAATAGCAAAAAGACTCTTGGCTCGTTGATTTATTCTATTGTTGACGCACCTTTTAATGTTCTTGCCAATGCCTTTGATTTCGAGTTTCTTGGCGTGAATATTGGCTCTTTCTTAATTGTAATTGTTTCACTTTTGCTTGTGGCATTCGTGATAAAGAAAATGTTGTAGGAGATATAAAGTATGAATACACTTTTTGATGTTTTGGTAAATGACATTTTATCCGTATTTATAAACCCCGAACTTTTAAATGTTGGAATTGCTGGCTCGGCCTTTACATATTTAGATATTTTCAAGGTCTTATTTGTAGCTGTAATTTCATATTTTGTGGTTTGGTTGTTTGTCCTTTTACCATGGAAAGTTTGTAAAAAAATTATGCAATATGACAAGTTAAAAGGTGGTAAACATTGAAAAAAATAATATCACTTTTGCTCATTTTGTCAGTGGTTTTTGCACTTTTCGCATATAACAAGGAAGATAAAACTTTCAGCTTTGAAAATTATATAACTAATTTGAGTGCTGCATCCGAAGATATGCCTAGGTTTCCGACGTTCAATGATATTGAAACTGTTTGGGAAGAGTATGCCGAATATAGTGCCGATACAAATGGCGTTTTAAAGGCTATTAGGGCTGTCTTTTCGGTTATTAAGACAATAGCTCTTGCTATTGTTTGGATATTTAAGTTCTTTGTATATATCGTTCAAATGTTATTGTTCTTGTTTAAACTTGCTGGCAAAATGTTCGTTGGAATTCTAATTTAGGAGTTAAATATATGTTAGTAATAATCTTAGTTGTTGTTTTGGTCGTTGTGTTGTGGATTTTCTTGAAATTATATTTCGAGAAATTTGATAATGCCTTCGGCTATGTTGGTGGCCTTGGTAGCGGAAAGACCCTTCGAGGAGTTAAAATATCTTTAAAGCTGTTACGCCGTAATCGTTTTAAAGTAAAGTGGTCTAATTTCAAAACTCGTATTTATAACCTTTTCCATAAAAAGTTTAAAAAAGCTTTGAATAAAGATATACCTTTGCTTTACTCTTCAATTCCAGTCTTTATAAAGGTAAAGAAGAGATATTTCAAAAATTGTAATGTTGTAGAGCTTAAAGAAAGCTACTATAAGCTTTTTTCACTTGAAAAATACATTCCTTATGAAGATTTTGTTCGTTTGAACATTAAGAAGGCTAATGTAAAACATTATGTAGAGAGTTCCATTGAGCTCACTGAAAAGCATATTCTTTTGCAAGATAGGTTGGCAAAATTAAGTATTGTCTTTATTGACGAATTCGGTTCATGGTGTAGCCAGTTTGAATATGCTAACCCGAATGTTTTGCTCGGTCTTGATGAGTTTGTGCGTTTGTTTCGTCATTACACACAAGGCGGTTATCTAGTAGTAACTGACCAGTGTAGTGATAATATCGTAAAGCAAGTTCGTGTTCGACTTAATAAAGTGTTTTTGCTTGAAAATTTTAAAAAGTATTGGTTTTTATATAAAGTTCAAATTCGTTCAATGTCCACTAGTGAGGACATAAAAATTCTTGAAATGAACAATAGGGAAGATAACGAGAAGTTTACATGGGGTATCATGCCTTTCCACCGAATATATGATACTTATTGCTATTCGGAAAGATATAACACTGTGCCTCATGGCTCGGATAATATCTATACTTCACTTAAAAGATATGAGCTTTTAAAAATTCCAAAACAAAAACTTATTCCAAAAACTACAAATAAAAAGGAGGTGTAAAGCATGAAAACTGCTTTGAAAGTAATTTGTCTTTTAGCTTTGCTCGTTTGGCTCGGTTATGAGATTTACCAGCTTATTTTGGCAATTAAAGAACGTAAAGCCCGTAACAAGTCTATAAAAGAAGAGAAAGCCGACGAGAATGCTAGCGAGGATAAATAATTCTTTTTAACGTTTATTTTGCGTGCGTAGTGGGGTAATAGGGGCTCGCCCCTATAAACAGCCCCTTAAATACTTTGTTATATTCGGTTTGAGGTTGTTTCGAGCCTCATGGTTTGTGCAAGTCTCCCAGTCATTGACGCTTAAATGTTTTGTGATGTTGTCGGGGTGGTGGGTGGTGCTTATGCACCCCCTCAGGCCACCTCTGTCTAAGAGGTGGCCTACCTTGCATTTTTCTACAAAATTAAGGTAGGTAATAGAATGGACTATTTTGCTAGTGTTGTTGATAAAAATGGCAATATACTATCATGTGATATGTTGCGTTTACGTTTTAGATTTCCCGAATACCACATGAAAGGCTTTAATAATTTTTTATATAAAAAGTCTCTTGGTGGTAGTCTTGACTTTCATGTTTATGAAAGTCGAGCTTATTTCTCTTATAAGTTCATGGTCAATATTACATTAAAAAATAATTCCTCTTTTGTCCTTGGTCTTGGTTTTAATGGCGTAAGAAAGAGCGATTTTGATAATTGCTTTATCGAATTTAACCCGAATAAATGTTTATTCCAATATTCTCCATTGTTTGACATTTTAAATTATATTAAGCCTTTAATTCCTGTCGCTGGTTTTGAGCTTGTCCGTTTTGATTTGGCCATAGATATGCCCGCAAGGCGTGAAGATGTTTGCTTAATTAAAGATTTAAGGTCATATAAAAAGAATTTTTATGTGGACTTAAAGCACAATAATCTTGGCAATATGACTGAATATCTTGGAGTTCGTAACTCGAACGGCTTTGTTAAGCTTTACAACAAAACGCTTGAACAAGGTCTTAATTATGATCTAACTAGGCTTGAAATTACTCTTGATAGCTTTGATTATTCGAATTTTAAGTCACATATTCCACAAGTCCGCTTTTACAAAAGTCTTGACTTGTATGATTTATACACTCTTAATGATACTGATAAGGTCTTGATCATGTTGTTAAGAGAGAGTGTAAACTCTAATTTATACTTAAAAATGTTAGGTAGAGTTAAACGAGAAAAGATAGAACCTTTCATGTTTACAAGTGCTATGTTAGACATAAGTGAGTATGAGTTCTACAATTTAATTGGAAAAATACGTCCAATATACTCTTAACAAACGGCTAGGGGCACATTGGAACTGTGTGGTGCTTGACATTATAAATAATGTCAAGCTAGGGGTAATTTACTTTAAAATTCTTGAATAAAAAATAAAAGTCGGGTTTTAATCCGACTTTTTTTGTTCAGTAATTTTAAAGTAAATTTCAAATGCTGTAATTGCAATAAATGCAATTATAAATATAGCACCGATTATTTTTGTTTTCATGTAATCTTTGCCGTAATATATTTGTGTGTGTATTATAAATGCAACTACGGCAAAGATTTCTAGAACAAATTTAGATATCGGTGCTAAAATTTTTTTTAATATGTCCACTTTGTTTTTTTTCCTCCTAAAAGTATTTTATAAAAATATTTTTAAAAAGTCAAAAAATTTGTTGACATACATTAATTGTTGATATATACTGCAAATAGCTCGGAAATTATTCGTAAAAGCTGCCTTTTACGAATAAATTCTAGAAATCTTGTTAACAATCGGGTGAATAACTTTTAACAAAGTTTATCACTCCCCACCTGAAAAATTTTTTCGGGTCGGGCAAAAAGAGGGGTTTTAGCTTTTAATCTTTGTTAAAGAAGGGCTTGGTCATATCTAAATTGCTTTCAAGTGCTACTGCCTTATTGTACCAAATTTTTATTTAGCTATCTTTATGTGTGGTGTTGTTGGTTGCGTAAATTGGTTTGGTTAATGTGCTGCTTGGTGTTTGGCTGCATATGATATTAATCCAGTTGGTCGTCATGTTGTAAGAGGCGGCGAGAGACGGGATAAAAAGCCGGCTACCAACCTATGCAACATAATCATAACCCACCTTGGCTAAATTTATAACGTTGACTGACACAAAAAAAAGATGGAGCAAAGAAACTTATGTGCTTTTCTTTGTTCCATCTAGTCTTAGTATGGCGTGTTTAATTTTTTTTATTCATATTTTCAAAAAAGGCTTAACAAAAATCCAAATTCCTTGATCCTGGCCTTGCAGGCGTTGGCCGATGGCAAAAAGGTGTTGACCAGTGCCCAAAACTTTTTGCTATGGTTCATCTCAACAAGGTGACATAGCTCATGGACGATGACGTAGTCGATTATGGCCGGCTCAAGCATGATAATTCTAAAATTGAAGCTGATACTGCCCTTGCTGTTGCAGGCTCCCCACCTACCCTTGCTGTCCGAAATTCGCATGGAAGCAGGCACCAGCTTTATTTTGGAGCAAATATATTCCAGCCTTTCGGTAAGGATGATCTTGGCCTGCTTTTTATACCAGCTCTTGAGGCGGGTTAGTATCTTGTCTTCGGGGGTGGTCTTTGGCATTAAAATGACCATTTGGTCGCTCGAAGTCTCTATTTTTTTGACGTCGGCCAGCTTTAGCGAGTACTGGTTGCCAAATAGCAAGAATTTTTTGTATGACAAAATCTCGTCATATTTTTGGCGGTTCTGCTCGATTATGGCCAGCTTTTCGCGTATCCAGTTTTGCTTTTCGTAAACGAACTTGTCTATGGCCTCGCGTGGCATTTTTAGTGGGGCTTTGACCACCACCTGCCCGTCCTTTAGAATGGACAAACTCAGGGTGTGGCGGCTAGAGCGTGTAATTAAATCGGGTGTTATCATGGTTTTTATTATAGCCTCCCTACCCAATTTTTACAACTTTTATTTTGTTTCAATTCATAAAAAAATTGTAAATAGCAGGCTTTTTTGTCGTTAAATTCCCTCATGCCCTGCTGAAATAATGAAATTTTTGCACAAAATAGATATAGTTATATAAAAAATATAGTTATATAAAGGGCTTTTTAATTGACTTTGCTAAGATAAATTTATAAAATTATAAGTGAATAAGTATAAATTCGCGAGGGGATACAATGCAAGGTATAGACAGCGACCTTATCCGTGGTCATATTGACACCATCATCCTCAAAATTCTTTACGAGGGTGATAGATACGGCCTTGAAATTATGAAGGAAGTCGAAGAGAAGAGCAATGGGGCTTACGAAATGAAGCAACCCACTCTTTACAGCTGCTTGAAGCGTCTTGAAACACAAGGCCTTATTTCTTCTTACTGGGAAGACAGCGACATCGGCGGCAAGCGTCACTACTACAAGCTGACCGAAGCCGGCCGTGAAGCTTACCAGGCCAACTATGACGATTGGATGCGTTCACGAAAGATTATCGACAACCTGATTTCCAGCTCTATGTATGAGGGCTCGCAGTATGTGGTTGTAAAAAAAGATGAAGTGGCCGAGGCCCAGCCCGTTCAAAGCGAGCAGCCAAAGCAAAACCATGTTGAACCCGACACCACCGTGGTTAAATACGATGATGAAGAGACCATCCCTTGGACTAAAGAAACCGAAAAAGTTTCGGCCTCTTCCCCTGCTTTGCAAAATGATGCCATTGTAGACTTTGCCAAAAATGGCGAATCGGTTTCGGCTGTGCCATTTGAGAGCGAAGAAGAGACAACTAGTGATGAGTGGGCCGAAGTTGACGAAGCCCAGGCCAGCTTGTTTGAAGAAAACAGCTCGGTATTTGAAGAAAGTGAGCCAGCCAAGGCCATTGAGCACAACGAGGAGCCTCAGGTTGAATACACCAAAAAGCCTGAACTTCCTGAGCCTGAAGAAAAGCCCGAGAGCAATACCCCATTTGTGTTTAAGATGGATGACTATGTCGTTGATTCTAACGACAGCTATTTTGACAGCCGTGAAAACGACCCTGTCAAGGACTACAACGCTCCTGAGATGAAGATAGATGGCCTTGAAGAAGAGTCCCCTGCCCTTGCGAAGGAGACTGAAAGTGAGGCTGAGCCAATCTTTAACACCCCTGTTTACCATGACTTTGGTGCAAACTATGTTAAGCCAAAAGAGGAAGACATTTGGGTGGACGAGTCCGAGTTAGACGAAGACGCCATCTACCTTAACCCTGAGCAGGCCAAAGAAGAGCCACAGGTCGAAGAAGAGAAAGAAGAAGAACCAGCTAGTCAAGTTTCGGATGGGCAGCTCAGCCTGTTTGGTGAAAATTTGCAAGAGGAAGAAGAGCCTGCCCCTGTTTCACCTGGAAACATGGCATTTTATAAGGCTACTGAAAATTACGAACATCTCAATCCGCAGTATACCGAAACCGAATATAAAGATAAGCTTAGCTCGCTGATGTCCTACACTGCTCATGAAGAAGAGCCTGCCGCCGCTCCAAAGAAAGAAGAGGCCATCATGGTAGCTAAGGATTATGACCAGCTCAAGGCCGAGTTTGAACAAGAGGGGCTGGTTGTAAGGCCGCACCAAAAGATGCTTAAAGAGAGCAAGAAGACACGCTCATACGTTGAGTCAAACAAACTCAACCTTGTAAGGTCGTGGACAACATTTGGCATTATTGCCTTCCTGCTCTGCCTCACCGGGCTGATCATGAGCAACTATAAATCTCATTTCGCCTTTGACTTTAAGCTTGAATATTTCTTGATTGGCATTGGCGTAACGGCAGTTGTTCCTGTCATCTACACCATCCTCTATATAATCAATCCGTACAAGAAAAAACCTGCTCGCTATGCCTTTAAGATCTATTTCATCTTTGCAATACTTTTGACCGTGCAAATGCTTATAATTACCTATTGCGTCAGCCTACAACTAGGCTTCTACAGCTTTACACAACCACTATTTAATCACCTAATTTGGGTAATTCCAAGCATTGTCAGCCTGTATCCAATTTTGGATGCGTTACTTCATTGTTTGTATTTTAACTCAAGGAATTTCCACGTATAAAATAAAACGCCCATATTCAAATATGGGCGTTTTATTTTGTATTTTATTTATGTTCAAAAAGTCAAAACGCTCATATTTGCCTTTATGGCGAGGCTCGCAAGGTGGGGTCAAGGCAGGAGTTTATTAAACATAAATGACTGTCTTGCACCGCCTTGCAGAAACAAAGCCAGAGAGGTAAAAATGAGCGTTTTATATTTTGTTTATTGCACTTGTCGCCAGCTCATCGCACCTATTGTTAAGCTCATTGTCGGCGTGGCCTTTTACTTTGTTGAAGGTCACATTGTGCTTTTGAGTGAGAAGATCCAGCATTTGCCAAAGGTCGACATTTTTGACCGGCTCTTTGCTGGAGCTTTTAAAATTGGTCTTTTTCCAGTTTTCCAGCCAGCCCTCGGTAAAGGCGTTCACCACATAGGCCGAATCGCTGTATAACTCCACATTGCAAGGCTGGTTCAGCTGCTCAAGGGCTTTTATGACGGCGGTCAACTCCATGCGATTGTTGGTGGTGTTCTCTTCCCCGCCCGACAGCTCTTTTTTATGGTCTTTATAAATTAGAACGCAGCCCCATCCGCCTTTGCCGGGATTGCCTGAACAGGCTCCGTCGGTGTAAATAGTAATGTTCTTCATATAAGACATTATATATTAATTCTTTTTTAAAGGCAAGTATTGAAAAGCGGTTTTCCAGGTGTTATAATATCGCCATGAGTAGCGACAACAATAACATTTTGACCCTTTATAGAATGCAAGACTTAAACTGTGCAAATAATCCGTGCGTGAGCAAAAATACCCCGGTCAAGCGGGTTATTATAAACTCCATTGGCAAAGTTGAGTTCAATCCAGACTGCCACCAGTTTATATATTTTTCTCGAACCAAAAATCACCATGTCTACTACGTTTTCAAAAAAATGTTAAAGATCATTTCGGACGAGTTTAACGCCAACAAACACTTGTCGAGGACATTTAAAGACAAAGAGGTCAAACCTAGCGACTTTTACACTGGCATGAGTATGTCGTTAATAAAGCAAATTAGAAGATTTTTTAACGGCTATATTAAGCCTACCCAGGTGGAGCTGGTTATGATGCACTACCTTGAGGCCTTCAACCGCTTTTTCGAAAGTGCGGCAAGGCCAAACAAGAGCAAGCCTTCGGGAGAAAAGAGCCCCGAAATTAGCGACACAAGTATGTTTGGCGGGGCCTATGGCCTAAACGGCCCATGGCTGGAACTTTTTAGAACGGTCAATCCAACTAGCAGCATCACCCGCCTTTCGGTGGACAGGTTCTTCGATGTTTTGATAGATACCGAGCAAATGTACACTCATATGCGAAGGACGCTAAAGAGTTTTGTTTTCAACAACCCTGACTATGCCAACTTTTTGGAGACTCTCACCTATTGCAATTTGCAAAACCCCGATTTTTACGATAAAAATGCATCAAACAATATTGTAAAGTGGGTCAACGAGATCGAAAAAGGTCAGCTGTATAACCAAGATGCTGGGCTTAATAAAAGAGACTTTGCAAGGGTTAAAAGAGAACTAAGATTCGAGATTAGTTCCGCGAGGCTTACCTCGCGGCCCATATCTTCCGCACCTAAGGCGAATATAGTAACAAGTGCGTCGAAAGAAGATTGCCGGCAACCATAAAGGTTAGCCGGCAACCTTTTTTCTTAGCCCTTGTCACCATCTTCACCTTATCTGCTACTTTACAAGTCTAAATAATTATTGGTTAACATTGTGAGAAACATATCACTTTTAAGTCTCCCCCGTCGAGGGGAGAAGGTGGTGCGGTACGCACCAAACGGGGGCGAAACCATATTTTCGCCAACGGAGATGCATTCATTTTTCATTTATGGCCAGGGGTTTCATATGGTGTTCGAATCGCTCCTTCAGGGGAGACGCGATTTCGTCGAAGCTTGGTTTCAAGCGTCAGTGCCTTTCGTTGAAAGCCACCGCCAGCCATCAACCAACCTTCTCCTCTCCCCATCAAACTCGTAAACTCGTTCGATGGGGGCCCTGTACAGTGTTCGAATCGGTCTCTGCCATAAAAAAACTACTGCTTTTTGCAGTAGTTCTTTTATGGCAGGGGAGACGCGATTCGAACACGCAACCTACGGTTTTGGAGACCGCTACTCTACCGTTGAGCCACTCCCCTATAACTTTAATCATTATAACAAGTAATGTAATTGTTGTCAACTATTACGCTATAAAAACACTTACGTTATAAGGTACAATACTTATTTATAATTTCTAATTAGCCCAACAACCTTGCCAAGTATGGTGGCGTTTGGAACAATGATAGGCTCCAAATAGTCATTTTCAGGCTGCAAGCGGATGTGCCCGTTCTCTTTATAAAAACGCTTAACAGTGGCTTCATCACCCACCATGGCCACCACAATTTCCCCATTTTCGGCCGTGGTTTGCTTGCTGACAACAATTTTGTCGCCATCATAGATGCCGGCGTTTATCATGCTGTCGCCGCTGACGTTTAAGATAAAGAGCTTGTCGTGATTTCCAAAGACATTGTCCGAAAAAGTGAAGTTGTCCTCAATGTTTTCGGTGGCAAGAATGGGCTTGCCGGCGGCAACCTTTCCAATCACAGGAATCTCTTCCTCTTTTGGCCTGTCCTTTTGCTCAGTTAGGCCAATTGCACGGTTCTTTTGCTTGCCACGGCTGAGTTTGCCCTGGTCCTCAAGCTTCTTTAAATGATAAAAGATTGTGGCCGTTGAAGATATGTTTAGCCCAGCACACAGCTCCCTCACGCTTGGCGGGTAGGAATTTTTATCTATGAAGTCTACAATAAATTGATATACCCTTTCAGTTTGGTCAATTTTATCTTTCATTTATACTCTCCTTACAACAATTATAACATAATGAGCCAGCAAATGCAAACAAATGTTTGTATATTTTTAATAAAAAATCGTTGAAAATAACAAATAAAAGGGCTATAATGGTTAAAAAGGTAAGAAATATGGAAAACAAAACAAACAATAAAACCGCAAGTGCCGACAAGCAAAAGAAGGACGAAATTGAAAAGTTAAAAAAGGAGCTAATAAAAAAGCTGCCAAAGCTGGGTGAGCCTTGCGTGCTAGACCCCGATGTCAGCTGCACTCACTGCGGCGAGTGCCTTTTGTGCGACCTTGACCCAACCAAGTTTTGCGACAACTGCGGCAAGTGCCTAGACACCTACAACACCGACGAAAAGGGCTATGTTTCTATAAAGATAGATAAGATTATCACCGACCCCGCCGCCGACCAAATGAGCCTTGAAGAACTGCTAAAAAGCAAGGGGCTGGACTTTTTGAATAATGACGACGACGAATGATTAGTACCAACCAATAGCCAATAAAAAAGAGCCTTGCGGCTCTTTTTACATTATCTTTAATTCCTTCAAAACTTTCAAAATTTTGTCGGCAGCTTCTTCAATAAGCTCTTTGGTTTGGGTGGCTGTGTAGCTTGTTCTAATCAGGCACTCCCCAACTGGAGTTGCTGGAGGAAGAACTGGGTTTACATACACGCCCTCTTCAAACAGGCGCTTGCAGGTCTTAAGCGTTGGTTCAACTTCGTAGGTATAAATTGGAATTATAGGGATTCCGTCGTGGTTTTCACGATAGACAATTCCCCTGTCTTTCAGGCATTTTCTCATGTAGTCGGAAATTTCGAGAAGGTGCTTTCTTCGCTCAGGCTCTCTTTTAACAATTTCAAGCGACTTTCTAACCGCAGCAACGCAGGCTGGAGTTATCGAAGCTGAGAAGATAAATGGGCGCGAAGTGTGGCGAATAAATTCAGCAGTTTTGTGGTCGCAAGCACAAAAGCCACCAAGGCTGGCAAGAGTTTTTGAGAAGGTTCCACCAATGAGGTCAACTTCGTCTTCAAGTCCAAAGAACTCAGCCGTTCCGCGGCCGTTCTCGCCCAAGATGCCAAAGGCATGGGCGTCGTCTATCATAAGCCTTGCACCATATTTTTTCTTTAATGCAACAAGTTCAGGGAGCTTGCAAATGTCTCCGCTCATGGAGAACACGCCATCGGTGACAATTAGTATTCCCTTGTTCTCAGGCACGGTTTTAAGCTTGTTTTCGAGGTCTTCCATGTCGTTGTGCTCGTATCTAATGAGAGTTGCATAGCTGAGCTTTATGGCGTCATAAATAGAGGCGTGGTTTTCTTTGTCGCACAAAACCACATCGTTTCGGCCGGCAATAGCCGAGATAACGCCGAGGTTAAGCTGGAAGCCTGTGCTCATTGTAACGCAGTCTTCTTTGTGCAAAAATTCGGCCAATTCCTTTTCCATTTCAACGTGAGCAACTGTTGTGCCATTCAAAAATCTTGAGCCCGAGCAGCCTGTTCCAAACTTTTTGGTGGCCTCGACGGCGGCGTCAATAACTTCTTGGTTGCCAGTTAGGCCAAGATAGTTGTTTGAGCCTATCATAATCTCCCTTTTGCCTTCCATTTCTACCACGATGTCTTGCTTGGTTTCAAGCTGGTGGAAGTATGGATAAATGTTGTTCTCGCGAGCGCTGGCAAGGAGTTTCATTGTTGGGTTTTCGTCAAACTTTTTAAATAGATCCATAGGTATTCCTCTTGTAAAGTTATTAATGTAATTATATCAAAGAAGGTCAGCTAACTACAAATAAATTTGGCTATTTTTGGCACATTTTGCAAAATAAAAAAAGTGTGCAAAACAGGTGCATATAACTTATATATATGCTATAATTATTACTATAAGGAGTAATATGGCTGTAGAAGTTAAACATAGACATAAGTTTTGGCAAAGGATGATAAGGCCTTTCATCCACTATTTTTTGATGAAAAGAAAATTCAACTACACCTCGGAAAAATACAAGATAAAGCCCCCATACATTCTTCTTGGCAACCACACCACCGACTATGATGCCTTTTTCATGGCAAATAGTTTTAAAGACCCACTCTACTTTGTTATGAGTGACCACATCTCTTCGCTAAAGGTTGGAAAAATTATTGAGCACCTCGTTTGCCCAATTCCAATCACCAAATCCACCCATGACGCCTCGACAGTTCGAGGTATTATGTCTGTCATAAGACAGGGTGCTCCGGTGGCACTTTTCCCCGAAGGTAACAAGTCTTTCGCTGGCGAGATGAGCCAAATGAAGCCTACCATCGGCAAGCTTTTGAAAAAGCTCAAAGTGCCTGTTGTCATCTATAATATCGAAGGCGGATATTTCTCTTCCCCTAGGTGGACGCACAAAAAACGTAAGGGCAAGATGCGTGGCTTTGTAAAAAGAGTAATCACCCCCGAGGAGATTGAAAACCTCTCGGCTGAAGAAATATTTGAAATTATCAAGACCGACCTCAGGGTCAACGCCTACGAGGTGCAAGAGAGAGAACACGTTAAGTTCGTTGGTAAAGACCTGGCTGAAAATATTGAAACCCTACTCTATATGTGCCCAAAGTGCGGCGCCCTGTCCTCTCTTCATGGCCACGGCAACACCTTCAGCTGCGATAAATGTGATTTTACGGCCTCATATAACCAATATGGATATATTGAGGGTCACACCCTTTCCCGCCTGGACGAGATGGATAAATGGCAAAAAGACCAGCTTAGGCTTATGGACTTTGATAGCCTGCCTGAGGATTATGTAATCACTGGCGACGACGGCTTTATAGTCAAAGAAAAGGTGGACAAATACACCAACAAGGAAATTGGTGAGTATAGGCTAGAGTTGTTTAAAGACAGGCTGGTCATTAAAAATGACAATGAGTCCCGCACTCTCCCACTTTCCGAGATCAATGGCTACGCTGTTGAGGGTGTCAACGGCCTGCAATTTTCGCTGCGTGACGGCCGAGTTTATCGTCTCAACAACCCCGGCCCAGTCAGCGGTCTTAAATATGTAAACCTCTATGCGGCCATAACTAAACAAGAATACAAGTTTTAAAATAAAAACGGAAGTATTTTACTTCCGTTTTTATTTTAAGTGAAAGGTGAAAGGTGAAAAGTTTTAGTTCCGCATCGCTTGCGATGCGGCCTAACTACGCTTGTCGGGGGCCCTTGCAAAGGTTAGCCAGCAACCCTCTTTCTTAGCCCTTGTCACCATCTTCACCTTATCTGCTACTTTACAAGCACTTTATTGCTATTTGTTAACAATATAAAAGAGTATAACCTTAAAAATTACATAAAAAATAAAAATTCCCTAATTCGTGCGTAGCACGAGTATCATTCGGCCATAGGCCGAGTATCATTCACTTGCAAAGCAAGTGAGTATAATTCGCTTGCAAAGCGAGCGAGTATAATTGTTCTTTATTGCTCCAAAAGATATTTGATACACAATATCTTCACGTGCTCATATGTCAATCCGCCTTGGATATAACAAATATATGGCGGTCTAACTGGCCCGTCGCAGGAAAGCTCCATGGTTGAGCCTTGAATGAATGTGCCGCCACCCGAAACCACTTTGTCGGCGTAGCCGGGCATCTCCCATGGCATGACTGTGGCACCCGCGTCGATTGGAGAAAGTCTTTGCACAAGCTGACAAAAATCAACCAGCTTTTTTTCATCGCCGAATTTGATTGAACGCACTATGTCGGCAGGCATAATACCTGCTTTTGGCGTGCTTTCAACGTGGGTATAATTCAGTACTCTGCCAAGTAGAATACTGCCCTTTAGTGCTCCTGCCACCATGTGTGGAGCAAGGAAAATTCCTTCAAAGAAAGGATAATACGAGGCTATGTATGACCCTACCTCAATCCCGAGCTCGGGAGCTGTCATTCGGCCGGCTGCAAGGTCGACAAGCTCTTTTTTGCCCACCACATAGCCACCTGTTGGGGTTATTCCGCCGCCTATATTTTTCATGAGTGATCCAGCCATGATGTCGGCGCCAACGTCGGTGGGCTCTAGCTTTTCGGTGAATTCGCCGTAGCAGTTATCTACCATGAATATGGCGTCAATACCGCTTTGCTTAATTTTTTCAATGGCCACCTTTATGTCTTGGCAATGCAGGGCCTCACGGTCGGAGTATCCACGTGAACGCTGAATGTATATCATCCTTGGGTGAAGCTTTTTGGCCAGCCTTATTGCTCCCAAAGTGTCAATCTTGTCCCCTTTCATCTCTAGACACTCGAATCTTATTCCAAGGTCTTTTAGCGAGCCAATGTCCTTGCCTTCATGACCAAAGATAATGGTCTCGAGGGTGTCATATGGGCGGCCGGTTATGCTAAGGGCAACATCGCCTGGGCGAAGAATACCAAACAGTGGCAGTGCAAGGGCGTGCGTTCCGCAAGAAATATTTGCGGCCACAATGGCCTCTTCGGTGTGGAAAATGGACTTGTAAATTTGGCAAAGCTTTGGCTTTGCCGTGTCCTCATAGCCATAGCCGCTGCTGCCCGCCATGCATGTGAGCGAAACGTTGGCACTGGCAAAGGCATCTAGCACTTTTTCTGTGTTGTAGAGGGCGATGTCGTCCAATTTTTTATAAATATTTTTGAGCTTGGCCTCGCAGCCTTCTACAATCTTGTCTGCATCTAATCTATCCATTGATAAAATCCTCTATAAGTTTTAAATTTTTTGTGGTCTCTTTTGCACTTACCATGACAATTTTTGGCATCTTTTTAAAGTATGTAACCTGCCTCTTTGCATAGTTGCGTGAGGCCTGTTTAAGATCATTTACAAATTTGTCATAATCTTTATGCTCAAAATATTCCAGCGTTTGCTTGTATCCAATGGCGCTCATGCTCTTGTGGGCAGGCGTAAGGCCTTGGCTTTTGAGCCCCTCAACCTCATGAATAAGCCCGCTATTAAGCATTATGTCCACTCGCCTGTTTATCCTGTCGTATAGCTCCTCTCTTGGCAAATTTAGCCCCAGCAACAAATAGTCGTATGGGCTGTCGGTATTTTGCTTAAACTGGCTTTTTGGAGTGCCAGTAACGTGGTAAATTTCCAGGGCACGAATAATTCTCGAAAGGTGGTTTGGATGAATTAACTTGGCGCTCTCAGGGTCGACCTTCTCAAGCATTTTATGAAGATAACCGCTCCCCTCTTTCTTTGCAAGTTCTTCAAGCTCTCTTCTATAGTCTGGGTCACTTCCCTTGTCCACCGAAAGGCCGAACAGCAGCGCGTTTACATACATTCCCGTTCCACCCACAACTATTGGCAGCTTGCCACGGGAAAGAATGTCGTTTATGGCGTTATTTGCAAGGGTTGAATACTGGCTGGCATTGCAATCTTGCTTTGGGTCTAAAATGTCGACAAGGTGGTGCGCCACCCCTTGCATTTCTTCTTTTGTGACCTTGGCCGAGCCTATGTCTAGCCCCTTATAGAGCTGGACCGAATCGGCGTTTACAATCTCGCCATTAAAGCGCTTTGCCACCTCGATTGAAAAGCCGGTTTTGCCAACCGCAGTCGGCCCGATAATGACAACAATTTTGGGCTTCATCACACAATCCTCTTAAACCATTTTTCAATGTCATGGATGTTCATGCGGATGGCAATTGGCCTGCCGTGCGGACAAAACAGCTTTATTTTTTCCTTGCTCATCTCCTCGTAGAGGTGGTCAATTTCGTCGTCACTAAGGTCGTTGCCTCCCTTGATGGCGCTCTTGCATGAGTGCTGCATCAAGTAGTCGCGAATAAGGTCACTGCCCTTTTTGGCAATGTTGCGGCTCTCGGACAAGAACTCCGAGAAAAAGGTGTCAAAGTTCATTTCGCTGACAATGGCAGGCACGGCGCTTACTTTAAAGGTGTTGTCGCCGAACTCATCTATGTCAAAGCCAAGGCTTTGCATAATTTGTAAATTGCTCTCAAGTATGCCGGCCTCAATGGAGTTAAGGGTCAGCACATAAGGAAACAGCAGTGGCTGAACGGCAATTTGCTTTTTGTCATATTGGGCTTTGAACTTTTCATACAGCACCCTCTCATGAGCGGCGTGCTGGTCGATAAAGAACACGTCGTTGTCCACTTCGATAATAAGGTAGGTGTTAAACAGTTTGCCAACCTTTTTTATTGTCGGCTTTACCCCCAGTGACTGCTGCTCGCCGGCATTGTAGTCGCTAGATAAAAATGTGTCATCATTTTTGGCCTGTGATAGCCTTTCAAGCAGCTTTGAGCCAAGGCCAAATCCGTCTTTGACCGACTCGTCACCCGACGAAGCTCTAAGCACGCTGTCTAGCACTTGGGCTTTGGTCTCCTGCTTTTCCTCTTTGGTTAGGTTCTCGGCGTTAAATGAGAACGGGTTAAGGTTTACTCCTGCCTTGTCTATCTTCTTCTTTGGCGGCTCGATAATGGTGGTGCTGCGGGTGTCGCTGAGTGGGCTGAGGGCGGTAAACTGCTCTTTTAGCCTCTCGTTTGTTCGCTGCTCAAACTCCTTTTCAAGCCCCTTGTCCTCGGCCGATGCCACATAGTCCATGCTGGTTAGTGCCCGAGACACAGCCTCGAAAAAGAGCGAATATATAAGGTTATTGTTTTCAAAGCGGACATCAAGCTTGTTTGGATGCACATTTACGTCCACCGAGTCGCTAGGAAGTGTCAAATATAGCACATAGAATGGATATTTTCTCTTCATGAGCATTTCGCCAAAAGCGTTGGTGACTGCCACGGCCACGGTCTGGTTTATGACATAGCGGCCGTTTATAATAAGGGTTTGGTAGGTGCGGTTAGGCTTTGAATAGCTTGGCCTGCCCACAAAGCCCTCGACCTTGTATTGCCCCCTTGCTAGCGAAATATCCAAGGTCTCTTCAACTGCACTTTTGCCATAGACGGCAAACAAGGCCTCTTTTGGGGTCTTGCCGCTGGAGGCAAAAATGCGTCTGCCGTCGGCAATGTAGGTAAAGGAAATTTCGGGGTGAGACAAAATAAAGCGAGAAACGAGGTTGGTTATTTCCTGCTCCTCAGCCTTTGGCTTTTTCAAAAACTTTTGCCTTGCTGGCACGCAATAGAACAGGTCTTTAACCACGGCGGTCGTGCCCTCGGTGCGGCTAGAAGGCTCAACAGAGAGCACTTTGCCCCCCTCGATGACAATGGTGCTGGCCGTTTCGTCGACCTTATTTTTGCTGGTCATCTGCACTTTGGCGACGGCGGCAATTGATGCAAGCGCCTCACCACGGAAGCCCAAAGTTAGAATATTGTCAAGGTCCTTGACCTCTTTAATCTTGCTGGTGGCGTGTGACAAAAAGGCGGTTTTTAGCTGGCTATTTTCAATGCCGTAGCCGTTGTCGGACACACGCAAAAAATCTATGCCGCCATTGTTTATTTCAATGTCAATTATTGTGGCTCCGGCGTCTATGCTGTTTTCTACAAGCTCCTTTATGACCGATGCCGGCCTTTCGACCACTTCACCGGCGGCGATATAGTTATAAATGTCACTGGTTAAAACATTAATCTTCATGTCTCTCTCCTATTTTTTAACTTTGTCAACAAGGTTTTGAAGAGTGCCAAAAGCCATGATTGGGGTGATGTTGTCCATATCAAGTTCCTTTAGAACATTGATGACTTCAGCTCCACCTGGCTGGTAATTTTCGACATCTGCGTGCTTGTTGGTGGTGACCACGGCCTCGTGGTTGGCCTGCTCTTGCACGGCCAAAATCTCTTTAGCGCGTGTAACCAGCTCGTCAGGAAGGCCGGCAAGCTTGGCAACTTCGATACCAAAACTCTTGTTGGCGCTGCCTCGGGCAATCTTGTGCAAAAAGATTATGCTGTCGTTAAACTCTTTTACCATGACGCGGTAGTTCTTTACCCCTTCGATGTCCCCCTCAAGCTCGGTAAGCTCGTGGTAGTGGGTGGCAAACAGGGTCTTGGCCTTTAGGTGCGCGGCCAAATATTCCATTATGGCCCAGGCTATGGACAGCCCGTCATAGGTCGAAGTTCCTCGCCCTACCTCGTCTAGGATTATAAGCGATGAGTTGGTGGCGTTTTTAAGGATGTTGGCCACCTCGGTCATCTCCACCATAAAAGTGGATTGGCCAAAGGCCAAATCATCGCTGGCGCCAACACGGGTGAAAATGCGGTCAACCAGCGAAATTTCGGCCTCTTTTGCAGGAACAAAGCAGCCCATGTGGGCCATCAGGGTTATTATTGCAACCTGCCTCATATAGGTGCTCTTTCCGGCCATGTTTGGGCCAGTTATAAGCATGGTGCGGTTGTCTCCGCTGTCAAGCAGGGTGTCGTTTGGTGAAAACTCGGCTCCGCCGCTAAGAAGGGCTTCAACCACAGGGTGGCGGCCGTCTTTTATCATGATGTGGTCAATTTGCGAAGAAATTTTTGGCCTTGTATAGTGATATTTTTGGCTGACAAGCGCAAAGCTTAAAAGACAGTCTAGGGTTGACACGGCGTCCGAAATCTCCAAAATATCGCTCATGTATGAAAGCAGGGTGTTTTTGATGTTGTCGAAGATCTCGGTTTCCAGTTTCAAAGCTTCTTCAACGCTGTTTAAGATCTTGTTTTCCATGTCCTTGAGCTCGGGGGTTATAAACCTTTCGCCCGTGGTCAGTGACTGCTTACGGATATAGTTTTCAGGAACCATGTTCAGCCACGACTTGGATATTTCAATATAGTAGCCGAACACGCGGTTGTAGCCCGTTTTAAGGTTCTTTATGCCTGTTCTCTCACGCTCCGAAACCTCAAGCTCGGCCAACCACTGCTTGCCGTACTCTTTGATATGGCGAATCTTGTCCAGTTCCTCATTAAAGCCCTTGGCAATGTAGCCACCCTCTTTAATGTTGCTTGGCGACTGAGGGTCGATGGCCTCGATGAGCATTTGTGCCACCTCGGTCAAATCGTGCATATTCTTGTTGCACTCCACAATCAGCGAGCTGGAAAGGCTGTTTATGCACTTTTTGATGTGCGGAATATACATAAGCGTCTCGCCCAGGCTGTAGCACTCTTTTGGCGTGATAGTTCCGGCTGCAAGCTTGCCGCACTTTCTTTCAAGGTCTTGAACGTGCGAAAGCAGCTCGCCAAGCTCATCTCTAAGTATGGCGCTCTCGCAAAGCTCTTGCACGCCGTCCAGCCTTGCATTTATGGCCACTTCGTCACGGAGAGGCTGGTCGATGAACATACGCAGTTTCCTTGCCCCCATGTGGGTCTTGGTGTTGTCTAGAAGCCCAAGAAGTGAGCCACGCTTGCGCTTTAGGTTCATGCTCTCCACAAGTTCAAGATTGCGGCGGGTGTTGATGTCTAGATGCACATAGCGGTCATCTTTTATTATGCTGAGCTTCTTTA